>JAFUFT010000099.1 GCA_017469795.1 Oscillospiraceae bacterium
CTCCGCTACTCTGACCGCTCTGGCTCTGCTGGTGTCCTATGTGAACATCGTGCAGGACAAGACTCCCGATACTGTTTTGGACTTCACCCTGACCAGCCCCACGGTTCTGGTGGGCCTGTTTGTCGGCGCCATGCTGACCTTCGTGTTCTCCGCCTTTACCATGAGCGCTGTGCAGACCGCTGCCCAGTCCATCGTGGTGGAGGTCCGCCGTCAGTTCAAGGAGATCCCCGGCATCATGGACTACAAGGCAGATCCTGACTATCAGGCCTGCGTTGCCATGTGCACCAAGGGCGCTCTTCACGAGATGGTGGTTCCCGCGCTGCTGGCCATTATCGTTCCCATCGTCACCGGTCTGATCCTTGGACCCACCGGCGTTGTGGGCCTGCTGGGCGGCGTGTCCGTCACCGGCTTCGCCATGGCTGTGTTTATGTCCAACGCCGGCGGCGCTTGGGACAACGCCAAGAAGTACATAGAGCGGGGCAACCACGGCGGCAAGGGCTCCGATCAGCACAAGGCTGCCGTTGTGGGCGACACCGTGGGCGATCCCTTCAAGGATACCTCCGGTCCTTCCCTGAACATCCTGATCAAGCTGGTGTCCACGGTCTCCATCGTGTTCTCCGGTCTGATCGTGGCCTTCAACCTGATGGGCCTGTTCTGATACGGTCCCCTTCAGGCTCCAACATATGAAAAGCTCAGGGCCTCCGGCACAGCCGGAGGCCCTGATTTCTTTTCGTTTACATCTTGTCGTCGTCCGTGATCTCCCGGATCACCCGGCAGGGAACGCCTGCCGCGATCACACCGCCGGGAATGTCCCTGGTCACGACGCTGCCGGCGCCGATGACACTTCCCGTGCCGATGGTGACGCCGCCGCAGATCGTGACGCTTCCGGCAATCCAGCAGTTGTCCTCAATGGTGATGGGACGGGCGTATTCCCTGTCCGTCATTACCCCGTCTTCCCGGCGGTACAGGTTTCGCTCCTGCCACCGCAGAGGATGCATTGGGGTCAGGATCGACACATTGGGGCCGAAGAACACGTTGCTGCCGATGTGCACCGGGCAGCAGTCCAGGCAGGTGAAATTGAAATTCGCGTAGGTGTTATCTCCGATCGACGTAAAACAGCCGTAATCAAACTGCACCGGACCCTGGAGATATACCCCCGCCCCTTGGTCGGGGATGAGCTCCCGCAGGATCTCCCTCCGGCGCGTCTCCTCGGTTTCATAGGTAGCGTTGTATTCCGCGCTGAGCCGATGGGCCTTGGCCCGGAGCGTGGAGAGTTCCCTGTCTGCCGGGTCATAGAGCATTCCCGACAGCATTTTTTCCTTTTCCGTCATGGATCCGCCTCCGTCTTTCCGGTCTTCCTCAGATGCTGTTGGCGATGCAGTAGCCGCTGCGGATGGCGGTCTGCAGGTTGCCCATCTGGCCGCAGTCGCCGATGGTATAGAAGGCCTTGCCGCAATTCATATACCTGGCGGCGCCGGTGATGTCGGAGCGCATGCCTGCCGCCAGAAGGACCGTGCCCGCCGGAACCGTGTGGGTCTCCCCTGCCTCATCCCGGTAGGAGACGCCCTGGGCGTCAATGCCGGTGCAGGTGGCCTTCAGGATGATGTTCAGGTTGTCCGCATACTCCTCCACCGCATCGATGAACATGTTGTAGTAGTGCACGCGCCTTGCCTCTTCCGCCGCCACGTCCTTCATCTCGATGACGGTGACCTTTTTGCCCTGCTGGGCCAGATGCAGGCCCGTCTCCACGCCGATCTCGCCGCCGCCGATGATGACCACATTGTCGTCCACGAACTCCTCGTGGCCGAAGGCCCGGGTCGCGGGAATGGCGGTCTCGATCCCGGGGATGGGCGGAACGATGGGCACAGATCCGGTGGCAGCGATCACCACGTCATATCCCTGCGCCTCCAGCCACGCCGGCTCAGGATCGCAGTCCAGATGGATCGTGATGTTGGGATTCTCCGCGCACTTCCGCTCGAAGTACTTCAACAGATTCAGCATGGGCCATTTGAAGGAGGCATACCTGCTGTGGTCGATCATGCCGCCCAGATGGTCATTCTTCTCGTAGATCGTCACCTGATGACCCCGCTCCGCCGCCACGATGGCAGCCTTCATACCTGCGGGACCGCCGCCGATGATGGCCACGTTCTTCTGCCCGGCCGGAGCCGTGATGCGCCGGTCCATGGTCTTCTCCGAGCCGAAACGCGGATTCACCACGCAGACCGTCAGCTGATGGTTCGGGGTATGGCACTTGTTGCAGCGGAGGCAGGGAATGATCTCGTCGGCCTTGCCCGCATAGAGCAGCTGGCCATAATTAGGGTTGGAGACGTAGGCCCGGGCCATGCTCAGAAGATCCGCCTTACCCTGAGCGATAGCCTGCTCGCAGTCCTCGGGATCAAAGAATCCCGCGGAGGCGGCCACCGCCTGCTTGACGCCGTGCTGCTTAAGATACTCCGCCATGTAGAGGAACGGCGTTCTGGATTTGGCAAACCCGGTGGGGTGCTGGTTGTCCAGCTCCATGGAGCGGATGGTCAGGATATCGATCAGTCCCTCGGCGGCCTTGGCGAAGGCGACCGTATCGTCCAGATTCCAGCCCTCTGGCTCAATATCGTGGCCGGAGATGGATGCCTCGATGGTGAAGTTCCTGCCGCACTTCTCCTTGATCCGCTTGCACAGCAACAGGGAGAACCGGATCCGGTTTTCAAAGCTGCCGCCGAACTCGTCCGTCCGCCGGTTGGTGATGGGTGAAAGCATCCGGCCCGGCAGTACCATCCGGTAGGACATATGAATATAGGTGCCGTCAAAACCGCAATCCGCCATGTGCTTGGCCAGGTCGGAGTACTGCTCGATGAGCTCATAGAGCTTCTCCGTGGGGATCTCCGTCTTGTCAGAGGTCAGCGTGGCTTTGGATCCGGGCATCATACGGATCTGAGGCACATTGGCGGAGGCGTCCTGGCCCATGGGGGCAAACATCATGATGACGCCGTGGGCGCGGGCGCCGTAGAAGTGGACCGCGTCCGCCATCTGGGACATATAAATCTGTGCGTCAGGGTCGGAGGCGTCCCAGCCGTTTCCGCCCTTCCGGGTGCCAAAGCTGTTGCCGTCGCAGGTAACGATGGCGGCGCCGCCTCTGGCCCGCTCCGCGTAGCATTCGATGAGATTGTCTGAGGGCCAGTTCTCCCCCGCCTGGGCGTGGTGAGGCTCCGAGGGGGGACAGATCATCCGGTTTTTCAGGATCACATTCCCCACCTGCAGTGGGGAGAGCAAATTGGGATAATAGGGATTCATAAAACGGCTCCTTTCCATGGCCGGTTTTTCGGCACAACCAAATGTATTATGTCAACCTCAATGCTGTTGTATTGCTCTTATAGCATACCACGAAGCCGGACAATCCTCAATCTCATCTGACGAAATCAACCACCCCGGCACATTTCGACAGCTCAAAAATGATTGCAGAAAAAGCAGCCGCTCCATCCCGCAGGACAAAGCGGCTGCCTTCTGTCTTTATTTCTGATTCTTTTTCCGCACTGCGAAGGCCGCGCCGCCGCCGATCACCACGACCGCCGCAGCGATTCCGGCAATGGCGCCGCCGGAAACGCCCCGTCCGGAAGTTTCCCCATTCCGGGCAGGCTCAACATTAGAGACTTCTGCCTCGGCTTCCGCCGTTTCCTCAGGTTCAGGCGCAGCTTCCGCAGGAGACGCAGTCTCCTCGGCTGCGGAGGAAACCTCCTCAGCATCTGGCGCCGTCTCTGGAGCAGGCTCTTCTTCGGGTGCCGGACGCTCCGGCCACGCATCCACTCCGGGGCCGACAAGAGTCACATTGCCATACGTCCCGGCCACCACGGACTCCGTTGCGCCGAAATACACGGTGACGGGCGTGTCCGCGGTGATGTTCTCCGGGTCCATCAGTTCCAGATCCGCCACATAGGTGTCCCCTGTGACCTTCCACCGGGAATTCAAGTCAAAGCTCAGCGTGCATTCGCCTGTGATGTCCTGGCCGTCCAGATAGTCCCCGTAGATGACAGTGCCTTCCCACTGGGAGTTTTCAAAATACAGCGCCGCCGCGTTGGGACCGTTGCCCACGTCCGGGCCGCCGCCTCCCTGGGAGTAAGCGCCGATGTAGAAGTCGCCGGTCAGCTCCGTGGTTCCCGCATCCTCTCCGGTCAGGTCCCAGGGCGTCTGATCGTTCTCATCCTTGAAGAAGATCGTGGCGGAACCTGCGCCCTCCACGCTCAGGAGCAGGTTGTCCGCAGGGGTCATGCCCGCTTCCAGCTTGGAAGGATCCCCATTCTCCTCATAGTTCCGGTTCACCAGCTTGGACGCCTCCACGTAGATCGGCGTGGAGGAATTCTCCACATAGATCACTGCGAATTTGTTGCCGCCGGAATAGCCGGGGGTCTTGGAGCGGTCCGTGAACCACCAGTCCAGGGAATCCTCATAGAACTTCGGCGTGTTCGCCTTGTCCAGGAACATATTCAGCTGGGAATACCCCACGCCGATCTGATCGATGTCGATCTCGCCGGAGCTGAGTTTTTCCCGCATGGTCTCAGCGTCGCCCACGTCGTAGGCGTTTTTCATCTCCTCCGCGTCAAAGTAGGCCGCCACTCTGGAGTTCGTCACATGCACGCCGGTCTCCTCCGCGTCGGAGGTTCCGCCTGCCCGGCACTTGATTCCCATGACGCCGCCGATGTCGCAGTTATAGGCGAAGATATAGCCGCCGGAAGCGGAGCAGAGTCCCGCATCCAGATAGGAGGTCAGGCTGGAGTTGTAGCAGTAGACCCAGGACTCATTGGAGCCGATGGAGTAGACGCCGGCGCAGCGAAGGCCGAAGGTCTTTGTGACCACCTGGTTCGCCACGATCACGCCGCCGCCGGAGTCGGTGGCCAGGGCGGTTCCCGCCTCATCTCCGGTCACGATCACCGTCACATCCTCCGGGTGATCCTGATAGACGCCCTCCATGCTGCCCTCTGCATTCCGGGCCATGGTGCCCAGATCCCGGTCGGGCCGTTTGGCCGCCGTCAGGTTCTCGGTGACCCGGTTCACCATACCGTCCTCCAGCACAAGGTCCGTCCCCTCTGTGTTGAGGAGGATGTCGCCGCCTGTGGAGACATAGGGCCCGTGGCCGCCGGAAGAGCAGGAGAAGATATTGCCGCCCTCGATCTCAATGACGCCGTGGGCCGTGGCGTAGACCGAGTTCACCGTTCCCAGGACCTGCGGATTGCGCAGAGTCAGGGACGATGTTGCCTTGTTGATGATCGTGGTCGCGGGAGAAGTCCCGTCGCCGCCGTCGGCGTGGATCGCAGATCCCATGCCGAAGAAGTTGCCCGCTTCAGAGGGGCCCTTTCCCGCAGTGTAGCAGTAGGAGGTGAAGTCGCTGAGGGTCAAGTCTCCCCCCGCCTGTACAAAGACCGACGCGGTATTGATGTGGCTGTTGTCCACTCTGTTCTCCGGCTCCACATCCTCCGGAGAAATCTCCTGGTAGAGATAGGTGCAGTACAGCTCCACCACGCCCCGGGCCGGGCCGGACTGGACGTCCTCATAGTAGTTGTACAGCCGGATCAGGTCATAGTCCTTGCCGAAAACCAGTTTGTCCGCCTCATAGACGCCGTTGATGGCCTCGGCCTTGGACATGTATTTGGCCTCGTCGGTGTCCTGATACGCCTTGACCATCTTGTAGACCTTCCCGTCTGCGGCGTAATAGGCGCCGGTGGAAATGCCCATGGTGTTGTCATATTTCGCGGTGGAGCCGGTGTTCACCCCGATGTAGTCGTTCACATCCTCCGGCAGCTCCGCCCCATCAGCCACTGCGCCCTCCATGATCTCCGGTGCGTCGTAGTCGAAGGACTGGGCCATGGCCGCAGGATCCCGGCTGTCGTCAGGGTCCTCCGCGAAGGCGACGGTGATACCGCCGGAGCCCGCCGTGAAGGTGTACTCCAGATCATAATCGCTCTTACCTGCAGCCTCCGGGACGTCCGTACCGTCCACGGTCAGGGAATCGATCTGATACTGATAATCCGCCACGATCCGGAATGTGATCTTATGATTGCCGTCCAGCATGCCGGAGGGCAGATAATAGGTACCGTTGGGCTGGATATAGCCGCCGTCCTCAGACACGACGGAGAACGCGGCGCTGCCGTCGGCAGAATAGTCCACGAAATCCCGGGAGGCGTCCGATGCGGCGTAGGTCTCCGCAGCAGAGCCGGACACGCCGTAGAACGTACCCGGGCAGGACAGGAACGTCCCCTCCGCAATGGAGGTCACGCTCTCGGGGATGGACCATCCGCTGGTGGAGTTGTAGTCGTAGATCATCCGGGGGGAAAACGTGGTGATTCCCTCGGCGAACAGCACATACACATCGTCGTTCTTGTTGTTGGAAGAAATGGTCTGGGCGCCGTTTCCGATGGTGGTGACCTCATATCCGCCCAAAGCGGCAGGGATCATCACAACGTTCCCGGTCTTTTCATTGCCGTCTCCCCACAGCAGGGTGGCCGTGGGATCGCCGCCGCCCATCATAAAGGGATCAAAGCCGCCCATTCCTCCGGGCATTCCCCCAGGAGGCGGCCCGCCGGGACCGCCCATGCCCATGGGCTGGGAAACCTCATAGATCCAGTTCCCCTCCATCTGGTTGCCCTGCGGCACCTCTTCCGCGGCGGTATCTTCGCTCTCCGCCGGAGCCGCTCCCTCAGGACCGTCCGCCAGGACCGGCAGCGTGAACATCCAGATTGCCAGCACCGCCAGGAGCAGCGCAATCAGCCGTCGTAGTTTCATATTCATCCTCCTTATTCCGAATTCGCATAGTACGGACTCTAAAAAGACTATAACCATTGAAACATCCGTTTGCAATCGGTCCGATACAAATACAACAGAAAGTGAATATTCCAACCCATCAATCAGGCTCTTTGCTCCTTCGCCTGATTCCGGAACTGCGGTGGATCGTTTAGGGCAGACAAAAACAGCGCCGAAACTTGTTAGTTTCGGCGCTGTTTTCACTGGTGGAGCATACTGCGTCAAATCCGAACCGAACGCCGCTTCGATCTCTTCCAGGGTCAGCGTCTCCGTTCCGTCCTTATAGTTGTAGGTAAATACCAGCCGATCATCGTATACATAGATCGAATTGAGGAAAGTATCGATGATCTCCTTCTGGTAGTCTTTGTCGTCAATGTTGCCGTATTTGTACCGGCCGATCCACCGAACAATTTCCTCTTTCGTATATTTAGGCCGTTCCATTCTTCTCTGGAGGATTTCGCAGCTGAGGTTGTCCCGCTGCTGCTCCAACTGTTCCAGACGTTCTTTTGTGGATGATGTGAGTACGCCCGCCTGTATGGCATTGAGCAGATTGTTGATGCCCTTCTCGCAATCGCGGAGCTGACGCTCTAATGCGGGAATCATGGTGTCTTCCTCATCCTGCATGATGACAACCGCATCTGCAATTCGATCCATGTTTCTGTCGGTCAGAACTGTGTTAATGGTAAGTACAACCGCGACCTTTTCGATCCAGTCTTTCTTCAAAGGCTTCCGCTTGCATCCGAGGTGGCGCTTTGCCCCGCCGCACTTGTAGTAGTGATACTTGACGCCGCCGCTTGCGCTGGTTCCGCTTTCGCCGGCCATCATCCGCCCACAGGTCCCGCAAAACAGCTTTGTGGTCAGCAGATAATCCTGATCCGCTTTGGTTCGTCCCGGAGCCTTTTTGTTGATTTCCATTCTGCGCTGCACCCTTTCAAACATGTCTTGATCGATGATTGCCGGGATTCCATCCGGGATGATTACATCCTTGTATTTGTACTCCCCGATGTACTTCCTGTTTTTGAGAATCAGACTGACGCCGCCAATGGTGAACCCCTTTCCCTTGGATGTCTTGAGACCCCGATGGTTCAGAGATTCCGTGATATCCCGGATGCTGTCGCCACTGTCATAGCGCGTGAAGATTTCCGAAATGACAGGTGCTGTCAGAGAGTCGATTGCGAGGGCGTGGGTGGTCTTGTCCACGTAATAGCCCAGGGGTGTATTTCCACCATTGTTTTTGCATTTCATAGCATTCTCCATCTGACCACGCTGTATTTTCTGAGACAGCTCTGCCGAATAGTATTCGGCATACCCCTCCAGCATGGACTCCAGAATGATTCCCTCTGGTCCGTCTGAAATGTTTTCTTTGGCGGAGATCACCTTGACGCCGTTCTTCTTCAGAATGTGTTTGTAGTGGGCACTGTCATAGCGGTCCCGGGAGAACCGGTCCAGCTTCCACACCAGTACTGTGTCGAACAGTCCGGTTTCACTGTCCCGGATCATACGCTGAAATTCCGGGCGGTCTGCAGTCCGGGCGGAGAGCGCACGGTCGATGTAACTCCTGAGAATTGTGATGCCGCTCCGCTCGGCATATTCCGTACATTCCCGGATCTGTCCCTCAATGGATTCCTCCCGCTGGCTGTCCGATGAATACCGCGCATAGATCACTGCTTTCATGAGATTCACTCCTTGCTAAATATTATACTGATTTTGAATCTGCCTGCAAATGTGCGGGCTATGTAAGGGTGAGCAAGCGCTCACCCGTTGCGGGTTTCATCGGATTGCTCCTTCTGCGTGAATTCTGCCTGTATTTTGGGCAGCAGAAACCGCGCAATGCGGCGGATTGCGTGGTCCGGGATCTGCATCTCATCATGCATCGGGTCTATCACGATCTGTTCAAGGGGTTCCGTCTTAGGTGCGCGGGTATTATCCATAATCGATATCCTGCACCTCCCTTATCGTGCGTCCCGGTCCCGGTTGCGCTCTCTCTGACGTTTCAGCAGCTCCAGACCCGCCAGAATATCCTGCTTGATCTTCTGATCCGTACAGTAACCGGGGAAGTACCGTTCCAGCTCCTCCCGGCGGAATTTGATCTGCTCTTTCTGATTGGGCTTTTCCTCCGCCATGATGGATTCGAGCTGTTCCTCCGTGATGGTGGCCAGGCCCATGCAGCACTTGTGCATCCGCACAGCCTGGGAGTAGGAGGGCGTATGCTCGTCCCGCTGGATCAGTTCCGCCAGATATTCCTGAGCGGGCTTGTCCAGATAGGACAGTTCCACGCCTACGGAAAAAGCGACTCTACCTTCGTCCAGCAGGTTCAGCAGCGCGGGGATTAAATAGGTCAGGCGGATGTAGCGGAACACCTGATCTCGGCTCTCATTACAGGCTGCACCAATCTGAGCGGCAGCATCATACTTTGTCGCAACTTGCGACGAAGTGAGGTCCGTCCGCTTGCCCTGATGCTTCAACGCCTCCATTTTCAGCTTGTAGGCAAAGGCTTTCTCACTGGGCAGGATATGCTCCCGATGGAGATTGCTGTCCACAACCATAACAGAAGCGGCGTCACGGCCGATGGGGTAGATCAAGGCAGGGACACTTTCAATCCCTGCCTTAATCGCCGCGTGCAATCTCCGGTGGCCGGAGACTACTTCGTATTCATCTGCTGTTCCCTCCAGAGGGCGAATGATCAGCGGAGAGAGAATGCCGTTTTCCTGAATACTTTCAATCAATTCGTTCATCTCGGCATTGTCCAGCACTTTGAAGGGATTGCCTTCAAAGGCGTGGAGTCTGGCAATAGGAATATTTACAATTTCTTTTATCTCGATCTGCCCCTTTCTCGATTGGTTGCGTCCAGTTCCATCCGGCGCTCCGTTTCCAACAGTTCTTTCATACGTTCTGAATCCGCCTTTGCGCGGATGGCTGTCAGCAGGTACTTCCTTTGTATGGTAAGGGCCTGCGTGATTTCTGCAATCTTGCCTCGATATTCCACCGTCTCCTCCGGCGGTTTTTTCCTGCGGAGATGATTGCGGCAACTCTGTCTCTGCTTTTCCAGTGCCTGAATGGTGCGCTCCGTGGTCTCAATGAATGCAGAAAGCTCCTCAGCCGAATGGATGTCCCGTTCGGTGAGGAGCCTGTAGGCTTCCTGATGTTGTTCCAGTTTGGACAGTTCTGCTCGGAGCGCCGGGGAGAGCGGGCGGGACGGTTTGCTGTCCTTTTCCTGGCACCCGGTCAACAGACAGATCAGAATCAGGAAAACCATGTCAACGGCCATCTTCCCCAGATCGTGGGTGTGGGTCACAGAGAAGGAGAGCTGCTCCGCCAGGTCCAGCAGCGGATACTGCCGGGGTCGCCGGGCCGCATAGGCGTTCCACCGTTGGACGGCACCGTCTGCGTACAGATTGCTGTCCAACCTGCGCATGATGTTTTCCCTGGAATAGCCCATCCGCTCCAGCCGGACCGCCCGTTTCCAGCCTTCCGCTTTGATGGAATGCCGGGTGGGGTCATAGGAATAGCCCATGGAATGGAGCTCTGAGAGAAAACTGTCCCAGGTCAGGGCGTATTGCAGGCATTCCTCCAGGTCCTGTTTGAGAATATCCCGGTGAGTAAGGTTTCCAGCCTTGTGAACCCAATAGGCGCCTTTTTCGCCGCCGTAGAAGCTGGAGTCCTCCAATACGGACAGGCAATAGCCCCGGCAGATTTCATCGGAGATTTCCCGCAGCCGGTAGTGGTCCTTGATATGGTTCTCAAACTTCCTCCCGGTTCGGAAGGATACGGAGTTCACGACGATGTGATTATGGACGTTATCCGTGTTCAGGTGGGTGGTCACCAGAATTTCATATTCGTCGCCCCACATCCGCCGGGCAGTCTCAATCCCAATCTGATGGGCCTGTTCCGGAGTGACCTCGCCGGTTTTGAAGCTCTGATACCCGTGATAGGCCACGTTGCCGCCCAGTTTCCCGAAGCGGCGCTTGGTGGCCATCATGTCCTCATAGGCGTGGTCGGCGGAGCAGTTGACGCCGGAGACGTACATCTTCTGATCGGTCTTTTCCGCATTCTGTGCATAGCGAAGCACCTTCGCAAGATCGTCGTCCAGGTACTTTCTGTCGGTGGTCTTATCCGGGTTGTCAGCATATTCGAGGACCCTTTTCAGGCTGCCCTTCACAGGCCAGAAGCCGGTGGTTGCCATCAGCTGTCCCTCCCCGGGAGGATGAAGGTGTCCCGGATTTCATCCAGCACGCCTTGGATCGCCTGATCTGCATCTGGTGCACGTTCTGCTTTTCTCAGGCGCAGGAGTTCCGCCCGCAGCAGATGCAGATCCTCCGGTGGGATGGCCCGCGGCGCAAAGCCCAATGCCCGCTGCCTGAGGTATTCCGAAACGGAAAGCCCGCAAGTGCGGGCTTTGACCTGGATGTGCTGTTTCTCCTGCGGGGTCACTCTGGTGTAGATGCTTTTGGTTCGATGGGTCGTATCATCACTTCCTTTTGTAATATCGTGGTTGCCGGGGGATTGGGGGCGGCAGCCCCCAAAGTCAGAGTCTCCGGGAGGGGCTCTGTTTGGAACTTGCAATACAAGTTCCCTGCTTGTTCCACCCTGAGACACGGGTGTCCCGGGGTGGGAGTTCTTTCTCATCTGATTGATCGGTCCCACCGAAATGGTCAATCGAGCCGGCTAGTTGCCGGCTTTGGATTACCGGGAAATATCACGGTACTTTTGAAAGCAGCCGGTTTGGAGCCCGTTTTTCACCGTGAAAAACACCGTCATACCTGGAAGCTGTCCAGGAAGTCGAACATCGCATCATCGTTCTCCTGCTGGGGCGATTTATACTGTGCGTTCTCTGTGGGATCAGGTGTTTCCAGAACTACATTGCCCAATGTCTCCCGGACCGCTTCGCGGACGCTGTGGTCGATCTCCCGCATGAGTGTTTCCTGCCAGGCATTCCGGCTTTCCATGTCAGCATAGGCATTGATCGCCTGAATGATCAGACGGTTCTGCTTGGCGCCTGCCGTATGAAGATACTCCCAGGCCCGGCGGTCCTCCTCCCGGGTGAGATTGAACCGGATGTCTGTCCGCCGGATCTCCTTCACCGGATTCCACCGCTGCGCCGGAGAACCTTCTCTGCCATGTACTCGTAACCCCTGGCTGTGGCGCAAATGTCATCCAGGATGGTCACCCGGTCATGGTCGTATTCCCCAAAGTGCTTTACCAGGCAGCCGCCTCCGCCCACCACATGGAGCCGCATCAGGTTGGGATCATATTCATGGTCCCGGAGCAGACGGAAGATCCCCGCTGTGTATTCTCTGGCCGTGTCAATAATGACGGTCAGGTACTCCGGCGCAATGTCTGCCGTCCCCGTACGGAACACCTGATTGATGATGGAATCGTCCACCGCGGCATGGAACCGGCGCAGAAGGTTCTCCCGCACGGCGATGGCGCACTGGTTGGTGCCGTATTTCTCCGTGAACATCTGCCTGGGATCCGGCTGACCGTCCACGATTTTCAGAACGTTCATGGTGCCATTGCCGATGTCACAGAGCAGGTTTACCCCAGCCATTGTGGAGAGCTTGTCCGCCACGGCAGCAAAGCCCTGGGGAAAGACAGCCGCTCCCGCCAGGTTGATGTGATAATTCACGCCCCGGAAGATGAAATCCACGGTCTTGTTCCGGAGCAGATACTCTTTGAATGCCGCCGTCTGACCGGAAACCCAGGACAGGGGCAGGCCCGCTGCCAGATAGACCGTGGCAGTAGTCAGATTCTGCGTGCTGAGCTCTCTGGCTATGGCAGCAAGGGTCAGGATGTAGTAGTCTTCGTCCAGGATCTTGTCGCCGTGGAACTCCTTGTGCCCGGTCCCGACGGTGTAATACCTGCCGTCATAGATCAGCAAGTTCTGTTTGAACGTGGGCTCCTGATCGTAATCAATCAGGCCGGTGGGAAAGCAGGCGTTGGCGGTTTTCATGTTCCCATAGCCGTGGTCGATGCCGATGATTTTGATTCCGTTGTGATCTTTCATGTTTGCAATTCCTCCTTATTGGCGCAAAAAAACACCTGCCAGTCATACAGCAGGTGCTCATGCAGAGATTTTCTG
The DNA here is from genome assembly GCA_017469795.1 of Oscillospiraceae bacterium. Taxonomy (GTDB): domain Bacteria; phylum Bacillota; class Clostridia; order Oscillospirales; family Oscillospiraceae; genus HGM13006. Next base: position 12,866 of record JAFUFT010000099.1, read on the forward strand.
TTGCTCAAATCCCAAGCTTATCCCGGCGTATTTCTCATAGGCTTTCCCGATCTTTCGGATGCGCTTGAGAACGCCGCTGTGGTTTTTGTACCCCAGTTTTTCCGCGATCTCCTCCAGCGTGTGCCCGGAGAGCCGGAGATTCAAAATCGCACGGTCCTTTTCGGAAAGCCCGGCCAGGAAACGGTCTGTGTCTACGGCAGCGACCACTTCTTCATCCACATCCACACGCGGATCCGGCATATCCCGTTCCTTTTTCTTTCCATCCTCATCCTCTTCCTGGTCGGGATGGAGCAGTTGCTCCAGGGAAAGCTCTGCGCGGATGGAGCGCGTGTGATACCAGCGGCGGTAGAAGTCGGTCTTTTGGTTGCTGTGCCGGGTGTCAAAGTCCTCAAAGCAGCGGAACTCCCTCGCAACCTCTATGATCTCAGGCATATCATACTTTTCCATCGTAAGGGGTACGATGAATGAGAATAATGCGCTGGCGGCTTCCAGAGAAACATAGTCTACGTATATCTCTGGACTCAGACTCCCTAATTCTTCTGCTGTTGGCATGACACCGGCATCCATCAAGCCCTGGATCCAATAGCCCGGGCTGTGGGCAAAAATCCAGGCCGGTTCATAGCCGGAGAACCGTTCCATGGAACCGCCCACGCCCAGATAGGGCCAGACCATAAAGGCGTATGCGTCGATGATCAGATCCAGGAACAGATCGCTCTCTATGATTTCGATTGTGTTCCAGTCTCTGAAAAAACGTCCGACCTGGCGGGGAAGCCGCTTGATCTCCTGTGGGCACTTTTGGATGATTTCCTCCGGGATGAATAGATACGCCGGGATAAATTCGGCGTTTCGGTAGGTTGTGATGGTTCCGTCCTTCCGTTTCATCAAGATTGGCATTGGCTGCACCTCCTTCCTGTAATGCCGTTCTACTTTATTACGACATTCAGAAAAGAAAAATGTTCCTGTTTTTGAAAACTTGTAACGGGAATATTGTAGCACAGTGAATGTACCGCAGCAACGGAACAGTTGTGATATAGGGTGCGCTGTTTATAACCTAATTACAATCATTCTAGGCAAGGATTGATCCGTTGAACGATTCTCTCTTTCGTTAATATGAGGTTCCATCCTTCGCTGGAGCATCTCATAACTGTGGCAGCTCAACGGCTTCTTTCAGCGTTTCGTTCTGGAGTTTGTTCATAATGAGATATCCGGCAGGAAAATGGAAGTATGTCCGATTTCCTGCCGGATAACTATGTTCTTATTATGCGGCCGAACAGCATCGGTGCTCTCATCCTTCCTCCCCACATAGTCTGCTGAGACGATGCGCAAACTGGGCAGTCGCTGAATAGAGCTCATCATAAATTGCGAGATATGGTGCATATCGGCTGTGGGCAGAGGGATCCGGAATATAGGTCCGGCCCGCCCGGATGTATTTTGTTAAGGACGCATAGGTCTCAAACCCGGGCCATTTCACACCCAGGGCGGCCATCAACGCATCCCCGTAGCAGGCTCCGACCGTTTCTTTTGGCGTCGAAACTGGCTTTCCGAGAATATCGGCGATGATTTGCAGCCAAATCGGATTTTGCGCTCCGCCTCCCACCGCAATAATCCGATCCACACGGGCCTCCGGGTGGGATTCCATGATCCGGACCTGCTGTGCCACAGAATAGCCTACGGCCTCCAGGGCGCTACGGTACAGATGCGCTCTGGTGTGGCGAAGCGTCAGCCCAAACAGAACGCCGCGGGCTTCCGGATCATTGACCGGAGTCCGTTCCCCCGCAAGGTAGGGCAGCGTGATCAGCCCGTCGCTGCCGGGCGGGATCTCGGCTACTCCAGAAAGCATGGCCTGATAGGCATTCCCACCGCCGGACCGCTCCTGCTCAAGGGCATCGGGGAAGATCGTGTCACGATACCATTTGGTCAGACTTCCAGCCGTATTGGTCCCGGCAGATATATCGCACAGGCCTGGTACGATAAATTCTTCCCGCCATAGCCTCGGGTCATCGATGAGCCGGTCTGTCCCCAGGATCATATAGACCGACGATCCCAGCTGGAGCATCATCTTCCCCGGTTCCACCACACCGCAGCTGATGGCTTCCGCCCCGGAGTCATCCGTTCCGGTGATGACCGGGGTGCCGGGCGCCAGACCCGTCTGCGCTGCGGCGCTTTCCGTCACATATCCGGCGATATCCGCAGCCTCCCGGATCTCCGCCAGCTGATCCGGACGGCAGACCGGAGCGCAGAGCTCCGGAACAGGCTTCCATGTCTCCGGATCATAGAGCGGATTGAAGCTGGCAAGGCCGAGAAATCGGTCGACCACATAGCTGCCGGTGAGTTTGGCTGTAATGTAGCTGGAACCGGTCAAAAATTTGCAGGTCTTTGCGTAGACCTCCGGCTCTTTATTCTTGATCCAGAGAATCTTGGGCATTACATCGCTGGAGCAGAGGGGCCGCCCGTACCAGGCCAGGATCTGCTCCTGCCCATACATCTGCGTCAGCTGCTCCATCTCCTCTGTGGCCCGGGCGTCGATCCCGTAAAGGATGGCCTTTCGGAGGGGGTTGCATGCTTCATCCACGGGGAGACAGTCTGCGCCAAGGGCACTGATCCCCACTGCCTTGATTTGTCCGGGATCCACGCCAGTCTCCCGAAGCAGACCCCGGCTGATCCGGCAGAAATCTCCCCACCAGTCCGTATCCGCATCGTGCTCATAGTGACCGGGCTTCGGATTTTGCATCTCATGCTGCGTGGTCTGCATCGCAAGGATCTCCCCTTGGTCATCCATCAGGATGCCTTTGGAGGAATTGGTCCCTGTATCGATCCCCATAAAATAAGCCATGGTATGTCCTCCTGTCAGAGCGTCGTGCGGAATTCCCGTACCACATCCATAAACATCCGGACCCGTGCCGCGTCTACCCGGACGTTTTCCAGCCGCTCGTTCTCCAGCTTTCCGCCCTGCTTAAAGTAGGTTCCCACCACCGCCGCGTCCGCCACACACAGCTTTCGGATAATGGTGTCAGGCCGGCAGCCTGTATTGCACAGTACCGCTACCTCTGGGTTCCGGCTTTTGACCGCAGCAATCAGTTCCTCGTCCACATCCTGTCCGGCGGCGTTAGCAGAGATGCAGAGGCCGTCGGGATGTACCTTGAAAATCGTGGAGGCAGCGATTTCCTGCAGGGGACGCAGGTCAAGATTCCGGTCGGACTCCGGATTGATGAAATATAGCATTTTCAGGCTGTCGAGGGGCAGAGCGGCCTTTCGCCGCATCAGCGTTGCGAAGTCGTTGTTGTACAGTCCGCCGTCCCCCACATACACACCAGAGAAGGTGCCGCGAACAAAATCTGCGCCTACCGCAGCCGCCAGCTCCAGTGTGGCCCCGCCGTCGGAAATGGCGTCTACGCCGAAGGGCACCCGCAGCTCTGATCGGAGCGCTCCGATCACATAAGCCATAGCGGCAGGTGTCACCATATCCATCGTCCGCTGGTAGGGCAGGCTGAACTCATTGGAAAACAGGACCCCGTCCACACCCCCATTCTGGAGCGCCTCCAGATCCGCTCCGGCGTGGGCTGCAATCTCCTGTATCGAGGTTTCCCGGCGGAACCGGGGATCACCGGGCAGGGCGTCCAGGTGAAGCATCGCGATGATCGGTTTCCGGACCCCAAACATGGATTCAATCCAACTCATAAAGGACCTCCTTCTTTACATGCTCAATTTGGCGGACCCTGGGCGCCGCCATTTTCTGTCGCAGTATCGGGTAACCATCAGGACGAATCTGGTCAGATTGTCCGTCACCATACACCACCAAACCGCAGTCAATCCCAGATGGAATCGGGTCACGCAGAGGAATGTCAGCCCCAGTCGCACACCCCACATACACATTAGCGAGAACGCAAGGGGCGCCTTGACATCCCCCACCCCGTTGAATGTACCCTGAAGGATAATGACCACGGCGTAAAACGGTTCTGAAACAGATACGATCCGAAGCACCTTTGCCCCCAGCTCTATGACCTCCCGATCCGGGGTGAAGATTCCCATGAAAAACGCAGGAAACAGGAACAGAAACAGGCTCAGAAAGGTCATCAGGACTACGGCGCAGGTGAGAATCGCAGAGGAATACGCCATCAGCTTTTTCTCGTCTCCGGCCCCGTAATAGAAGCCGGAGAGTGTGGAAGCAGCTGTCTCCATCCCATATCCCGGAATATAAAACGCCTGTTCCGCTGTGATGGCAATGGCATGGGCGGCCACGGCCACGGTACCCAACCGGGCAATCAGGGCCGTGAAAACCACCTGCCCCAGGGCGGAGACGATATGCTCCGCGCCGATGGGGGTGCTGATTCGCATGCACTGACCCATGACAGTCCGGTCATAACGGAGCCGGAGGCCGGAGAGCAGACTGCATTTCCGTGCCATCTGAAACATCAGGATTCCGCCTGCGATATAGGATACCGCCGTAGCGATGGCCGCTCCGGCCACACCCAGTCCCGCGCCCCATAGATGCAGGGACCAGGGACCGATCTGCCACGTTCTCGGCCCGCCGATCAACAGGAAATTGAGCAGAATATTGATGGCATTCATCGTCAGGCCGATCCACATGGGCGTCCGCGTGTCGCCGGATGCCCGCAGAACCGCAGCAAACAGGATACTCGACACCCGGAACAGCATCGGTGCGCAGATGACGGCAAAATAGACGGATGCGTCGTGGCGAATGGCTTCGTCCGCGCCAAGCCATACAGGAAGGAAGGGGCTGATCACAAGCGTGAGGAGGGTCATGGCAAAGCCAAGGATCAGAACAAGCAGCAATGACTGGTCCGCCGCCCGCCCGGCCCGCTCCCGGTCTCCTGCCCCCAGCGACTGAGAAATGCAGGCCAGGATTCCCGTGGCAACGGCCCACAAGGGGGCATTCACCAGCCAGGTCGTGGTGGAAGTCAGTCCCACCGCCGCAGAAGCCGCTGCACCCAGCTGTCCCACCTGCGCAGTGTCCACATACTGAACCACCGTCTGCAGAGCGTTTTCTGTTACGGTAGGCCATGCAAGGCGGAAGATGCGCGTACGCAGCTCCTTTTCCTTCAGCGCTTCGATGGCAGGAATGGTCATGGTTGAGATGCTCCTTTGATATGTTATCTCTCCGGCAGGTACTCCCTGAGATACGAGGCCGACCGCCGAATGGAGGCATGGGGATCCTCCCAATAGATCGAGTCATTGATCTCCAGATCAAGACAATTCTGATAGTCGAACTGTTCCAGTGTCCGGACATAACCCTCCAGCTTTTCCCGGCCAAAGGTGCCGTCTCCTAGGATCAGATGGTGGCTGTCGGAATAGTGCACCCACTGGAGCTTCGATCCCAGATTGCGGCAGTAATCCACAAGCTGTTCCCCGGCTACCTCCATGGCCACCAGGTCCACACAGACCTGGAGGGCATCCGAATCCACCTCGCGGAGCATCTCCTGTATATCTCCCAGAGTGGTCACCAGATTGCTCTCATAGGGCTGCAGCTGCTCCAGCACCAGCCGGACGCCCATAGACCGGGCGTATTCGCAGAGAGTCTGGAAGCTCTCAACCGTCCGTTTCCATCCCTCCGCCCGGGGAAGGTCCCGGCTGTGACAGCCGGTATTCAGAAATACACGATCCGTCCCCAGAGTCAGCGCATCCTCCATGGCCCATCGCATATAATCGACTGTCCGGTCCCGCAGCCGCCGGCCCGGGTCCGAATAGCTGAATGGATAGCCCAGCGTCTCCGGCGTGTAAATGACCGTCTTCATTCCATGGTCCTCGATCTGCCTGCGGAGCTCCAGCAGACACCGTCGGGCTGCTGCAGAGGAAGGATGATCCAACCGGCAGTAATGGGGGGCGCCGCCCCAGAAATCCACTTTGCTCAGGCCGCATTTCTCCATGGACTGCAAATAGTAGGGGAAACTGTACTGTACATATTGGACGCTCATCACAGCAACGTCCTGCATGGTGATTCGAGACATAAGAATCGTACCTCCCGATCTGCCGTCACTGCAAACACCGGCAGATGAATCAGTTTATAACTTATACCAAAATCCAAAAAAGGCGCAAAAACCGTACCGCTCATTCTGGCGGCACGGTTTTTGCTGCGGTTGTTGGAATCAAATAAGAAACGATGCTTCATTCAAAGCGGCTCGCACACTGCTGCTTTGAAGCTGAAATCAGCATAGCACGGTACAACCGGAAAAGCAAGCATGCTGCACCAAAATCGTGGATGTGAACATCGTCGGGCGGTAAAACTTGTGGTTTTCACCCGAATTGGTATATAAAGAAAAACTATCGCCGAACCGGGCGATCAGCGTTAGTTTGCAAAATTGGTATGAAATATCTTTTCACAGGTAGAACACTTTAGGCGAAAGATTCAAAAATTGGTCTGTTTTTTCTGCGGCCGTAAGGGTTGACGCTCCGCCGGGAGTAGCAGTATAATAAACTCAAATTGGTATAAAAATATTATAAACCTATCTAGTCCTCTTCGCAAAGAAAGGAGGGAAACCGGTATGAAAGCTGCCATGCTGGGAGACAACTGCATCGACGTCTACCGGATGATCGATGGCCGGGAAGTAAACCGCCAGTACCCAACCGGAAATGTGGTGGATACCGGGGTGAATCTTCAAAAGCTCGGCATCCCGACCTCTGTGATCAGCACCACCGGAGACGATGAAAACGGGGCCTGGATGGTGCGGGTCCTGCGGGAGATGGGACTGGACCTGACCCGCTTTCATGTGGCCCACGGACCTACAGCCATCACCTATATGGATATGAACGGCACCGACCGGGTCCACGGGGACTACGTGGAGGGCGTTCTGGAAAACATGGTGTTCGACGCGGAGGATATTGCCTTTGCGGCTCGGCATGACCTGGTCCATACCGCCCTCTGGGGCAAAGCGGAGAACGTTCTTTCCGCCATTCGGTCCAAGAACCCGGCAATCCGGATCAGTTTTGACTACTGTGACCGGCTGGATCATCCCATTATTGAGCAGACCCGCCCCTTCGTGGACTACGGCTTTTTCTCCTGGCACGAAGGAGACGGGCCGGCTGTCCGGGACTTTCTCCGGCATCAGGTGGCGGAGGGCCTTGCCGCAGCGGTGGCCACCTTCGGCGATGCGGGGTCCCTCTGTTATGACGGCAGGGAATTTACCGCCTGCGGGATCTCGCCGGCTCCCCATGTGGTCAATACCGTGGGCGCCGGAGACAGCTATATCGCCGGGTTCCTGTACGGGATCCTGCAGGGATGGCCTGTCATTCGGTGTATGGAAAAGGGTGCGGAGGTGTCCGCGCAGGTGGTACAGGTATTTGAGCCCTGGACCGGGCAGTGAGAGGAGGATCTCTGTATGAAAATCGGTATGTTTACGTCCGGCTATCAGCGCAACCCCCTGGAACACTGCTTCCAGGACGCGAAGGAGTACGGCTACGACTACATTGAGCTCTGGGGCGGACGGCCCCATGCCTACGCCCCGGATCTGAAGGCGGGAGATATTACGGAGGTTCGCCGGCTGATCGACCGATACGAGATGCCGGTCATCGGCTACACCCCGGAGCACAATGCATATCCTTACAACTATATGATCGGCTCCGAATCCCAGCGGGAAGACGCCGTCCGGTATCTCAGGCTCTGTCTGGACATGGCGAAGGAGATGGGCGCGGAGTTCATGCTGACCAGTCCCGCCAACGGTGGTTATCTGGCTACCTATCAGGAGCTCTGGCCCCGGCTGGAAACCACGATCCGGGAGCTGGGCGACTACGCGGCCAAGCTGGAGGTCAAGCTGACAGTGGAGCCGCTGACCCCCTATGAGTCCAATTTCTTCACCCGGGCTAACGATCTTGCAGAGCTGTTCCGCCGCATCGACAACCCGTATCTGGTGGGGATGTGCGACGTGGTCCCGCCCTTCGTCCAGCACGAGAGCATCATGGCCTATTTCGACAAGCTGGGCCCTAAAATGGACCATATGCACATCATCGACGGCGAACAGGGTACCGACAGCCACATTCTCCCCGGTGAAGGTGCGATGCCGCTTCCGGAACTGTTCTGCGAACTCAAACGGATTGGCTATGCAGGCACCGCCACGCTGGAGCTGGTGACCGGCTATATCAATGAGCCGCGGTTCTATGCCCGCCGGGCTATCGAGAACGTGCGGACCATGATGGACCGGGCCGGCTTCTGAGGATCGGGCGATGTTTATTGATATTCATGTTCATCCGGCCTTCTATGAGCCGATCAACCGGGACCCAGCCCGGGAGGAAATGCGTCATGAGGCGCTGGATATCCACAAGAACGGTACCGCTCCCCTGGCGCATATCTTCAATCAGATGCGCTGTGCCGGACTGGACCGGCTGTGCCTGCTGGCTCAGGATTATTCCACGAGCATCGGACAGGTCGTCGTTTCCAATCAGGAGATTCGGGAGCTGCTGGACCTGGCGCCGGACCGGTTTTTTGGCTTTGCCTCTGTGGACCCCCATGACCCAAAAGCGGTGGAAAAGCTGGAGGACGCCTTTCTCCGGCTGGGGCTTCAGGGCCTGAACCTGCACCCCGGACGGCAGAAGTTCCTGCCTTCGGCCCCGGAGCTGGAGCCCATCTACGCCATCTGCGAGCGCTTTGACAAGCCGGTCCTGTTCCATGCAGGGCTTTCCTGGGAGCCGGATACCCAGACGCGGTTGGGGCATCCGCTGGAATTCGAGGCGGTGGCCGCGGCCCATCCGAAGCTGCGGATCTGTCTGGGGCATTTCGGCTGGCCCTGGGTCCGGGAGACCGCCATGCTGATGCTGAAATACCCCAACGTCTACGCGGATACCGCGTGCCTGTATTTCGACAGCGCCCGGGAGTTCTATCTCCAGACCTTCACCCGGGACATTCCGGCCACATGGATCGATCGTTCCCTGCGGCATCAGGTCATGTTTGGCTCGGACAATCCCAGGTTTGAGCAGATCCGCATGGCATCCGCCCTGGAAGAGCTGGGATTGCGGGATAGCACACTGGAGCTGATCCGGGGACGAAATGCCCTGGACTTTCTGGGCCTGGCACGGGAGGGGGATCCAATATGTACTTAAAAAGCATCACCCTTCAGACATCTGCCTACAACGAAATGATCGTTCTGACGCCGCAGGTGGAGGAAACCGTTGCGGAAAGCGGCGTGAAGAACGGCATGGTCACGGTCCTGACCAAGCACACCACCACGGGGATCACCGTAAATGAGGCGCTGGAATGTCTGGAGAGCGACATTCAGATCGCCCTGTCCCTCTTTGCCCCGGAGGACCGCCCTTACAGCCATGCCCGCATGCTGCGGGACTATGGCTCCACAGCCGGAAACCCAACGGGGCACCTCAAGGCGATGCTGACCGGGAACCACTGCCACTTCCTGATCCGGGACGGCAGGCTGGACCGGGGCGGCGCCCAGGATGTCTACTTCTGCGAGTTTGACGGACCCGCTCAGCGAACGATCCTCATTATCGTGGAGGAACACACAGTATTATAGCGGAGCGGTACGGTCTCCGTTGTGATAGCGGAACAAATGAGAAACGATACACCCGATATTTGCAAGAGCGAAAGGACTGCCGGCGCGCACATCCGGCCGGTCCAAAAGGAGGGTTATCATGTCTGAAAACACCAAAGAACTGGGCCGAAAGCTAGGCCTGGGGGCGGTCATCGCCCTGGGTATCGGTACCACCGTAGGCTCCGGCATCTTCTCATCGCTGTCTGAAGTGGCAAATGCCGCGGGCAGCTCGCTGTTCCTGTTTCTGGCCTTCATCATCGGCGGCCTGCTCCAGATCCCTGCGAACTTCTGCTATGCGGAGCTGGCGTCCGCTTTCCCGGAGGATGGCGGTCAATATGTGTATTTCCGGGAGGCAGGTTCCCGGCCCCTGGCTTTTCTCTGCGGCTGGATCAGTTTCTGGGCCACTGATCCTCCTTCTATTTCGATCATGGCCCTTGCCATTGTGAATTATCTGGCCTACTTCATTCCTATCCATGGTCTGCTTCTGAAATTTGTCGCGGTGGCCTTCGTCATCCTGTTCATGATTATCCATCTTCGCTCCGTGGAGCATGGCGGTGCATTCCAGACCTTTATAACGGCCCTGAAGATTCTGCCCTTTGCCCTGATCATCGGCATCGGTCTGTTTAACCTGCAGGGCCATCTGCTGCTCTCCCCCGAGCGGCTGAGCGGCGTGACCACCGGCGGCATTGCTGCACTCATCGCCGGCATCGCTTCAACCACATGGTCCTACGAAGGCATGGGCGCGGCCTGCTATATGTCCGGTGAGATCAAGAACCCCCATAAGAATATGCCTCTGGGGCTGATCCTCACTGCGGTTGTGGTTCTGGTTCTCTACGGCGGACTGACCTTTGTGGCATCTGGCATTCTCTCCGTGGATGAGTTGGCTGCTTCCGACGCCCCCATCGCACTTCTGGCCTCCAAGCTCCCCGGCATCGGTCACTTCGCCGGCACGGCTGTGGCTATCATGGCCATCATCGTGGTCATCGGCTCCCTCTCCAGCTGCATCATGTTCCAGCCCCGGATCGAGTACGCCATGGCCAAAGACAATCTGTTCTTCAAGTCCTTCGCCAAGGTTCATCCGAAATACGAAACTCCCTATTTCTCGATCCTCATCCAGTGTGCCGTTGCTATCATTTTGATCTTTGCTACCAATCTCAGCAGCCTGCTTGGCTACTTCACCATGGTTGCGTTGTTCAAGAATGTGGCTACATTCTGCACGATCTTCGTTCTGCGCCGGAAAGAGCACTACAAGCCCAGTTATCATATGCCCGGCGGATACATCATGCCGATCATTGCCAGCATCATGACCCTGACGCTGATCTGGGGCGAACTGACCTACGCTCCCATCCCCGCGATCCTGTGCGCCGTGATTGCCATCGGCACCGGCCTGCCCGCCTTCTATTTCTGGGATCGCAAGAACAAGAAGGAAAACGCCTGATCTGTTTCTGAACGATCGTATGCCCATTACCGCACCCCTGCCGCTCGTCGGAGCGGCAGGGGCTGATGCAGAAGGAAGGTGCGTACATGCGAAAGGCATCCGGGAGCCGCCCGCGGGATGCGGCGGCAGAACTGATCGAATGCTATATCCGAAGTCAGAACCTGTCCCCCCATGACCGGCTTCCCAGCGAACGGGCCATGTGCGAAATGTGGGGGCTTAATCGGAGCACCCTTCGAACCGCCATTCGAAGACTGACGGAAGAAGGCTGGCTGTACAGCGTCCTTGGCTCCGGAACCTTTGTGGCTCCCCCAAAGCTGGAGCGGGATCTGCAGGATGCCCGTTCCCTGACGGAGACGGTGCGGGATGCAGGGCGTATGATCCGGAGTCAGGTACTGGATCTGCGAATCGCCGAGTGCAGTGCATGGCTTTCCGGGAAACTGGGCTGCGCCCCCGGCCACCCGGTCTTTTTCCTGCGCCGTCTCCGTTTTCTGGACAATGTGCCGTTCACCATCGAGACCTGCTATCTGGATCATGAGGTATGCCCGGGGATCGAAAACGGGGACTATCGCAAGGGGTCTTTGTATCAGGCTCTGGGCGCACTTGGAGTAAACCCCGTGCAGGGCAGCGAACATATCGGCATCACTTACGCCACGGAGGAAGAAGCTGCGCTTCTGGAGGTTCCGGAGGAATGTCCGCTGTTTTTCCTCTCGGGAACCAGCATGAATGCGGAGGGCAGGACCATCGAGTATTTTAAGTCTGTGGTACGATATGATAAGGTTCGCTTTTCCAGCGTCCTTCGGCGCGGTACATAACCAATCGAAAGGGTGACTTACAAGATGAAGCTGGCAGCAGTGGGAAGCAACTGCATCGATTACTATACGAATATCGGCGGCGGGACGGGATACCCCGGCGGCGGACCGGTGAATATGGCGGTCTATACGGTACGCCTGGGCGGGCAGGCCTCCTATATCGGCCCCGTGGGCGACGACCCGGGCGGGGAGATGATGCGGCAGGCCATTGCCGGCAAGGGCGTGGACGTATCGCACCTTTATACGAAGCCCGGCGCGACAGCGGTGTCCCAGGTGACGCTGGTGGACGGGGAGCGCGTTTTCGGGGACTATGACGAAGGCGTTCTGGCCGAATACCGCCTCTCCGACGGGGATCTGGACTTCATCTGCACCCACGACATGGTGATCTGCGATCTGTGGGGCAAGGTGGAAGATCAGTTCGCGGCGCTCAAGGCCCGCGGCATGAAAACCGCCTTTGACTGCGCCACCCGGCCGGAGGATCCCGCGGCCCAGACCGCCATACCGTATACGGACTACCTGTTCTTCTCCAGTGACGACGGGGACACACCGTTGCTGCGTGAAACGATCCGTGCCCTCTGGGAAAAAGGCCCGAAACTGGTGACCGCCATGCTGGGCGTGGAGGGCAGTATCTGCTTTGATGGCAGTGAATTCCACCGGTTTGGAATCGTCCCCTGTGATCATGTCGTGGACAGCATGGGCGCCGGTGACAGCTATATCGCAGGCTTCCTCTACGCGCTGCAGGACGGAAAACCGATCCTTGCATGTATGCGCGCCGGTGCGGCCTGCGCCACTGAAACGCTGGGCTACTTCGGCGGCTGGTGAGGATGGATGCCATGAACGAAACAGCATATCCCGAGCGCACCTTCCGGGAGATCCTTCGAAGCCGCATTGAGTCCGGCGCCTACCCCCTCGGCATGACAATTCCCGGCGAGACGGAGCTTGCGGAAACCTACTCCGTCAGCAGCCATCAGGTCCAGAGCGCCATCCACGCCCTGGTCCGGGAGGGCCTGCTCCGGCAGGTCCCCGGGAAAGGACTGTTCGTCTGCAGTCCCAAGATGAAGCGGAATCTGGACGAGCTGCAGGGCTTTACGCAGACCATGCTGGAGAAGCATGTGACGCCCTCCTTCCGGATCATGGCCCGGCAGCTTCAGAAGGCCGGGCTGAAACACAGCCTCACCTTCGGGATCCACCCGGAGGACGACATCTACTATATCAAGCGATTGTGCTATGCGGATCGCGAGCCGGTCTCGCTGGAGGAGATCTTCATTCCCAAATATGTGGTGCCCAAGCTGGACGGCATCGACCTCACGGTTTTCTCCATCTATGAGATATACGGGATGTACGGCATTCAGGTGGAGCGGGCGGTCCAGACGCTGGATATTGTCCATCTGGAGCAGAACGACATCCGGGTCCTGGGCATGGAGCCGGGCGAGCCGGTGATGATGTTTCAGTGCACGACCTACGACGTGCAGAACCGGGCCATCGAATTCAACCGGAATTTCGTCCGGGGAGACAAATGTGATTTCAGCGTGCATTTCAACCGGTAAGGAGGCGCTTCATGGGCGTGTTCAGTGGAGATTTCTATTCCCGGGCGCTTCGGCGCAACACCCGTCTGGGGATCATTTTCCCGGAGGAATCCGAGGATGTCACTTTGGAGTATCCGGGTTCACCGAAGGTCCTCTATCTGCTCCACGGTCTGGGAGGCAACAGCGATGAGTGGGTCCGGTTTACCAAAATCGAATACTACGCAAAAAAATACAATTTTATTGTGATCATGCCGGAGGTGGACCGAAGCTTCTACTGCGACCAGACGGCAGGAAGCCGGTACTTTTCCTACATTGCCGATGAGCTGCCTGGCATCTGCCACACCTGGTTCCGGCTGGATACCCGACGGGAGAACACCTTCATTGCCGGCGAGAGCATGGGCGGATACGGGGCGGTAAAGATCGGCCTCCGCAGGCCCTCCCGGTTCGGCGCCATCGCCAGTCTCTCCGGGGTGCTGGACTATCCGGCGCTGATCCGGCAGGTGGTTCGCGGGGAGTGGACGGATATGGAGCCCGGGGAGTTCCACTTTCTCCGCGGGACAACGAAAGTGGCCGGGACGGAGGATGATGTGATCGCCTTGGTCCGGCAGGCTGCCTCGGATCCCAACCGCCCCCGCCTGCTCCAGCTTTGCGGCACAGAGGATTTCCTCTATGAGAACAATCAGCGCTTTCGCAGCGCGGCGGAGGAGGCCGGCTACGGCCACGTCTACATGGAGGCCCCGGGTGAGCACGCCTGGCCCTACTGGGACCGGGCCATCCAGCAGGCGATCCGGTTCTTCCTCGGGCTCAGCCTCCTGGACATGATTTATTACTGACTATTCGGAAGGAGCGGTAGCAATGAGATATGCAAGCAAGGCATGGCAGGAACCAAGCGGTCCTTGCCTGCGGAATTTCAGCGAGGAGGAATTGGTCAGTAGCGTTCAGGGCGCTCTGGCCCTTCGCCCTCAGATTGAAGCGGTCATCGACCGAATCTGGGAGGACGGCTTCGACGGGATCTATTTTGTGGGAATCGGCGGCACCTATGCCTCCGGCATGCAGGTGGAGGTCTATATGCGCGGCAGATCCCGGCTTCCTGTCTTTGTGGAGAACGCCGCGGAATTTCTGACCACCGGGAACCGGCGCTTCACAGACCGTTCCGTCGTCGTCTATTCCTCTGTCTCCGGAAATACCAAGGAAATGGTGGAGCTGGTGGACCGGGTCCGGGAGATCGGTGCAAGGATCTTCGCATTTATTGACACCCCCGGCTCCATCCTGACCCGGCCGGAAAAGCAGGATTACCTGATCCTCTACCCGAAAAACGAGCAGCTGAAATTCTACATGGTCGCCAACTATCTGATGTACAAAAACGGTGAGTTCCCCCAGTACGAGGTATACAATCAGGAGATGGAGGCCCATCTGGCGCAAAATCTGGCGGATGTGGAGAAGGCCGCGGATGCCTGGGCCTATGACTGGGCGGAGAAAAAGGTCGCCTTCCTCCGGGCCCATCCCGATCTCCCGCACTATTTCATCGGTTCCGGAAACCAGTACGGCGCCACCTATTCCTACGCCATGTGCTATTGGGAAGAACAGATGTGGATCCGCACCAAATCCATCAGCTGCCAGGAATTCTTCCACGGTATGCAGGAGATCATTGTGGCAGATACGCCGGTGACGCTGTTTATCGGAGAGGACGAGCAGCGGCCGCTGGCGGAGCGGGTTGCCCGGTTCCTGCCCCAGGTATGCGCCAACTACACGATCATCGATACCGCCGAGCTGGAGCTCCCCGGCATCCGGCCCGAGTTTCGGGGCAGCATCTCCCATCTTGTGATGCATGCTGTCAACAACCGTGTGGACGCGTATATGGAGCTGTTTCTGCGGCATCCGCTTTCCATACGGCGCTACTACCGGCAATTCGACTATTGAGACAAAAAGCATCCGGAGAGACCAAGACAGCCTCTCCGGATGTGTTCTTTTTCTTTATACGCGCGTCCACTTTGCATATTCTTCGTCGGTGCAGAGTACCGTGTGGGTTTCCGACAGACTGTGATAGGTGCCCAGGGTATAGTCGATCCCGGAGGTCTTATAGTCATAGCCGATGGCCACCCGCTGCTTTTCCACCCGGGGGTCTGCGTGAGGAATGGCAGAGAGCAGGCTCTTCGTATATGGATGAATGGGCCTTTCAAAGATATCCCGGGTGGTGCCGGTTTCCACCAGATGTCCCAGATGCAGCACGCCGATCCGGTCGGAGATGTATTTCACCATGGAAAGATCATGGGCGATAAACAGATAGGCCGCTCCAAGCTCGCCCTGCAGATCCTTCATCAGATTCACCACCTGAGCCTGAATGGAAACGTCCAGGGCTGAGATCGGCTCGTCCGCAATGACCAGCTTCGGCTCCATAACCAATGCCCGGGCGATGCCAATCCGCTGGCGCTGACCACCGGAGAACTGATGGGGATAGCGGCCGGCGTGCTCCCGGTCCAGCCCCATCTTTTCCATGATCCGGTAAACCTTTTCCTGCCGCTCCTCCCGGTCACGGTAGAGATGATGGATATCCAGTCCCTGGGCGATAATATCGCCCACCTTCTTCCTTGGATTCAGGCAGGCCATGGGATCCTGGAAGATCATCTGCATCCTGGTACGAAGATGCTTTGTTTCCTTTGCACCCAAAGCGCCGGAGATCTCGACTCCTTCGAAGGTCACCGTGCCCGAAGTCGGTGTGTATAGCCGAATGATGGAACGGCCGATGGTGGACTTGCCGGAGCCGGACTCTCCCACCAGCCCGTAGGTCTCTCCGGCGTCAATGTGGAAGGACACCCCGTCCACGGCTTTGACGGTATACTTTTTGCTGACCCGGAAGTATTGCTTCAGATCCCGGACCTCCAGAAGATGTTCAGACACGGGCGCCGCCTCCTTCCGTCATGGCCTGGATCCGGCTTCTAAGGGATTCAGGCATCTCCACCTGCGGGGCCCGGTCATCCAGCAGCCAGGTCGCGGCATAGTGGGTGGGACTGATCTGGAAGGTGGGCGGCTCCGCTTTGAAGTCCGCCTCCAGTGCGAATGGATTCCTGGGTGCAAAGGGGTCCCCGGCGGGAAGATCCACCATATTCGGCGGCGAACCGGGAATCGTATACAGCCGGTCCGGCGCGTCTGTGGAGATGTCCGGCATACTGGACAGCAGGCCCCAAGTATAGGGATGTCTGGGATCGTAGAAGATGTCCTCCACGGTGCCCTTCTCCACGATCCGGCCTGCGTACATCACCGCCACATAGTCCGCCACCTTGGCCACTACCCCCAGATCATGGGTGATGTAGATGACGGATATGCCAGTTTTCTTTTGAATCTCCTGGATGAGCTCCAGGATCTTGGCCTGGATCGTGACGTCCAGGGCCGTGGTGGGCTCATCACAGATCAGGATATCCGGCCGGCAGGACAGGGCAATGGCGATCACCACCCGCTGCCGCATGCCGCCGGAGAGCTGATGGGGGTAGTTCTTCATCCGTTTTTCCGCGTCGGTGATCCCCACCATATTCAAAAGCTCCAGCGCCCGCTCCCGGGCCTGGGCCTTGGAATAGTGCAGGTGGTGCATCATTCCCTCCATCAGCTGCATCCCGATGCTCATGGTCGGATCCAGGCTGGTCATGGGGTCCTGAAATACCATGGCAATATGGGTGCCGTTGATCTTCTGCCGCATTTCATTCCGGCTGAGATTCAGAAGCTCCGTCTCGGTCCATTCGCCGTCCTGCTGGAAGCGGTAGCAGATGGAGCCGCTGTCAATGGTCTGATTGGAACTGACGATCCCCATGATGGCCTTGACGGTGACACTCTTCCCGGAACCGGATTCTCCCACGATGGCAAGGGTTTCGCCCTGATACAGATCCAGATCCACGCCCCGGACTGCCCGGACTGTGCCGCCTGTGGCCTGGAAGGAGACCGACAGGTCCCGAATGGTAAGTGTTTTCTCCACAGGTATCACATCTCCTTCATTTTGGGATCAAAAGCATCCCGCAGCCCATCGGCCATCAGGTTGAAGCTGAGCATCAGCAGCGCAAGGACGATCACCGGCCAGGCCACCAGGAAGGGATACATGGTCATGGACTTGAAGCCGTCGCTGATCAGGGAGCCAAGGCTGGCCAGCGGTGCGGGAATACCCAGTCCGATGAAGGCCAGAAACGCTTCGGTAAAGATGGCATTCGGGATCGTCATCATGCACATAACAATGATCTGCCCAAAGATATTCGGAAGGATCTCCCGGAAGATAATGGCGGGGGTGGATTCTCCCAGGGTCCGGGAGGCCAGCACGAATTCCTGCTCCTTCAGACGCAGGGTCTGAGCCCGGGTGACCCGGCTCATGCCGATCCACTCCGTGATCATCAGGGCAATGGTGATGCTGGCAAGCCCCGGCTTCATCACGACGATCAGCAGCGTAACGATCACCGTGGTGGGGATCGTGGACAGGATCTCCACGATCCGTTGGAGAAAGAAGTCCACGCGGCCGCCAAAGTAGCCGGACACCAGTCCAAAACTCATGCCGATAAAGGTGTCAATGAGGATCGCCACCAGCGCCACATAGAGGGACACACGAGTCCCGGTCCATACCCGGGCGAACTGATCCCGCCCCAGTGCGTCTGTGCCGAAGATATGGGTCACATCCCGGATCCCTTTCAGCTCGTACATATCCGTCCGCACCGGCGTTCCGCTGGAATAGTCCGTGGACACGCCGGAGAAGAACGGGACCGATTCCCAACCGGCGACATGGGGCGGCAGATTACGTTGAGCCATGTCCTGGGTCCGATAATCGTATCCGCTGAGCGCCGGTCCGGCAAAGGCCATGATCACAATCAGAACAATCATCACAAGTCCAAAGACCGCACCCTTGTTTTTCACGAAACGGCCAAGGGCGTCCCGCCAGAAGCTTTGGGACCCGTAGACCTTGTCCACGCCCAGATCATGCCGGTTGGCCAGCACAAAGTCTTCCCGTTCCACGGAGGCGGCATACTGTTTCGCAGTCATCATCGCTTATCCGTCCTCCTTTGCCAGCCGGATTCTCGGGTCGATCACGCCGTAAAGAATGTCTACTGCCAGCATCACAGCGATAAACATCACACTGTACACGAATACCACGGCCAGAACCACATTGTAGTCGTTGAACTGGATCGCAGAGACCAGCAGGGACCCGATCCCCGGAATGGCGAAAATCTGCTCCACCACCAGGGAGCCGGTCATCAGCTCCACCGTCAGCGGCGCCAGCACCGTGACGATGGGAATCAGCGCGTTCCGCAGGCCGTGAACACCCAGCAGCCGGAAGGAAGAGATGCCCTTGGAGTCCGCCAGAAGCATGTAATCGCTGCCCATGACGTCCACCATCTCTGTCCGGGCAAACCGGGCCACGGTTGCCATGGAGAAGAAGCTCAGGGAGATCGTCGGCATGACCGTGGAACGCATGGCCTCCGTGGTGCTGTACAGAAGCGGCAGCCACCCCAATCGGAATCCGATGAAGTAGCTCATGGCCATGGCGAACACATAGGACGGAAACGCGACCCCGATGACCGAGATCACGGTGGCAGAGGTATCAATGGGCGAGTTGCGTTTCAACGCCGCGAGGATTCCCATCAGGAGTCCGATGACCGACCCCAGGATCACCGCCTGAAGACCGATTCGGATGGATACCGGGATTCTGGCCCGGAGCAGCTCCGAGATGGGCATATTCTTCTGGATCACATAGGACACGCCAAAGTCGCCGGTGAGCATGGCTTTCAGATAGTTGCCAAACTGGACTGGCAGGGGCTGGTCCAGCCCGTATTTTGCCTCCAGGTTTGCCCGCTGCACCTCTGTGATCTTTTCGTCATTAAAGGGGCTACCGGGCATACTGTGGAGCATGGTAAACAAAGCCGCAAGGATGATCAGGATTGTGATCACGGAGATCATCACCCGCTTGGCAATGTATTTGAGCATGGGCACTCATTCCTTCCACATTGGAGTAAAAGGGCGGCCGCGGCACTGTGACTGCGGCCGCCCTGCTGCGGAGAGTGTTGGATCAGTAGTTTACGTCAACATCCTTGTAAATTGTGCCGACACCCACCGGGAAGAACGCGAGACCGGTGATACCGGGCCGCACCATGGCGGCGGTACCCTTCTGGTAGACGGGAAGGATCACAGCGTGCTCCATGACCAGCGCTTCCGCCTGCTTCAGGGCCTCCCACCGGGCTGCCGGATCGTTGGCCAGGGCATCGTTGGCGTCGTCAATGAGCTTGTCGTACTCCTCGTTGCTCCACTCGCCGTAGTTGTAGGTGGAGCCAGTGGTCCACATGTCCAGATAGGTCATGGGATCAGCATAGTCCGGGCCCCAGCGGGTCAGGCCCAGCTGGTATTCCCGGTTCTGCATCAGCTCCGTACGGCTCTTTTTAGGCTGAGCCTTCAGGGTAAGATGCACGCCGGGCAGGTTGTTTTCGATCTCACTCTGGAGGAACTGCGCGATCAGAGGGGTGGAATCGGAGTCGTCATAGAGCAGCTCGATGGAGACCTCGCTGACGCCCAGTTCCTTCTTGGCTTCCTCCCAGTACTCCTGTGCCTTTTCCTTGTCGGTCTGCAGGTACGTTCCGGTGGTCTCCCGGAAATCCTTTCCGTCCGGGCCGATGGCCAGCTTATTGGGAATGGCGAAGTCCGCCGGTGTGGAACCGTCCTGTAGGATGTCAAAGCAGATCACATCCTTGTCGTAGCTCAGCGCGATGGCCTTGCGCAGGTTCTCGTTCTCCAGTCCGCAGGAATACTCCTCGCTCTTGGGGTTGAGATTGGGGGAGAGATACCAGAGATAGCCCTCCTCGATGCGGGTGAAGCCGTCCATGGTCTCATATTTGGCGATCTGATCGCCGGAGAGCCGGACGTAGTCCAGGGTGCCGTTTTCATAGGCCAGCATGGTCTGCTGCGGGTCCTTGATAATCTGGAAGTTGATCTCATCCAGCTTCACGTTGTCCGCATCGTAATAGGTGGGATTCTTCTTTAGCTGATAGGTGTTGCCGCCCACGTCCCAGGCCGACATATAGAAGGGACCGCAGCACAGCAGGTTTTCGGCGCCCAGCGCATATTCCGTGCCCTTTTCGGTGGCATAGGCCTCATTGATGGGGCAGAAGCTGGGGAAGGTCATCAGGTTCAGGAAATATGTAACCGGACGGTCCAGTTCTACAAAAAGGGTCTTGTCATCTGTGGCGGTGACGCCCAGCTCCTCGATGGGCTTCTCACCGGAGATGATGGGCGTGGCATTCTTCACCGCCGCAACTTCCATCATGAAGCTGTACTCAGAGGCAGTGCCAGGGTCCACCAGACGGCGCCAGGCGTAGACAAAATCGTGTGCAGTCACAGGCTCGCCGTTCATCCAGTTGGCCTCCGGACGGATGTGGAAGGTATATTCTGTGCCTTCCTCGTTCATCTCATAGCTCTCACACAAGGCGTTTACCGGCGTACCGTCCGCTGCGGTGACAAACAGCGGCTCAATGATCGCTTCGATGACTTCCAGGCAGTCCGCTTCGGTGGCAATGGTGGAGTCCATGTCAAACAGCTCGGACATGCGGCCCACATTCAGAACCTTATAGTCCCCACCGGGCGCCTCCGCTCCCTCAGCAGTGGCGCTTTGCGCCTGTGAATCTGCCTCAGGAACAGCCGATGCCTCCGAGGCAGCCCCGCTTCCGCATCCGGCCAGTATGGACAGGACCAGAATGACAGGGATCAAACACTTTAAGATCTTCATAGGGATCACTCCTTCTTTCTCCGGAAACAGTGCCGGGTTCAAATAATAAGGGGCCTTAGCTATTCTTTAATATAGCACCAATACATATAACTTGTCAATAATATTATACCAGTTTGCGACGGCTGCTTGCGAAATTTTACAGCAACATATTGTTGCATTATTGCCGAAATTGGTTCTTTATTCGCATATTTTTCATACCAATTTTAGCAGGCCGGAAGGGGACGAAACCTCTTTGGGCCAGAATGGCTCCTACCATTTATTAATTGGTATAAAATTCACGTGAAAACGTATGCCTTGCAGCGTGCAGGAAGCCGCCCCGGTGTATCAACATGTGATACGCCGGGGCGGCTTCCTCTTGCCTCGTTATTTTTGATAGTGCACAGTGAAACTGCAGCGGTCGCTTCTGGTGTAGGTCCGGGCAAATTCCACGATGCGGCCTTGCTGGTCGTAGCTGATTCCCTCGAACTTCATAACGGCATCGGAGGGGTCCAGATCCAGCAGACGTGCCTTTCCCGCATCCAGTTCTTCCAGCTCCAGCATCTCGTCCACATGGGTGATTTCGATCCCGTAGAAGGCATAGATCTCATAAAGAGAGAAAACCTCCAGATCTACATGGGGCATTTCAGGAATTATGGCCTGGGGAATATAGATCTCCTCAAGGGAGTAGGGCTGATGTTCGCTGTAGCAGACGCGTTTGATATAGAACACCGGAGCATCGGGGGATACTTGGAGCATTGCGCCATAATAGTTCCCAGCCGGACGCAGCGCTTTTGTGATCATGCGGGTGGAGGGCTTATGTCCAAGCTGTTCCATGGTCTGCTTAAACCCGCCGATCGTCTCCAGATCTCGCTCATCCTTCTCCCCGGTTACGAAAACGCCTTTTCCCTGTACGCTCTTCAGGAGGCCTTCGTAAATGAGCGCAGAAATTGCGGAACGTACAGACAGGCGGTGAATCCCATAGGTTTCTGCCAGTGTATGCTCAGAGGGAATCGCGGTCCCGGGCGGATATTCTCCACTTTCGATTTTCCCTCGAATGACTTCCCGCAGCTGCAAATACAGTGGGGATTGGTAATTGATCCTTTCCTCACTCACAGGCCGCCCTCCTCTCCGGAAATACGATCCATATGGCTGATGAGCTGCACCCGATCAGGCCGGGCAACGGCACGACAGTATTCAAGGAACTGACCATACTGGTCGTAAGTGCGGCTTTCTATGCGGAATATCGGCGCCTCATCAGGTATTGCAAGCAATGCGGCTTCTGCACCGGCTCTGGTCGCTGTAATTGTTTCGTCTCCTTGGGTTGGTATGATCCCGTATTCCTCTTCAAAGACCCGATAAAGGGAATCATGGACAAAATCATACCGGTCGATCCCCGGAAACCGGTCCGCCAAAAAATAAGAGCTTTCGATCTCCAACGGAATGCCTTCGGCCAGCCGGAGCCGGGACAAATGCCAAAGCGGTGTGCCCAGTATGGTCTGAAATACCCGTGAAAGCCGTTTATCACACTCCAACTTTTCCAGAGACAGCAGCCTGCTTTCATGGGCGCGGGCCTGAAGTGTGGTTTCTGCCTTGAAAGACTTCAGCCCCTGGAGCTTCCTCTGGTATTTTGGACCAATATAAAAGATCCCGGAACCCTGACGGACTTCCAAAATTCCACTTCTGACAAAGCGGGCCAAAGCGGATCGAAGGGTGCTGCGGTTCAGGTTCCACATGCTGCACATTTCCCGTTCTGAGGGAAGCCGATCTCCCGCACACAGCTGATTCTCAAGAATATATGCCTGTATCGATTCCGAGGCAGCTTCGCGTGGTCGAATCGTA
The DNA here is from genome assembly GCA_017469795.1 of Oscillospiraceae bacterium. GTDB lineage: Bacteria > Bacillota > Clostridia > Oscillospirales > Oscillospiraceae > HGM13006. Next base: position 35,689 of record JAFUFT010000099.1, read on the forward strand.
TACCGTGTTTCCATGCCTATCCTTCCTCAATGACGATCGTATCTTAACGTAAAGGTATTATATCACATCGGGTCCGATTCGGGCAATATCAGAATCAAAGGGAATGTTTTGTTAAGTATGCGTAAATGTGGCGCCTTGCAACTGAACAGTCATCCCCTTACACATAGATCAGGTCAGCCTTTACCACCTCCTCCGCCTGATTATGGATACAGTTCATCCTCCTGACCCATTCCATCTGATCGGTGGCTTTCAGTTCTTCGGTGACACCCTCAGCTTTTGCCATTTGCGTGATCATCCGGTCCATCATCTCCACCGCCTGCTCATGGATGTCAGCCAGATAGCAGTCCAATTTGCAGGTTGTGAGCAGGTTGATGTAAGTGAAAGGCTTGTGTTCCCGCAGGTGTGCCTCATGCAACATTCCCCATTTCCCGATAGGCCTGGTTTCCGGCTCCGGCAGGGCAAGGTTCGGATAGAAGATGCCGTCGATCTCTGTGTAAGTTCCACCCATCTCTTCAAATCTTGATTTCATCACATTCAACTCCTTTGTCATTTGTGATTTCATTATACGGAGCGGGGGAGAAGAAGTCGAATGTGTGAAAAAAGCCCGGGAGCGCAAATAGAGCGTTCCCGGGCTTAGACACAGCATATTCAGATGTCGCGGATCACAATATCGGTGATATAAACAAGAAATCCGAACCCCTGGCCCACCGGCCGAAAGTTCGGATTTCTCATGTATGGTGGACGATAACGGACTCGAACCGCTGACCCTTCGCACGTCAAGCGAATGCTCTACCAGCTGAGCTAATCGTCCAGATGCGAGGATTATTATATCATGTTGTCCGGAAAAGTCAAGGTTTTTTCGAAAAAAACTCACAGCTGTTCTGTTTCCGTTTTTCTCCCTCCGCCGATGCTCAGCAGGACCAGCGCCAGCAGCACCAGGCACATGCCGATCAGCGCCTGCACGGTGGGCGTCTCCCCGAACACCAAAAGGCCCAGCAGAGTGGCCACCACCGGCTCCACCGAGGCCAGAACGGAGGCCGGTCCGTTTTCCACCATGCTCAGTCCGGCCGTATAGAGCAGATACGGCAGGACCGTGGTCACGATGCAATATAGGATCAGAAATCCCGCCAACACAAACCCATGGGCTTCAAGGGCCGCCGCGATGGTGCGGAAGTCCGCCAGAAAGGCGCTACCCACAGCAGCGAACAGAAATGTGTAATCGGTGATCGTGATGCTGCTCAGTCCCTGATTGAGGCTGAACCGGGAAAAGATGCTGTAAAGCGCGTACCCAAACCCGGAGCCAAGGCCCAGCAGCACGCCGCTCACAGTCAGCGCCTGGGCCGCGGAGAAAATGCCGCTGACCAGACAGCATCCGGAAAAGGCCATCATCAGCGCCAGAAGCTTTCTCCCGGTGATCCGTTCCCGGAACAGGACCAGGCTCATTAGCATCACGAAGATCGGCGCCGTGTACAGCAGAATGGCCGCTGCGGAGAGATTCATCCGCGCAATCGTGGAAAAATAGCAGTAGTTGAAAAACACAATGCTGAATATGCCGGAGCAGATCAGCGGCCAGAGATTCTCCGGGCGGATCCGCAGCAGCGTACGGTCCTTCAGCGCCGTACCGGGAAACAGGATCAGGACCGCCAGAATATTCCGCAGCGTCACGATCTCCATGGACGCAAGGCCCATCTGGTTCAGATGCCGCACAAACAGCCCCATGGTCCCCCAGAGGCAGCCCGCCAAAATGATCAGTAGCGGCGCGATTTTCTTCATAGAATCACCTTCTATAATTATTGTACAAAAGGTTCGAATTCCGTGCAATACATGGAAATGACAAAACACGGAGTCCCGTTTTCTTTGATGGTGTGAAAAATCACGGACGCTGCAGGTCAAACGGGAGATTGCAAAACCCGTGCCGGATGTGATAGAATACACCAGAAGAAAGGGGGGCTTCTCATGGAACAGCAGTCGTCGAACCGCGGCGCGTTTCTTTCGCCGAACCGGATCGCCTGGATCTGTGCCGGATGGGTCCTGTTTTTTGGCTGTGCGGCAGCTGTCCTCGGCTCCTTCCGGCTGTATCTGGGCGTTCTTCTGGCGCTGGCGGCAGCCTGCGTCGGAGGACTCGCCGGATACCGGTATTACGGAAGACTCCTGCACAGCAATCTGGAGCTGGACCGAGCCTGCCGGACCAGACTTCTGGAAAAACTTCTGTCCGGGGACGTGCCGCCGGAGGGCGATCTTACTGTGGCGCTGCCGGGATGCCAAAGCGATTACTTCGCGGTGGCGGAGCTTCAGTGCATCGACTTCAGCGGATATCTTCCGGAATGCGGGGACGAGCACATTCCTCATACTGAGTTCCTTCAGGTGGACCTGTGGATGCGGGAATACGTGTCCGCCCGCCTGATGCCCCAGTGCCTGCCCTATTTCGTCCCGGCGCTCGACGGCATGGAGATCCTCATCAACGTGACCGGGATCGACGCCCGGGATCTGGACGCCTCCTCCCGGGAACGGGTGGCAGAGATCTGCCGCGGCCTTCAGGCGGCCATCTCCGACCTTGACAGTCACGGTCTGATCTGCGGCGCCGTAGTCAGCACCGTCTACAACGGTCGGGAGAACATCGTCAAGGCGCGGCAGGAGGCGCTGGAGCTGACCTCCTACGCGGAACTGATGGGCGACAGCAGTCCGGTAAAGAACGCCTACGACCAGGCTGAAAACCCGGTGGAGCTGAGCGACAAGCTGCTGCGGACGGAGCTGGAAAAGCGGTTTATGCAGGCCGTCACCAACCGGAACTTTGAACAGATGGAAAGCGTCATGGACAGCTTCATGGATCTGGAACTGCGGACCGCTTCCCGGTACCCGGATCTTCTGAAAAACCGTCTGGTTATGCACATGGAGCAGATGCTCTCCGCCTGTTCCATCTCCGTGGTGGACTACGAGGCGGAGGAGGCCGAGGTGGTCGCCCAGTACCGCAAGCTCATGGATCTGACCTCCGCCCAGAAGCTCCGGGATCAGTGTACGGTCCTGATCCAGACCCTTCGCACCTACGAGGAATCGGAGCAGCGCCAGCGCTCCGACAAGGTCACAAAGGCGCTGGACTTCATCTCGTCGCACTATGACGACCCCGGGATCAGCGCGGAAATGATCGGGGACGCGCTGGGCGTCAGCGCATCCTATGTGAGCCGGATGCTCCGGCAGAACACCGGGATGGGCGTTGTCGATCACATCCATGACGCCCGGCTCCGCAAGGCAAAGGCCCTGCTCCTGGAGACAGACCTGTCTCTGGACGAAATCGCCCTGCAGGTCGGGTTCTCCAGCCGGTTTACGCTGACCCGCTCCTTTAAGCGCTATGAGGAGATGACGCCCGGCGCATGGCGCGACGCCCACAGCTCCACTTCCGCAAAATAACGTCACCCGACTAAAACAGCAGGACATCCGTTCGGATGTCCTGCTGTCTGTTTATCACCAATATCCATTCATCGGACTGTTTCCGCCACTGATATCATAGTACGGCTCGGTGGTCCTGGTCCAGATATAGTCCACGTTGGTTTGGACCTTGGTTTTTTCCTTTCCGTCATAGCGGTACAGATCTCCGTCGGAGATGAAGAGGTATTCCGAGGGACCCGTCCGGATCAGCAGGCTGATTTCATCATCCAGCTTTGTCTTCTCCCCGTCCGGCGAGATCAGTGTGATCTCAAATTCCAGCCCGTCGTAATACTGGAAGTCCGTGACCGCTTCCAGTACGCCGTCCTCGTAGATCCGGGTGCTGCCAATTAGTATATCCTGCGCCAGTTTTTCGGCCTTACCACCGGAGTAGGAGTACAGATCCCCGTAGGAATTGCCGTCCCGGCTGTGGAGGTCCTTCGTAAAATAGAGCACACCGTTGTAGATCCCCGCCACATGGGCATCCTCATCATCAATGGAGGTCAGACCGGTGATCGTTGTCCCGTCCCGTTCCACCGCGAAGATTTCTCCATAGTTGCCGTCCAGGAATACGTTCCCATCGCCTGTATAGAAGTTCACATATCCTGCCTGCATGGCATCATAGAGCGCGTCCGCCGCCTGATCCGACATGGAATACACGGCGGTACTGTCTCCAAACACTACGCTGTATTCCGCCATGCCCCGCAGGCTGTCCCGCAGATCAATGGGGGAATAGGCGGTGTCAATGCTCTTGCGCTCCGTGATCTGATCCGGCGTGCAGACCAGTATGGCGCCGCCGTTGGAACTGTAGAAGAGTACATTGTCGCAGACGGTCTCCGCCATTCCGTTTTGATAGCGCTCCAGCGTATAAAGCGGCAGATCGTTCTCCGGGTTCTGGAGCTCCTCCCGCAGATGAATCCGGTCCGCAGCATCGTAGTAGACCTGGCAGGCCGCGTCATAGGCATCGTAGTCCACGGTAGTGCCGCTCTGTTCCTTCACATAGCACATATCCAGCCAGGTATTCTCCGAAGCAGTGCTGCCGTACTGGTTGATGTCCTTCAGCGCTGTCTTCACCTCATCGGTCACGAGGATGAATCCGTTTTCATCCGCCGTGGTGCCGAACTTGTCGATGAACGCCTGGGTGGAGGTGTGGATCGCGTCGTTGTTGCCGTTCCAGGTTCTGTTCATGGCGTCCTGCATGGAGCAGCCGGAGCCCTGGCCGTACCAGTAGAGGGGCTGAGTGCATGAGGTGTAGAGCTCTTTTCCCTGGTAGCTACTCTCCTGGGGATTGCTCTCCCGGATCATATTCATCACATAGTTGGGGATTTCATAGTCCGAGATCATGGGCTCGGTGATTCCGGAATCCGTAGCGGCCTTGTCGTCGGTCACGAACTGGTACATGCTGACCGAGTCGCCGTTGGATCTGGTATAGTACACGGCGCCGTCGGAAATGGTCATCACCGTTGCGTCTGAGGCAATCCGTTCGGCCTCCCGGTTCAGCCCTGCCACATAGAGATCCTGGGAATATCTGCCCTCTGTGTGTTCCTTGAAGTAGTAAACAGTGTCCTGATCCTCTGCATACATGATGTAGGCAACGCCCTTGTCCAGCTTGACCGAATCCTCCGGGGTTTTCAGGTCGACGCCGTAAAGCGTCATGTCCCCGTAATCTCCCTTGCTGTAGAACAGCCAGTCCGCCCCTTGGGAATAATAGCCGTTTACATCTCTGGCGATCTGGACGGATTCCTTCCCGTCATAATAATACAGTTTCCCGGAATCATTCTGATAGAGCACACCGCCGGACTCCAGCAGTCGGAAGCCGATCCTCACGTTGTTTGCGATGGACTCAATGTACTTCTCGTTCTTGTCCGCGTCCTTCTTGAACTTCCCGTACTCTGCCCGGCACAGGGTTCCGGTATAAGTGCTGTCATCCACCTTGGTGTAATAATAGATGTATTTGCCGTCCTCCGTGAATGCGAGGAGCTGCTCGTTGATGATGTCTGACCGGGAAGAGCCGAACTGCACCGCCTCGCCCTTTTTGATGTCGGTGATCATCTGGTATTTTCCCCGGTTGAGATAGACGTAGGCATTGCCGCCGCCCGGTCTGGGCAGCAGCCCCCCCAGCAGCACGACCGCCGCAGCAATCACTGCAATTCCGGCGATGACACCGAGAATGATAGCCAGCAGTTTCCCGCGCTTCTTCGCCGGTTTCGGCTCTGATTCCGGAACCTCATAGACCGACGGATCATAGGGCTGCTCCTGCTGGGTAAAGCCCGAATCGGAAGCCGGGTCCTGAACCGCCGGAGCCGGCGTGCCGCAATGGGGGCAGAATTTGCCCTCAAACTGTGTTCCGCAGTTGCCGCAATACATACTGATTCCTCCTCTGGATCATATTATTCCTCAAAGATATTGATCTCTCCCAGTCCGTCGCTGATGTCCCGGAGCTTTTCCAGGATCCGCTGCTTTTCCTCGCCTTCGGCGGGGATGGGCTGGAAGTTGTTGTAGCCCGATGCTGAGGACGTCAGGCACGGGATTACCTCCACCTGATCGTCGGTCAAAACCTGTCCATCCTGGATGGTGAAGGTCTGCTGAAAGATCATCGCGTCATAATCCGGCGGGCTGTAGTTGCCGCCGAAGCAGAAATTCCCCACGCTGTATACGATGTACCGGCCCTGATAGACCTCTACGCCCTGGAGAACGTGGGGATGGTGGCCGATCACCAGATGGGCCCCTGCGTCGATGGCCGCGTGAGCCAGCTCCACCTGATCCGGATCCGGCGTATTGTCGTTCTCCATGCCCCAGTGGAGGCAGGCCACGATCACCTCCGCCCCCCGGTCCTTCAGGGTCTGGATGTTGTTCCGCAGATCCTCCAGATGCTGTGGATTCTCATATACGGTAAACTGGCCGGTCAGTCCGACCTTTACGCCGCCGACATCCACGATCGCCACGTCCTCAAAGCCGAAATGAGTGATCCCGGCCTGATCCAGTGCGGTCTTCGTGTCTTCGAACCCCTCGTCTCCATAGTCGTGGCTGTGGTTGTTGGCCAGATTCGCCGCCTCCACCGCCCCTTCAGTCAGGACCGAGGCGTACTCCGCGTGGCCCTTAAAGACGAAGCTCTTGTCCTCCTTTTCCGTCGATTCTGTCAGCGGTCCCTCAAAATTGACCACCGTCAGATCGTCCGTGGCGAAGATAGGCTTGACCTTCTCCAGAAAGAAGGCTGGTCCCTCCCGGTCGTAAGCCTGATTGAAGCTGTCCTCATACCCCAGATAATCATCCATGCCGAGGGTGCAGTCTCCGGCAAAGCTCAGGGTGATCCTGACCGGCGACGGTGATGGCGACGGTGTCGGTGTCGGCGTCATCTCCGCCGTGGCGGTCTCCATCGAAGATGTCTCCGCCATGACAGGCGCTGCTTCCGGCTTTCCGCCCCTGTGATGGAGCGCCAGCGCAAGAATCAGCACCAGCAGCGCAGCCGGCACGCCAATGAGGATCGCCCGCCCTTTGGTTCCCTGCGTTTTCAGATAGTTGACCGTGGCCAGCGGCAGCAGCAGCGCTGCCCTGAGATACCACTTCACGTTCCGCATTGCTTCCTTCCTCTCTCTGTATCTTAAGAATTATTATAGCACATATGCCCGTTTTTTCCAGTCTTATCGGCAAAAAACCTCCGGCTGCCGCAGCAACCGGAGGTTTTTGATTTCAGCTCCGTTTGAATTTTCCGAGGACCCGGGCAATGGACTCCCTGCCGATCACGTCGTTGACGGCGCCGGTGAGATACGCGACGACAAAATAGACCGCCGCGCCGCACGCAGCAAAGATCCCGAGCTGCAGCACCAGGAACAGTCCCCGGGTGGGCGTCACCGGCCACAGCCGGATCAGCGCCAGCTCCACAGCTGCCATGACCGCAAGGGCAGGCAGCTCCTTCAGGAACACCTTCAGGACCGGGAAGTACTTGAAGTAGTATACCCGTTTCAGGGAGCCAAGCAGCAGGGTCAGGGCCGTGATCTGGCCGATCACGCTGGCGGCGATGGCCCCCAGGAAGGGCGGGACCCCGATCCGCGCGAAAAGATAGATCATGGGAAGATCCAGAGACGCGTTGACCACGATCCCGATCACCGTTACGATGCAAACCGTTCGGCCCCGTCCGATGCTCTGCATGGACATATTAGTCACTGTGACCATGCCGCCGATGATCGTCACCACCAGATAGGCCCGTAGGATCTGGTAGCCGTAGGCGCTGCTTCCGTAGAACACCCGGTATATCGGCTCTGCAAAGAGCATCATGCCGACGCCCATAGGCACCGCGAACAGCACGATGATCCCAAGCGCCTGATTGAGCTTGAAGTTGATGCCGCTGTGATCCCCCACCGTGCGGCTCTCGGCCATGTGGGGTGCGATGCTGTTCACCAGTCCCATGGCCAGAGCGGTGATGATCATGCCGATCTTGGGCGCCCAGGTGGAGGCCACAGAGGCGATGACCTGCGTATCCCGGTCCGGGAAGCGCAGATGATGCAGTCCGGTCAGGAGCATCTTCATATCCACAAGAGAATAGATACTCAGGGACACAGACATAATGACGATGGTCGTGCAGTAAGAGAGGACTTTACGGAGGATCTCCGAGGTCTCCGCGGGCCGCTCCTCTTTCGCCAGAGCCGGATCGGCGGTCTCCCGGACTCCCCGGGACTTCACCTGCAGATAGATCAGGGCCGCCAGCGCGCCGATGGCTGCGCCGGACAGAGCCACGCAGACACCCACCGTATCGCTCATACGCATGAGCACGATGGTCACGTAGACGCCGGTCAGGACTACCGCGATCCGCACGATCTGCTCGATGACCTGGCTGGTGGAGGAGATAGCGATAAACTTATGCCCCTGCAGATAGCCGCGCTTGATGCTCAGCAGCGGCGCCACCAGCAGGCAGAAGGACACCACCCGCACGGCGGCGGCGATGGCCTCCGGCTTGACGCCCTTGTCCATGTCGTCCAGGAAGAATCTGCCGATAGGCCACGCGAAGAGCTGCAGCAACGCAAACGAGGTCAGCGACAGGATAAGCACCGCCCGGAGCGCCACAGAATACGCTTTTTCCTTGGACTTGTACTGCTCCAGGGCGTTGTATTCGCTGACAATAATGCTCACCGCAATTGGGATCCCCGCGGTGGAGACGTCGAGAAACAGCGCGTATATGTTGTACGCACAGGAGTAGATCACTCCGCCCTGTTCCCCGATGATATTGTAGAGCGGGATGCTGTAAAGGGCACCCAGCAGCTTTGTGATCACAATGGAGACATACGCCACCAGTGTTCCCTCCACAAAGCTGTTTTTCCGCATTTTTCTGCTCAAGATCGAGTAACTCCTTTTTCAAAAAGATCCGGTGAGAAAAGTGTTATAGCATACTATATCACAAAAAAAGGCCTTCCGCAAGGTACTTCCTGGCGAAAAAGCCGGCCTGCAGATGTGACAGCAGGGCGCATGCAATGCATACGCCCTGCTGTCAGTTATGGTTATGGAAAGGTAGCAAATTTATGTAGCCGCTTTTCGGAAGCGGCGGACCTCACGTTCCAGGATCCGAATGGACTCCTCCGGAGAAAACACATCTCCCAACTGGAGCGCGTCTTCTGAATAGTCCTTCAGGACCCGGGCCATAGTGGCCTCGGTCATATCATTGAAGAGCAGATTCCGGGTCGGAACGTCGCATGCCACAAACAGGACCGATCCGTAAAGGCCCAGACTCATCCGGGTGCTTCCCTGGAACATTTCCTGCCGGAACATATAGGGAATGATTCTTCCGGCTTTGGCCCGGCGGATCAGCTCCTCCAGCGCGTCGAGAATATCTTCCTGTTCCATCCGCGGCACATCCGGCCCGATCATCTCCATGATTTTGCCCTGCGTCAGCAGCTGCTGAAGTCCGTCCATGGTGAAGAACGTGGTGTATCCGCCCTCAGAGGATCCCCGAAAGAAATCCCGGATGCCTTCGAGCATTGTATTGTCCCGGAGGATATCCTCCGGCACATATTTCCCTATCGCTTCCGATCGCATACAGGGCAGAATACACGGCTGGGCCGCCATGGCGATCGGGTGCGGCCGCTTCTTCAAGCTTGAAATGATCTTCGCATGGATGGAAACATAGTTCCGAAATGTCCCTTCTCCCGTATGCATCACGGGGGTGAACCGATGGGTCAACAGTTCAAAGTTCCTGTGGTACATGGCCAGGATTTCCGGGTCATCCAGAAATATGGCGTTGTGCTGAATGGAATCCAGCAGCAGGACACCTTCGGAGGTCAGGATGATATAAGGGAACGGCACGGTGCGGTCATCCGGATCAGGCAGATAGCTGTACCAGGGATCATACCGTTCCAGATTCAGCATTCGCGGCAGCAGTGCGCGGATTGCTGTCATATTATGGAGCAGTGCCTCATCCGTTCCGGAGGATTTGAGACAGAACAGATGCCGGATGCAGCGGAAGCCGGGATCGCAGTTGGCCAGAACCTGCGACACGCAGTCCAGACCGTAGTGATACCGGACCGGCGTCATCATGTCGATCTGACCGCCGTCTCTTCTGACCTCCCGCTCCAGGAGGGTCAGCACCGCGGCATTGACGTTTCTGGGGCCGCCGATGGTCCTCGGGAGCCTGGCTCCCGAATCCGTCATGGGCTCCCGGATGGTGGGCGCCAGATCCGCGATATCGGCCAGTATACCCTTGAATTCCTGATAGTACTCATAGCGGCTGATGCCGATCCGTTCGATCTTATAGGCCTGGGTCAGCTCCAGCTGTTCCGGAAGAGAACAGACCATGGCGCTGATCAGCCGGTTGAGTGTATCGAGGCTGTCCGGGAGCCGCGCGCCGCTCTGGATCTTATAGAGCATGGAAGCGGACATCCCGCTGCGCTCCGCCAAAAGGCCGATGGGTATGCCGCACTGTTCAATGGCGGCTTTCACTTTTTCTGAAAAAGCAGTCATATCTCTCTCCTAAAAGAATTATAGTCCGGTGTTTTTTCGATTTCAAGTGTCTGGGTTCACTGTTTCTTCATGTTTTTCGTCCAAAATCTTGTCCAAACACATTGTACCGTCTGTTTCCGTTCTTTGCAAGCGGAACGCGGCCCACTCCTCTTCGGGAGCGAGCCGCGCGCTTTTCAGCCTATTTTCCTGCCGTAGACAAAGTTGGGGAATCCCTTGTTTCCGCCCACGGAGATCATGCCCTCGATATATCCTTCCTGATCCACATGGGCCCAAACCTCCCAGCGGCCGGGACCGGCCGGGAAGTCCACCTTGAAGAACTCATCGCCGGTGTAGAAGCCGAAGTTGATGGGACTGCCGTCGGCGTCGCCGGACAGCGTGCCGTCCGGATTGGGCGTGAAATGGAAGGTCATCTCGCCTTCAAAGGCGCCGTGCCCCGGCTGGCCATAGTCCTTCAGTTCCACCTGCGGCTTGTCCGCCTGGGGCGGAGGACCGCCGGGACCGCCTTCCGGCATTCCCTCCGGGGGAGGACCGCCGGCGGGAGGCCCGCCCTGAAAATCCGGCCCGTGGACCAGCTTGGGGTCCGGGAGCCACATCTTGATGAAATACGTTCCGGAAATCGCCATAGTGATCCTCCTTACCCTCTGCTGGGCAGCTTGATGGTGGCGCCGCCCTCCTCGTAGATCTCGTCGTCATTGATGGTGGTGATCCAGAAGCCGATCTCCACGAAGTGCTCGCCGTTCTTTTCATACTTGTCATAGACCTGAGAGTGGATCTTCATCACGTCGTACTGGAGGCCGTGGGTGTTGCACTTCTTTCCGGCGCAGGCGGGGATCTTCTCGATCATCTCGCAGACGGAGGTGTTCTTCGGGAAATCAAAGCCCTGCTCCACGGGATGGGTCATGATGCCCCAGCGGATATTCTGGATCCAGCCGTGGGTACCCATCCAGTTGTTGATATGGTGGATAGCGAAATCCCGGCCCAGGAAGTTGATGAAGATGCCGCGCTTGGTCTCCTTGGGCATATCGGGCGGAGGACCCATGCCCCGGCGGGGATCGTCATAAGGGGGAACCTCCGGATCCCACTGGGTCATGTCCTCGGGAACATACACGCCGAACTTCGGATCCCGGGTCATTTTGGCACGAACCTCAGGATCAGAGAGTTCCTTCATGGTGCGGCTGCCGCCCACCGCCATGCCGTAGGGAGGCGTGGGGCTGCAGGAGGCGTGGATAGGCCCGTCGATGGTGACGTTGGGCATATCGCCCACATTGACGTCCTCCCAGTAGAGGATCTCGTCGCCCCGGTAGTTTTCCTTGGCCCAGGTGTCGAAGATCGCCTGCCACTCCTCGTCGGTGTAGTAGTGCTCCGGCCGGGTCCACCAGTCCGGAGACTCCCAGCCCCGCTGATTTCCCATGTCGGCGGGATCCTCGTAGGACTTGAGGTTCTCCCGGGCGGAGAACAGCACCTCGATGACCTTCTCGCCGTTCTGGTTGTATACGGAGCCGTAGCACTTGAGGACCAGATTCCGGTAGATGCTCCCCTCCTCGGGGGTCAGGTCGATGAGCTCCAGCTTGTCCTTCACCAGATACAGGGTATCGCCCGCGTAGACGGGAAGAAGCTGCTCGATCTCATGGTGGAGGCCGGTGACCGCCAGGAAATCCCGGGCCTTGCCGTTGAAGGCGGTGAGGAAGCTGTCGTCATGGGCGGCGAAAGCTGGCATGGCGATCTTTGCCTTGTAGCCCAGAGACTTTGCGTACTCGTCGTCCTGATAGAGCTTGTTGTCGGGATCGTACTTTTTGGCGTTGTAGAGCATCATATCCTCTTTGACCTCGAGGACGTTGGAGAAGCCCTGGGTGCCCTTTTCGATCTTGCCGGAGATCAGCGCCTGTACATCAATGGGGCCGCGGTCCTCCAACTCTTTGATTTTCGCGAAATACTCCTCGGCGTAGGGTTTTTCCCGCTCAGTCCAGACGCCGGGATAGACGGTGACAAATTTACCGGTTCCCAAATCAATCATTCCTTTCTTACAAACGTATTTCTTGCAGGGGCGATCGTCAGACCGCCCCTGCGCAATGCATTAAGACATGGAGATGTATTCGCTCTGAACAAAGCCTCTCTGGCCGTCGTAGGTCAGGAAGTAGTCCTCCACCAGATCGGCCACCAGGAACTTGGCCTTCAGGATATCCCGGTCGTTGGGATGGCCCCACATCTGGTTGTGGAAGAAGTAGGAGCCCTGAATCTTTTTGCCTTCCTTGGTCTCATAGTAGACCGGATCCGCCACCTCGCCGGGGCCCATGACCCGGGGTTTTTCGCCCTCCTTGACGCCGGCGGGGCCGAACTCCACGCCGCAGCAGGCGAAGGTGCCGATCACGGATACGTTCAGCAGTTCCAGGAACAGCTTCAGGGAAGCCAGCGTGGCCTTGGACTCGCCGGAGCCGTAGAAGCCGCCGCCATAGGTGGTAAAGACAATGCCAAGAGGCTGATAGTTGTCGCGGACGGGGCCGCCGGGATAGGAGCAGGCTCTGCGCCGGAAGGCAGGCTTGCCGTTGGCGCCGGGCGCGCCGGGATCCCCGCCGGGGCCTCCGGGACCGCCGGGACCTCCCAGTC
>JAFUFT010000100.1 GCA_017469795.1 Oscillospiraceae bacterium
GCAACTCAACCTTAACACAGGTCACTCCTATTCGCTACTTTTTTATCACTTTTGAAATATGAAAAGCTGCTTGCAGGTTTTCATGTTCAAAAGTTTTTTGTCACACATCATTGTAACACCTACACCATTTTTCTCGGGAATTGCGGTTTTTACTTGAAACCGCATGAATTTTGCGATATAATACGCCTTACTGAAATTAGCAATTTACGAGAGGACTGAATCCATTATGAGCGCATCCAGAGAAAAACGACTGCGCCGGGAACTCCGGGAAGCGGAGGCCAGCAGCGATACCGTAAAGAAGGTCAAAAAGCAGCGGAAGCAGATGACCGCCGTTCAGGCCAAAAAGCTTCGCGGCATTATCGGCACCGTGATCGGCGTACTCGTCGTCGTGGCCTTTGCCCTGCTGATTTTCGTCAACAGCGGTTTCCTGCAGAAAAACGCCGCCGCCGTGACGGTCGGTTCCCACAAGCTCTCCCCCGCCCTGTTCAACTATTACTACCAGGATACCTACAATAATATCAAGAATTCCTACAGTTCTTACGGTTACTGGGAGTACATGGTGGATACCACCAAGGATATTGAATCTCAGGATTGCGCCATGAGTGAGGACGGCGGCACCTGGGGCGACTACATCCGTCAGAGTGCCATCACAAACGCCACGCAGATGTATACGCTCTATGATGCGGCCATGGCTGAGAACTTTACACTCAGCGAGACCGCCCAAACCGCTCTGGACAACATTCCCCAGACCCTGGAATCCTATGCAAAGCAGTCCGATTTCACCGACGCCAACGAATATCTGGAGGACTACTACGGCAAGGGATCTACTGTGGACAGTTATATGGAATATGTGAAAGTTCAGCAGATCGCTTCAGAATATTCCCAGGAGAAGACAGACAGCTTCACCTATAGTGATGAGGAACTCCGCAGCTACTATAACGAGAACCGTCAGGACTTCGACCGGGTGACCTTCCGGGTGTTTAATGTAGCAACCGAGGATGACGACAGCATCGCCGCCAAGGACACCGCGGACAACATGGCCGCCGAACTGGACGGAACGGAAAAGAGCTTCGTGGACGCCGCCTATCAGGCAGCCCCGGAGGACAGCAAAGAGTCCTACGAAGACGAAAGCTACACGCTTCGCTCCAATTATGCTTACAGCTCTGTCAGCGCGGATTATTCCGATTGGCTGTTTGCGGACGAGCGCACTGCCGGTGAATCCCAGGTATTTGCCACGACCACCGGCTACTCTGTGGTAATGTTCGTCTCCCGGGAAAACAATCAGTACAACACTGTTGACGTGCGCCACATTCTGGTTCAGGTCGGAACCAGCGGAGAGGACGGCTCCTCCACTGACGAAGACTGGACAGCCTGTGAAGACGCCATCAATGAGATCCTCGCCGAATGGGAAGCGAGCGACATGACCGAAGACACCTTCGCTTCCATGGCGGAGGAAAAATCTGAGGACACCGGTTCCTCCGCGAACGGCGGCCTCTACGAGGATATCTACAAGGGCCAGATGGTCCCCGAGTTCAACGACTGGTGCTTTGACGAAAGCCGCAAGGTCGGCGACTACGGCGTAGTCAAGACGGATTACGGCTATCACCTGATCTATTTCTCCGGCTTCGGCGAGGAATACTGGAAATCGCTGGCGGACACCGCTAAGCGCTCCGACGATTACAACGCATGGTACGAAGAGACCAGCGCCGCCTATGAGGGCAAAACCAGCTGGTTCGGCATGCTGTTCACCAACAAGGAACTTGCCGCTTAATTACAAGATAAAAGGCTCTCCTGCGCAGGCAGGAGAGCCTTTTATCATATCTTCTTAATATAGTTTTTCTGCAGTTTCCGGTTTATGTATCCCATTCGTTCATAAAAAGCGTGGGCGTCCTCCCGATCGTATCCGGAGACCAGCCGGATTCCGGAGGCGCCTGTTTCCGCGGCCCACTCCTCCGCTTCCGTCAGAAGCCTTGTGGCAATGCCTCTCCGTCGAAACTCCATAAACACCGCGATTCCGAGGATGTTCTTCATAGGATCAAAATACAGTGTATCGTAGTCTTCCAAATGTATATAACCGGCTATCACATCCGGATCCAGCTCCGCCACCAAGACGCACTGGCCGGGATCCTCTATGGCGGCGGCAAGTTTTTCCCTGGTTTTTTTCAGCGGATAGTCATACCCCAGGCACTCCCGGTTGAGCAGCTGGATCGCCGCCGCATCCCGGACTTCCGCTCTGCGAATCGTGATCATATTCTTATCCTTTCTCTACAGCGAATTGAGATAGCCTTCCAGGATCAGGGACGCCGCTACCGCATCCACATTTTTCCTGTGTTTCTTCTCCTTTTTCCCGTTGGCCCGCAAAATATTGTGGGCCTCTACCGTCGTCCGGCGTTCATCCCACAGAATCACATCCATCCCGGTCTTCTCGCCAACCAGGGCCGCGAATTCTCGATACAGCCCGGCGCGGGGGCCTTCTGTGCCATCCATATTTCTGGGAAACCCCATCACCAGACGCTCAGGGCGGTGCTCCGTCACCAAAGCGGCGATCTTTTCCGCCGCCCGATCCCGGTTCCACTCCGAAATAACCGTAGTAAAGCCGACGATCATTCCAAGAGCATCCGACACCGCTACGCCGGTTCTGGCATCGCCGTAATCCAGAGCCATAACCTTCATCATACAACACTCCTTATATAAAAAGTATACCACATTCGTATCTGCGGCGCAAGCAGCCGTATTCCCCTGAAAAATCAAGGTTATTTTCCGTTTTTCTGCTTGACCTTCCAAATAAACTGTGATAGAATGACTCTACCTGTGAATTTCGGGCGTTTTTCTATGCCCATTTTCAGCCGTACCGGTCCTTCGGACCATTCAAATTTTTCTGAGTACGGTGATACAGGGAGGCAATTTAAGGAGGTGCCGAAATGCGCGTTAAGGTTACACTGAGATGCGACGAGTGCAAACAGCGGAACTACAACACCATGAAAAACAAGAAAAATGATCCCGACCGTCTCTCTATGCGGAAGTACTGCAGATTCTGCAGAAAGCATACTACGCACACCGAGACCAAGTAAGGGAGGAGACCACCAATGGCAGACGCAAAAAATCAGGAAAAGGGCAACTTTTTCCAAAGAACCGGCCAGCGTATCGGCAAGTGGTTCCGCGAGATGCGGTCCGAGCTGAAAAAGGTCGTCTGGCCCAGCAGAAAGCAGCTCATCCAGAATTCTCTGGTTGTTCTTCTCTGCGTGCTGGTGGTCGGTGTGTTCATCTGGGTCTTTGATGCCGTGGCCAACCTGGTCGTTCAGGGGCTTATCGGCCTGTTTAACTAAGCAGGTGATCTCATGGCAGAAGAAGCAAAATGGTATGTGGTCCATACCTACTCCGGCTATGAAAACACAGTAAAGGCTACCATTGAAAAAAGCGTCGAAAACCGTCATCTGGAGAACCTGATCCATCAGGTCCTCATTCCCACGGAAACAGTCACCGAAGTGACCGATAAAGGACCGAAAACCGTGGAACGGAAAGTGTATCCGGGCTATGTCCTGGTAAAGATGGTCATGACCGACGAGGCATGGTATATCATCAACTCCGTTCGCGGCGTCACTGGTTTCGTGGGCGCTGACGCAGACGCAAAACCCATGATCCGCGCTATCCCGCTGTCCGAAGAGGAAACTCTGCAGCTGGGCATCGAAAAACGCACCATCGAGGTCGCCTACAAGGTGGGCGATCAGGTCAAGATCCTCGACGGTCCCCTCACCGGCTTTATCGGCGAAGTGGACGAGCTGGATGTGGACAACAACGAGGTTGGCGTTGCGGTCATGATGTTCGGAAGAAAGACTTCCCAAATGCTGGAGCTGGATCAGGTCGAGCCTGTCCAGGAGTAACCGGCAAGCGTTTTCCCGGATCTGAGATCCGGAACGTGGGAGGGGCTTCGGCTCCGCCAAACATACGCTTTTGCGTATCACCACATTTTTTCAGGAGGTGCTATTATGGCACAGAAAGTAACAGGTTATATCAGACTGCAGATCGACGCCGCAAAGGCAACCGCTTCTCCCCCTGTCGGCCCCGCCCTGGGCCAGCACGGTGTGAACATCTCGCAGTTTATCAAGGAATTCAACGAGCGCACCAAGGATCAGGCCGGCTATAAGATTCCCGTCGTGATCACCGTCTATGCGGACCGCAGCTTCACCTTCATCACCAAGACTCCCCCGACCGCCACGCTTATTCAGAAGGCCGTTGGCATTGAGAAGGGTTCCGGTGAGCCCAACCGCAACAAGGTTGCCACCATCACCCGCGACCAGCTCCGGGAGATCGCTGAGAAGAAAATGCCCGACCTGAACGCCGCCTCCATTGAGGCCGCCATGAGCATGGTCGCCGGCACCTGCCGCAGCATGGGCGTCACTGTCGCCGACTGATTGTAACTTAAGCCGAGGTGTGCGCCGCAGATGCGGCATGCCTCATAACGTGGGAGGATTATTCCGACGAACCACTATAAGGAGGATATTCAATTGAAGAAAGGTAAAAATTATCAGGAGAGCGCCAAGCTCGTGGATCGCAGCGTACAGTATGAAGCTCCCGACGCCTGCGCTCTGGTTATCAATACTGCAAAAGCAAAATTCGACGAGACCGTAGAGGTCCACATCCGTCTGGGCGTTGACTCCCGTCACGCTGATCAGCAGGTCCGCGGCTCTGTGGTTCTGCCCAACGGCACCGGCAAGACCCGCCGGGTGCTGGTGTTCGCCAAGGACGACAAGGCTGATATCGCCCGGGAAGCCGGCGCCGATTATGTCGGCGGCATGGATATGGTGGAGAAGATCCAGAAGGAAAACTTCTTCGACTATGACGTGGTGGTTGCTACCCCCGACATGATGGGTATCGTGGGCCGTCTGGGTAAGGTCCTGGGCCCCAAGGGTCTCATGCCCTCCCCCAAGGCCGGCACCGTGACCCCGGATGTGGCCAAGGCCATCTCCGAGATCAAGGCCGGTAAGATCGAGTATCGTCTCGACAAGACCAACATCATCCACTGCCCCATCGGCAAGGTCTCCTTCGGCCCCGAGAAGCTGGTCGAAAACTTCGAGACTCTGATTGGCGCCATCATCAAGGCGAAGCCCGCCGCCGCCAAGGGCCAGTATATCCGGTCCTGCGTCCTGGCTTCCACCATGGGCCCCGGCATCAAGGTCAGCACCACCAAGTACTAAGAAAAAGTCCTTGACAGGCTGATCAAAATCTGATATTATATAATGCGCTGCCAGAGACAGCAGGAGGCTTTAGCCACAACAGGGAATCCCCTTCCTGCCGAGGATAGCACAGAAGTTGTTTACTTGACTGTAACAGTTTTGTGTCCTCGTACCTCTCTGGTACGAGGACATTTTTTCTGGAGGTGACAAATCAATGCCTAACGCTCAGGTACTGGAAGCCAAGAAGGCCACAGTTTCCGCTCTCGCTGAACAGATGAAGGGCGCAACTGCCGGCGTATTCGTGGATTACAAGGGCATTACCGTGGAGCAGGACACCAAGCTCCGGAATGATTTCCGTGAGGCCGGCGTCAGCTACTCCGTTGTGAAGAACACCCTGACCCGTCTGGCTGCCCGGGAGTGCGGTTATGACTTCGATGAGCTGCTCAACGGCACGACTTCTTTCGCCGTGACCACCGGAGATCCCATTGCCCCTGCCCGCATCGTCAGCCAGTTTGCTAAGCAGAACAAGATCCTTGCCATTAAGGGTGGTTTTGTAGAGGGCAAGGTCGTATCCGTGGAAGAGCTCAACGCTTTCGGTGAGCTGACTTCCAAGAACGATCTGGTTGCTCAGGTGCTCGGCACCCTGCTTGCTCCCATCAGTTCCCTGGCCTTCGTGCTGGATCAGATCCGGCTGCAGAAGGAAGAAGGCGGCGCTGCGCCCGCCGAGGCCGCTCCCGCAGCAGAATAATTCATTCTACTACTAATTTAATGGAGGTAAATTACTATGGCTAGCGAAAAGATTGCTGCTATGATCGAAGAAGTTAAGACCCTCTCCGTGCTGGAGCTGGCTGAGCTGGTTCATGCGCTGGAGGATGAGTTCGGCGTTTCCGCCGCTGCTGCCGCTGTTGCTGCTCCTGCCGCCGGCGCTGCTGCTCCCGCTGAGGAAGAGAAGACCGAGTTTGACGTCGTGCTGAAGGAAGTCGGCGGCAACAAGATTGCTGTCATCAAGGCTGTCCGTGAGGCCACCGGTCTGGGCCTGAAAGAGGCCAAGGCTCTGGTTGACGGCGCTCCTGCCACCGTCAAAGAGGCTATGCCCAAGGCTGACGCTGAGGCTCTGGCTGAGAAGCTCAAAGAGGCTGGCGCTACTGCCGAGCTGAAGTAATTCAAAACTTCAAAAGCATACCCCCGCAC
>JAFUFT010000101.1 GCA_017469795.1 Oscillospiraceae bacterium
TTGTTCTCGGACGGGAGCTATGGCTACCGGCCGGGAAGAAACGCACAACAGGCGATCCGAAAAGTGAAGGAGTACGCGGAACAGGGCTACACCACGGCAGTGGAAATAGACCTGTCCAAATACTTTGACACGCTCAACCAACCGCCCGCGATGTAGATGTCATGCTGGACGAGGAATTCCTGGAGATCCGATACCGGGCGGAGCAGAGATATGCGCAACAGGACAAGCAGCGCGGGAAGAAAGTGAGGTCGCAGGATTTGGAAAGGTAAATCATTATGCGTCCAGCCCCTTCAAAAAGTACCGTTTCCTCAGCTTCAAAATGCTTCTTGAGTGTGTGCCATGCAAAAGATATACAGCAAGCGATTTCCTTATTGTCCGACTTGGCCCCGTAAGGGATGGCATTTCACTGATTTACTTGACAGCCTCCCAAGCTCGGACGGTCCGCAGCTCTGCCCGCTGTGCGGCCTTTTCTAACTGTCGCATTTCATCCTCCGTGAGTACAATTTGAGTGGCTTTCACCGCGTCATCGATCTGTTCCGGCTTGGTGGCTCCGATGATGGGCAGCGTACCCTTGGCGATGGCCCATGCGATGGGCATCTGGGCAGGAGATGCGTTGTGGTTGGCAGCGACCCTGGAGATCTCCTCCAACAGAATGTCGATCTTGCCCAGTACGGGATTGTAGGTCTTGCCCCGGTCACTCTCCGGCGGGGAGGGATGCTTTGTGCCGTACTTGCCGCCCAGGGCTCCCTGCTCCAGCACCATGTAGGCGAAAAACTGAATGTCGTTCTCCTTGCAGTAGTCCAGAATCCCGGTGGTCTCCGAAAGCCGGTCCAGAAGACTGTAGTGATTCTGAACCGCCCCCAGCTTCAGTCCCTTTGCCTTGAGAATCTCGTTGGCCTCCTGAATGCCGGCCAGATCGTGGTTGGACACACCGAAACAGCGAACGTTCATCTGATCTGCCGCCTCGGAGAGCAGCTTGGTCCACTTGGGTGCACCCGCCGCGTTGTGGATCCAGTACACGTCAAAATAGTCCGTGCCGATGCGCTTGCAGCTGGCCTGATACATGGCAAGGACGGGATTTTCAGCGCCGGCATCCGCAATCTGGGGCGTGAACTTGGTGGAGATCATCAGCTTCTCCCGGGGCTGGCCCTGAATCAAATTGCCTACAATGGACTCAGACGCACCGTTTCCGTAGGCCGCGGCGGTGTCCCAGAGATTCAGACCCGCATCTATAGCCCGGTCAAAGACTGGCCGAAGATCCTCCAGCTCCAGATGGTTGCCGAAGATCACGTCGCCGCCACGCCAGCCGGAGCCCCAACTCCAGGTGCCCAGGGCCAGCTTTGGAAATTGCAGTTTCTGCATCAATTATCCCTCTTTCTGTTGATTTTTGTACCACTGCGTGTCGCACAGCAGGGTGTCGCCTACGGCAATGTGCTCCGCCGTATTCTCATGAAACAGCACATAGACGGATTTCTCCGGGACGCCGGTGGTCCGGACCACCGTATCGGTGAATTCTCTGGCAATTTGCTGCTTCTGATCTTTGGTCATGGGGGTCATTTCAAACGTGATGACCGGCATATTCGATCCTCCCCTCAAAAACTGTTCTCAATGAGCCACTGCTCCGCCTTTCGGACTTCCTCTGTCACATCGGTGCCGTCCGCCAGGATCACCCGCTCCTCTGGCAGGGTCCCGAAGATATCCAGATGGGCTTCCTCCGCAATGGTGTTCTTGAGATAGTTGTTATCGTCCGAAAAGCCCGGATCCGGCTGGAGCTGGCACATATTGTACGCCTCCAGAATTGCGGTCACGGGCGCGCCGTGGAGGGTCAGGCCCTTGTATTTGCTCAGGTCGGCCCCAATGGGTCCCGCGTCCTTGTAGAGCTTCACGATCTCGTGGAGCTTTTCTTTTTCCACTTCGGTCAGCGGGTCAAGATTTTGAACTGTGTTGATGTTATCCCGGACCTGCTCCAGGGTGGACATGCCGGAGAGGTTGCAGATCACGCCCTCCAGGCTGCCCGTGAAGCGCATTGCCCAGGAGGCCACAGAGGCATTCGGGTCCATGGCCTTCAGCGCAGCCTCCACGATAAGCGGCACCATGGACAGCCCGCCGCCCTTAACAGGCTCCATGATAACCACCTGCTTGCCGTGCCTGCGGATGACTTCATAAGCTTCCCTGGCCTGCACCAGCTCGCTCTCCCAGTCGATGTAGTTCAGCGGGATCTGAACAAACTCCACCTCGGGATGTTCCGTCAAAATCCGGTCCAGCAGCTTGGCGGAGGAATGGAAGGAGAAGCCCAGATGCTTTACCTTTCCGTCCCGGACCCACTGGTTTGCGTGGTCGAACAGATGGCAGGTCTTGACCACGCCGCCCCGGCCGTCCACGCCGTCATAGTAGACCGTCTGGAAATTGTGGAGCAGATAGTAGTCGATGTAATCAACGCCCAGATTCTCAAGCTGCCGGGCGAAAATCGGCTCGATCTCGTCCTAGTTTTGCAGGGAGAAGGTGGGAAACTTGGTAGCCACCGTGAAGGCGTCTCTGGGATAGCGTTCCACCACTGCCTTCCGGGTGGCCTCCTCGCTCTTGCCGTTATGGTAGACGTAGCTGGTGTCGAAGTAGGTGTAGCCCGCGCCGATGAAAGCGTCCACCATCTGGAAAAGCTGATCGTAGCCAAAATCTGTGGGGTTGCTGTTTTTAACGGGCAGGCGCATCATGCCGAAGCCCAATTCACTTTTCAATGCCATAGTTGTTTCCTCCTTTGCTGTAATTGCTACAGGCTCTTTCCGAACCGGTAGAGTTCGTCTCTTTTTTCCTGGGATTTGTTTTGTTCGCCGTTGGCGGTGAAAATCCCGGCGTTTTCCACGCCCCAGTACTCCACGATGGATTGATAATACTGGGCGATGGCGGGACCATATACATATTTATCTCCGGAAGACAAAATCAGCGCTGTCTTTTTCACGTTCCCGGGAATGTCAATGGCGTAGGTCCTGTGGATCACCGCCTGCAGTTGGGCCGACAGGGTAAAATAGTAGATGGGCGAGGCAAACACCGCCATGTCCGCGGAGAGGATTTCCGGGTAAATCGCCTTCATATCATCCTGCTGTACACAGCGTCCCTGTCCCTGGTTGTGACAATACTCACAGGCGAGACACCCGTGAATGTTTTTCCGGGCAACGGGGATCACAGCAACCTGATGTCCGGCATCCGATGCGCCGGAGGAAAACGCGTCCACCATGTCAGCAGTTGCGCCCTTTGGACGGGGGCTCCCGTTCAGAACAAGGATCTTCATTCTGCCACCTTGCTATTTCAGCCCGAAGCTGGCGGTAATATCTCCGCTGCCGACGATTTCCGGCAGTCCGCCCGGATCGTCCACCCAGCCGATGCGGGTGTACCCGTAGGAGGTGGAGAAGCTGTCATAGAACAGTACGATACAGTTGTCTCCGTAGAGCATCAGGTCGCCGGTCTCGATATACCCCACGGACCGGGAATTCGGGGGGAGGCTGCCGTCCAGATAGATGAACTTCTCATTGCCGTGGAGTTCCTCCATCTCCCATGTGGCAGGGAGTAATGCCCGAAACGCTTCCGCGGTAGGGCTGTCGTCCAAAGTGACCGAAAACTGCTGTCCATTGATCTCTAAATATATTACTTCCGGCATACTTGTTTCCTCCACGATTTCAGTATTCTCTGTTTCCTCAAATTCTTCTGCCGATGCATGCTCTGTGTTTTCGCCGGACGATCCCATTTCGGATTCTTCCGGGAGCATCACAGCCTCTGGGGATCCCAGCGCCGGAGACGTGACGGGATCGGATGAACTGGTCTCCACGGCGGGCTCCGCAACACCAAACGCCGCAGCAGTTGGTTCCGGCGCCTCCTGCTTCGGCGGACCGCCGCAGCCGGCAAGCAGAGCCAGAAGCATCACGGCGCAGAGCCACGCCCGCCTCACAGGAACGCTCCGTTGCAGACCTGCAATACCTGTCCCTTCACATGGACACCCATCTTGGATGCCAGGTACAGGCAGGCGTAGGCCTGATCCATGGGGTCGCACTCCGGGCCGGGGAAATAGACGTAGTGGCCGGAGTAGTTCAGCATTTCACTGCCGCCGGGCTGCTCGCCTGCCTTGTTCGCCAGATGCGCAGGGGTGACGGTGGCGCCGGGGGCCACGGCGTTGATGCGGATGTTGGTATCGATCAGCCGCATGGCCACATTCTTGGTCAGGGTGTCGATGGCGCCCTTGGAGGAGGTGTAGGCCGCGCCGCAGAAGGGCCGGTTGCCGTTGACCGAGGAGATGTTGATGATGCAGCCCTCATTCTTGGGCAGGAACACCTTGAGGGATTCCCGAATGTACCGCAGGGGCCCCATGACGTTGGTGTTGTAGACGTGCATGGCCCACTCGTCGGTGGTATCGTCGATGATGGTCTGCTCGCCGATGCCGGCGTTGTTGATGACGATGTCCAGATCGCCGTAGGTGTCCAGGGCCGTCTGGATGACCTTCTGCACATCCTCCAGCTTCTCACTGTCTGCCACCACACCGATGGCCTCATAGCCTTGGTCCGTCAATTCTTTCACGGCCTGTTCCAGCGTCTCCTGACCCCGGGCGGTCATGACCACCTTGGCGCCTTCCTCACAGAACAGACTTGCCATAGTCTTGCCCATGCCGTAGCTGGCGCCGGAGATGATGGCAACCTTGCCATCGAGCATTTTTGCTTCCATTTGTCTCTCTCCTTATTTCAGATTGGACTTGAAGAAGTCCTCCAGTTTGTCAAAGGGAATCCGGTCCACCCGGTCGTAGAGGTCAATGTGCTCCGCGTCCTCTACGACATACAGTTCCTTTGGTCCTTTCGCCGCCGCAAAGACATTCTCGCTGAAGAATCTGGAGTGGGCCCGGTCACCTACCACCATCAGGATGGGCCGGGGACTGATCTCGTCCACATGGGAAAGGGCAGGGAAGGCCAGCATGGACAGGTTCGACGTGGTGGTAAACCCGCCCCGGGCGCTGGGGTGATGGCCCCGCTTGACAGAATAGAAACGCAGCCATTCGGCGGCAGGCTCCTCCACCCCCTCCGGCACCGCGTCGAAAGGTTCCTCCGGGAAGCCGGGGATGTATTCCGGATAGCCGTTTTCAAAGTCCACCCAGCGCTGGCGGGACATGGCCTCCTTGGCAGACTGGATCTGCTCCGGGGTCTGCCCCAGCCGGGCGGCGTCGGTCATGACGTACATGGAGGTGGTGGCGACTGCTTTGATTCGCGTGTCGACCTGAGCGGCGGACAGAGCAAAGCCGCCGGAGCCGCAGATGCCGATGACGCCGATCTTCTCCCGATCCACATAGGGAACTCTTACGCCCAGGTAGTCCACGCCCGCAGAAAAGCTCTCTGCAAACAGGTCGGGAGAGGAGATATTCCGGGGTTCTCCGCCGCTTTCGCCCATGTGAACCTGATCGAAGGTCAGCACCACAAATCCCCGCTGAGCCAGTTCGTTTGCGTAGACGCAGGGGCCCTGCTCCTTGACGCCGCCGTAGGGTGCGCCCACGATCAGAGCGGGATATTTTTTCGCCTTGTCGAGATCCTTTGCCGTGTAGAGATCCCCGGCGATGGTAGTCCCATAGCGGTTGTTGTAGCGGACATGGGTGCGCTCCACCTTGTCAGAGAGCTTCTGAATGTAACCGTATGCCATGATGGATTCCTCCTTGATGTAATGTTCAGTTTTCTTTTTCCAGATGATAGACCAGATAGTCCAGGCAGTTTATCTTTCGTTCTTCCTTGTGAACGCCGTCCAAAAGAGACCTCCGGTGCTGCTGAAGAAGCCGGAGGCCGTCTTTGATCCTCCCGCTTCGATAAAGGTTTATAAAGCTGCCGATCAGCTCCTCCGGACAGCCCGCATCCTTCAGATTCTGGATCAAATCCGCTTCTGTTCGCATGGCGCTCACTCCTTCCCGTATGGTTCCATCATATATGGAAACCCCAAATAAATCAAATACTGATTTGTTATGGTTTTCTATCACTATTTTTTATGGTTTCGGCAAAAGCAACGGCTGACCTGTGCAATAACACAGGTCAGCCGCCATTCTTTTATTCGGATTCCCGCAGTTCCTCCAAAAAGGCCTCCGCCTGCCGGGACATCATCTGATACCGCTTCCAGACTACGTTCATGCGGCCCGTCACGGCGGGCTCCAGAGGCCGGAAGCACAGCTCACTCTGATCGCTTAGCTCCAGGATCTGATCCAGCCCCACTACATAGCCGATGCCGTCCGCCGCCATGAGCCCGGCGTTGAAGATCAGGCTGTATGTTGCCGCCACATGAAGCTGCTCCGGTTTCAGCCCCAGAATGCGGCTGCCGATTTTCTGATAATCGCCGCCCCTGGGCAGGATCAGCGGCTGTCCGATCAGATCCTCCGGGCGAATGGATTCCTGTTTTGCCAGGGGCGCGTCCTTCCGCATGATAACGCCCCACGCGTCTTCGTAGGGGATGGGGATAAAGTCATACTGGGTCGCGTCGATGGGCTCCAGCAGAAGGCCGAAGTCGATCAGTCCCTTTTCCAGCTCCTCGGTCACATCCGTCCGATCGCCGCTGGAGATGTTGATCCGCACGCCGGGGTGCCGGTCCATGAGCCGCTTGGCGGCCTTGGTCAGAAAGTGGATTCCCTGAGTCTCTCCGGCGCAGACATAGATGTCCCCCTCGATCACCGAGTCCGGGCTCATGATCTCGGATTTGGTCCGGTCTGCCAGCCGCAGCAGTTCCTCCGCCCGGCGGCGCAGCACCATGCCCTCCTCGGTCAGCACCACTCGGCGGCTGCCCCGGATGATAAGCTGCTTGCCCAGTTCGTCCTCCAGCACCTTCAGGCTGCGGGTGATGCCCGGCTGGCTCAGGTGCAGCGCTTTAGCCGCTCCGGTGAGACTGCCCTCCCGGACAATGGTCATAAAGTATTCCAGATCTCGAAGCTCCATTTGATCGCCTCCGTATGCCTATCATAACACAAGAATCCATAACTTTCAATAATGGTTTCTCATAATTATTTGATATTTGTAATTCTAAAGTTGTCATGCTACACTGCTAACAGAGGCATTTCGGCAAAACTTACAAAAACAAGAGGAGGAATCGAAAATGCTGCAATGGTTAATCAACCTTGTGTCCCCGATCTTCGAGGGCATGGGCGTCAGCCCTGTGGATGTGCAGACCTATGCGGAGATGCTCTCCGGGTACATCTACGGCATTCTGGCGGTCATCCTGGCGGTCATCGTCATGATGTTCGTGGCTCATGTGTTCAAAAAGGGAACCCGTCATGTGGTCCGCTGGACCTCCGTGGTCTGCGGCCTGCTGATCATCGCGCTGCTGGCGAATCTGATCTGCTTCGGCCCCATGCACGACAACCTGAGTGCGCTGATGAGCGGCCTTGGTACCGTCTCCGAGGAGAGCGCCGCCCACTCCCTGGAGGTCATTGAGAAGGTGGGCGACGAGGGCATCGTCCTGGCCCAGAACGACGGCCTGCTGCCCCTCTCCGACACTACAAAAATCAACGTCTTCGGCTGGGCGGCAACCAACCCTATCTACGGCGGCACCGGCTCTGGCTCCAGCTCCAATGAGGGCAACATCGACATTCTGACCTCCCTGGCCAACGCGGGCTTTGAGGTCAATCAGGACATCATCGACATGTACACCGAATACAGCCCCACCCGGAACCTGGGCGGCAACGTGGTGTCTGTCACCTTCACCGACTGGTCCCTCCCGGAGGCACCGGCGGACCGCTACACCGATCAGCTGATCTCCGACGCCAGGGCGTTTTCCGATACGGCGGTCATCGTGCTGGCTAGGTCCGGTGGTGAAGGGCAGGACCTCCCCATGGACATGGGTTCCGTCATCGACGGCACCTATGACAACGTGCGCCAGGAAAAAGCCCACGGCAACGCGGGTTACAACTACTACGCCTCTTCTTACACTAACAACGGCTCCTATAACGACTATGAAAAGGGCGAGACCTATCTCCAGCTCTCCAAAACCGAGCGGGACATGATTAACCTCGTCACCAGCAACTTTGACAAAGTGGTCCTTGTGGTCAACGCCAACAACCCCATGGAGCTGGGCTTTGTGGACGACTATCCCGCCATCCGTTCCGTGATCCTGGCCCCCGGCACAGGCCGTACCGCCATGAACGCCCTGGGCAAGATCATGAAGGGCACCGTAAATCCCTCCGGCCGGACCATAGAGACCTATGTCCGGGATCAGAAGGCCACCCCCGCCTTCAACAACTACGGCAACTTCACCTACGACAACGTGGACGATCTGCTCCAGCAGTACACCGAGGCGGACCCCGGCTTCCAGGGTGTTCTGTCCTTCGTGAACTATGTGGAGGGCATCTATGTGGGCTACCGGTTCTATGAGACTGCTTTTGCCGAGGCGGAGGCTGGGAACATGGACTTCGACTATGACGCCATGGTCCAGTACCATCAGATACTGCACCTCCTGTTTATGCGATATCACTGTTGTTGGCGTTAAAAGCGGTATATGGGGAGCGGTTCGCATCTACTATGCCTCTGGCTCTTGCGGTGGCATTTCTGGTAGTAATTCCCGGTGGGATTGCAGTTCTGGAGTACTGCTTCGACAGTGATGACAGACGTTATAAGTATCTGCAAGACAGATATGCCTTTGATGAATGGATGAGACGAAACTATCCGTACTGTCCGTTCGAGAGATATGCGGATGACAAAGTGATACACTGCAAAACTGAGGCGCAGGCCAAGTTTATCCTAGATAAGGTCAAGACCAGAATGAAACAGTGTAAGCTGGAGCTGCATCCGGATAAAACAAAAATTGTATATTGCAAAGACAAAGACCGCACAGGGAGTTATACATGTACAGAGTTTGATTTTCTCGGATATACCTTCAAGGGAGTCTTTATAAAGGACAAACTCGGACGACTGCAGAAGAATTTCCTGGCATCAGTCAGTAAGAAAGCATGTCAAACGCTGAAAGACAAAATAAAGGCTATGGAAATACATAAGCGAAGCGGCTTGAAGATTGATATGATCGCGGAGATGGTCAACCCAACCGTGCGAGGCTGGATGAACTACTTTGGAAGATACAACAGATCTGCGATGAAAGGCACGTTGGATGTAATCCAGAGACGCTTGATAAAGTGGGCCATGTACAAA
>JAFUFT010000018.1 GCA_017469795.1 Oscillospiraceae bacterium
ACGAGTGGGGCTATTCCAACAAGGTCGTGGAGCTCATCCGCCACATGTACAGCGTGGATCACGCCGAGTAATCACTGCGTAAAAAGCCGCTCCCTTCGAAGGAAGGGAGCGGTTTTTCTGTTTACTGAAAAATTGGAGTTTGTAGAGATCTTTCCGGGAAGCTCCGGCCGCTGCTGGTCTGTGTGCCGTTTCGTTCCCACGCTCGGGGGCGTCTAAAAACGGGAGAATAAGGTAGACAAACTCCAATTCTCATCATCTCGAAGCCTATTTTTATGCACTCCCTCTAATTTTCCTCCGTCAGTCAAATTGTCACTTGTACTTTTCCACAAAAAGTGGTATGATAAAAAAGGAAGATGGGAGAAAAGCCCATTATTTTTGAAAGGCGGTGTTCCTATGATCATTACCATTGGAAGGCAGTTTGGCTCCGGCGGCAAGGAGATCGGTGAAAAGGTCGCCCAGCGTTTGGGATACGCCTTTTACGACAAAGAGATCCTGACCATGGCCGCAGAGGAAAACGGATTTTCTCCTTCCGCCATGCAGCATTACGATGAAAAACCCACCGGCAGCCTGATCTACAGCCTGTATATGACCGGAGCGGCCACCGGTGACAGTCTGCCCCTGAACCAGCAGCTGGCGTTCGCTCAGTTCAACGTGATCCGCAAGGTCGCCCAGGCGGACAACTGCGTGATCATGGGCCGCTGCGCCGACTACGTGCTGCGGGAGAAAAAGAACCTCCTGACCGTGTTCCTCCACGCGCCGGCGGATTACCGGGCGGAGAAGGTCATGGCAGAGCAGTCCATTGACAGCCGGACGCTGGCGGAGAAATCTGTCAAAAAGCACGACAAGGCCCGGGCGGATTACTACAACTTCTTCACCCATAAAAAATGGGGCGACTCCTCCAGCTATATGCTCTCCATCGACGTGTCTACCCTGCCGGCAGACGTGATTGCGGACGCCATCGCGCATTTTGCCCAATTGTTGCAGAACAACTGATTCCTGACAGTTCGCCCGGCGGATCCCTTGGGATCCGCCGGGCGTTTTTTTATGCCTGTTTTCTCCAAGTGGAGGGGAGGAAGAAGATCACCAGCGGGTAGATCTCCAGCCGTCCCGCCAGCATGTCAAAGATCAGAACGCATTTGCTCAGGTAGGAAAAACCGGAAAAGTTTCCGGCAGGTCCCACGCGCCCCAGGCCGGGGCCGATGTTGTTGATGGTGGCCGCCACGGCCGTAAAGGTGGTGGTAGGATCAAAGTCGTCCAGCGCCAGGATCAGCACGCTGGCGGCATAGATCGCTACAAACACCACCAGATACACGAAGGTATTCTGCATGGTGCCGTCCTCTACCCGCTTGCCGTCGATCCGAAGGTGCCGCACTGAGCGGGGATGGGCCATGCGGCGGAGTTCCTTGCTCACCGCCTTGAAGTAGATCATAAAGCGGCTGATCTTGATGCCGCCGCCGGTGGATCCGGCGCAGGCACCGCTGAACATAATGGCCACCAGGATCATCCGGCTATAGGTGGGCCAACGGTCAAAATCCACTGTGGCGTATCCCGTGGTGGTCATAATGGAGGAGACGCTGAAGAACGCGTCGATGGGCTGGGCATCCCGGCCCAGGATCCCGGCGCCCCGCAGGTTCAGCAGGATGGTGCCGGAGGCAAAGAGGAACACCAGCAGATACCAGCGGATCTCGGACATCTTCAGCGCGTCCCGGAACCGCCGGAGGATCAGCAGATAGTAGAGGTTGAAGTTCATGCCGAAGAGCAGCATAAAGATGGTGGTAACCACTTTGCACATCATGCTGTAGCCGGCAAAGCTGCTGCCAACAACGCCGAAACCGCCGGTGCCTGCGGTGCCGAAGGTCAGACAGGCCGCGTCAAAGGCGGTCATGCCGCCGATCATCAGCAGCGTGAAATCCAGCAGGCTCAGGCCCAGATAGATGCCGTAGAGCCAGGCCGCCGAGGAGCGCATCTTCGGGGAGAGCTTGTCCACCGTAGGACCGGGGCTCTCCGCCCGCATCAGATAGAGGTTCTGCCCGCTGGATCCGGCCAGGGGCAGGATCGCCAGCATAAACACCAGCACGCCCATGCCGCCGATCCAGTGGGAAAAGCTCCGCCAGAACAGCATGCATTTGTCCAGGCGCTCCAGCTCCAGCAGGATGCTGGCACCAGTGGTGGTGAAGCCGGAGACCATCTCGAACAGCGCGTCGAGATAGTGGGGGATCTGTCCGGTGATGCGGAAGGGGATCGCGCCCACCGCAGACATGACCAGCCAACTCAGCGCCGTGGCCACCAAGCCCTCCCGGGCGAAAAAGCTGGTGTTTTTCGGCCGCCGCAGCACCACGATCAGTCCGATCAACGCCGCGCCAGCCGCCACCGCCAGAAAGGCCCAGCCGGTCTGTTCCCCATGGAGCAGACCGATCCCGGCGGGCAGGAGCAGAAGCGCCGCCTCGATCTCCAGTACGCAGCCGACAATATAGGCTATCATGGAAAGATTCATCCCGTCACCTCACAATGTCGCCCAGGTCCCGGATTCCCTTGGCCGTGGTGACGATCACGACGATATCGCCGATCTCCAGCGTGTCCTGGCCGGTAGGCGTGATGATCTTTCCCTTGCGGTTGATGCAGCAAACCAAAAGGTCTTTTTTCAATCCGAGCTCCTGGAGCTTGATCCCGGTGACGGCGGCGGCGCTGGGCTGCACCACGAACTCCATGGCCTCCACCCGGCCGTCAAGAAGCTGGTAGAGGGTCTCCACATTGTTCCCGCTGGCGTTCCCGAGCGCCCGCACAAACCGGACGATATTCTCCGCGGTGATGTTCTTGGGATAGACCACGGAACCGAGATTCAGGTCCTCCACGACCTCCTCGAAGTCGATCCGGCTGATCTTGGTGATGACCTTGGCCCCGGACACCCGGGCGGCATACAGGGCAAGCATGATATTCTCCTCGTCGATGCCGGTGGCGCACACAAAGGCCTCCGCATTGGGCAGCCCCTCCTCCTGGAGGATCTGCCTGTCGGTGGAATCCCCGTGGATCACCTGGGCCTTCGGCAGCCGCTCCGCCAGGACCTCGCACCGGTCCATGTTCGACTCCAGGATCTTCACCTGAACGCCGGAGCGCTGGAGCAGGCCCGTCAGATATTCCGTCGTACTGCCGCCGCCGGCCACCATCACCGAACGGATGGGAACCTGTCTCAGCTTCAGCCGGTGGAGCACCGCGGCGATCTCCACCCGGGGGATGATCACGGAGATCTTGTCCCCGGCCCGGAGCTCCGTGGAGCCGCGGGGGATCACGATCTGTCCCTCCCGCTCCCGAATGCACACCAGCATCCGGCCGCCGAGCATACTGTTGACCGCCATCATGTTTTTCCCGTCCAGCGGGGATTCCGGCTGGATCTGGAACCGGAGCATATTCACCTGGCTCCGGTCAAAGGTGTCCACATCCAGCGCCGAGGGGATCTGCAGCAGACGGTAGATATCCTGCGCCGCAGCCCATTCCGGGTTGATGACCATGGACAGACCCAGCTCACCCTTGATGAAGTCGATATCCTCATAGTAGCTGGGGTTCCGCACCCGGGCAATGACCTGGCAGCCGGCCGCCTTTTTGGCGATCAGGCAGGCGAGCATATTCTGCTCGTCATGGTCTGTCACCGCGATGAGCAGGTCCGCCTGCTCCACACCTGCCTCCACCAGCACCCGGTGGGAGGTGCCGTTGCCCAGCACGCCCTGAATGTCCATGGCTCCCACCGCGGCCTCCAGCCGGTCCTTGTCCACGTCGATGATGGTGATGGCGTGGTCCTCCTGCCGGAGCTGCCTGGCCAGAGTCAAGCCCACCTTGCCGCATCCAACAACGATGATATTCATAGAATACCTTCTCTCTTTTTCATTCCTTGCCGTCCGAAGGGACCGCTTTTATTTCCGCCGCAAAAGTCCCTTGACGGTCTCCATCTCCTGCAGCCGCAGCAGGGAAGCTGCCAGGAAGTAAACCGCGGCGCCCGCCGCCGCGGGAATGCCGAAGCTCAGGACCCGGCCGGAAAGGGACCCGGTCCACACCTGCGGCAAAAGCAGCGTCGTTCCCCGGACAGCCAGTGCCATAACCGCCGATGCCAGGAGCATTTTCCCGATCCCCAGAAAGAATGACCGGTTCAGCGCCTCCGGGCAGTGCCGGATCGTGGGGACCAGCAGCACCAGCGCCGACGCCCAGGTGGACGCCGCCGTAGCGATTCCAAGTCCCGTCACATCCAGCCGGTCCGTCAGGGCAAAGCAGAGCGCCAGATTCAGCGCCACGGCCACCGCGCCGGAGATCAGGGGCGTCCTGCCGTCCTGCCGGGCGTAAAAGGCCCGAACCAGCACGTTCTGGATCCCGTATCCGGCCATGCCGATACTCATAAAAATCAGCGCTCGGGCCGTGACAGCCGTGGAGAAGCTGTCCCAGTTTCTCCATTCGTACAGCAGCCGCACCAGCGGCTCCGCCAGCAGCATCAGTCCCGCCGTCATGGGCAGCAGCAGAAACAGCATGCCCCGCAGGCTCGAACCGATCAGCGCACCCAGTTCCTCCTGCCGCCCGCCGGTGGACAGGCGGCTCATCTCCGGGAAGATCACGTTGGTCACGGACAGCACCAGGATCCCGGCGATCATGGTATAGAGGGTGTTGGCGTAGTCCATGGCGCTGGCGCCCGCCCCGTCAAAGAGATGGGTGGCAAACCGGGTGGTGATCAGCAGGCACAGAGGCTGAACCCAAGTGGAGACCATCACCGGAAGCATCAGGGTGAAGACGCTCCGCAGTCCCGGGTGCCGGAGTCCGGGCCGATAGCGGAACCGGTTCCGCCGGAGCCACGGCATCTGCATCCCCATCTGCACGGCCCATCCCAGCAGAAACGCCCAGGCAAGGCCCCAGATGCCGAACCGGCGGCACAGCAGCAGGTAATACAGGATGATGACCCCGTTGGAGGCCACGCTCAGGGCGGCGGGGATGTAGAATTCCCCCAGAGACTGGAGCACCCCCACCATGGAAAAGGCCACACCGGTAAAGAACACCGTGGGGAACAGGATCCGCAGGAGCTGGGCGCAAAGAGCCGCCGTCTCCGGGTCAAATCCGTCCGCCAGCAAGCCGACAATGGGCTCTGCCAGCGCCATTCCCAGCAGGGAAAACACCGCGGTCAGCAGTCCCACCCAGGTGAAAAAGCAGTGGGACAGCCGGAAGGCATCCTCCCGCCCGTGCTGTTCCATCCGTTCGGCAAAGACGGGGATAAAGCTGGCGGAGATAGCGGAGGCAAATATGGCGTCAAAAAAAGTCCGGGGGATCCGGCTGGCCACCTGAAAGGCCGCGCCCTCCATCCCTGTGGCAAAGTTGTGGCCCAGCAGCATATCCCGCACCAGACCCAGCACCTTTCCGGCCAGGGTGATCACCACGATCAGGCTCACGGTCCGGAGCCGGCGGCTGTTGTTCGATTGATGATCCATAGCCGGCTCCTTCCTGTCGTGACTCATAATGAATTAGTATAGCACAGCCGGAAAACCCTGTCAATCCGGGGGCTTTCTGCAAAGGGAAGGGGACCGGCCTTCGGCCGGTCCCGCGTCGATTTCCTCTATCACCAGATCTCCAGTTTCCGGGCCTGCTCCCGGAGTTCCTGCCGGAAATCCGGATGGGCCACTGCGATCAGTTCCTCCACCCGCTGCCGGACGGATTTGCCCCGGAGATGGGCGACGCCATACTCCGTCACCACGATATCCACGATGTTCCGGGGGATGGTGACGATATTTCCGGCGGTGAGCCGGGGGACGATCCGGGAGATCGTTCCGCTCTTGGCGGTGGACTGCAGCGCAATGATGCCCCGGCCGTTTTTGGCGTGGAACGCGCCGTAGGCGAAGTCCCAGGCGCCGCCGGTGCCGGAGTACTGCTTCCCGGCGATGGTCTCCGAACAGACCTGACCCGTCAGGTCGATCTCCAGCGCGGTGTTCACCGACACCATGTTCTCGTTTTTCATGATGTTTCTGGGATCGTTCACATAGCCCACCGGCAGCAGTTCTACCATAGGGTTGTCATCGATATAGTCGTATAGCTCCTTGGTGCCCCAGGTAAAGGCCGCCACGCTGCGGTTCCGGAAGAAGGTCTTGCGGCTGTTGTTCACCGCGCCGCAGGCCATGAGCTTGCCCATGGCCGACCCCAGCATCTCCGTATAGATCCCCATGTCCTGCCGGTCTGTCAGACGCTCGGCCACCGCGTCGGGCATGCCGCCGATGCCCAGCTGGAGTGTGTCGCCGTCGTGGATCAGGCTGGCGGCGTAGTCCGCGATGGTCTCCTGAATCTCGGTTTTGGGATAGACAGGGGAGTTCACCACCGTATTCTCCCCCTCCAGGAAGTAATGGACTTTATCCACGGGGATCCGGGTGGTGCCGGCGATATGGGGCAGCGCCGGGTTGATCTCCAACATCACCGTCTCGCAGGTGTCGAAGAGCTCCAGCTCGAACTGCTGGCTGGTGGACATGCAGACGTATCCGAACCGGTCCACCGGCGTCACGGCGCCCACGAACACGTTGGGCTTTCTCGTCCGGAGCATGGCGTCCACGCAGCCGTGGAGGTTGTTGGGCACGAAGCTGACCCGGCCGGTGGAATGGATGTCCCGGAGGCTTTTCCCATAGAAGATGGACAGGATCGAGATCACGTCCTCCATGCCCTCCATCTTGAGGAAGGGATACTCCTCCTGGGGATTGGCCAGCCACAGCGTCACGTCCCGGACGCCCCGGTCCCGGATCTCATGGAGCCGCCGGAGAAACCGCACTGGCTCGTTGCCGTAGGCCGCCACGGCGATCACGTCGCCGCTCTTGATCTGGCTGAGGGCCTCGTCCATCGTGATGA
Source organism: Oscillospiraceae bacterium (assembly GCA_017469795.1). Classification (GTDB taxonomy): domain Bacteria; phylum Bacillota; class Clostridia; order Oscillospirales; family Oscillospiraceae; genus HGM13006. Next base: position 6,853 of record JAFUFT010000018.1, read on the forward strand.
ATTTATCGTGATAGGAGTTTTGCAGATCCATGGTCATTCCCGCCTTTCCAATGACAGCTTGCCCGAGGTGGTTCCATTATATCACGGCAGCCGGGGAAAGAAAAGGACAAATAAGACGGGCCGGGGAATCCCCGGCCCGTCCGCCATATATTGCTGCAGATCAGAGGTTGACTGCCGCGTACCAGCCCTCCCGGGTGGCCTGTTCGGCCGTCCGGGCCCGGACGCAGTCGCCCACCTCCACGCTCTCCGGCACGTCGATGGTCATGAAGCTGTCGGCCAGAGCGCTTCTTGCGCGCATTCCGGAAGCCAGAATGACGGTGTCTCCGGTGACGGTCTGCTCTTTGCCCTCGGCGTCGAGATAGTGGACCTTGCCCGGCTCCACGGACTGGCAGCGGGCGCTAGTCAGTTCCGTGAACATGCCCTTCTCCGCCTCATCGCCCAGCAGCACCATCATCTCCGTGCGGCAGGTGGGGGAGGCGTCGGGGGCCAGCTTGGACTGCATCTCTACGATGGAGACATGGATGCCCTTTTCGATCAGGTGCAGGGCTGTCTCGCATCCCACCTGTCCGCCGCCGATGATCACCACGGATTTGCCCAGGGTGTCCTCCCTGCCGTAGACGGAGGTGGCGACCACGCCATGCTCCATGCCCGGCAAGGGCAGGATCAACGGCTCGGCACCTACGGCGATGATTACCGCGTCAAACTGTCCGTCGAGCATCTCCGGCGTGGCCTCCACTCCCAGCTTAACCCGGATGTTTGCCTTGGTGACCTGATGGGCCAGATAGTCCTTGTAGGCCCGCAGGGGATACTTAAAGGACACATAGTCCGAGAAGCTCAGCGCACCGCCCAAATGGTCCTGCTTCTCAAAGAGGGTTACCTCATGGCCCCGCTCCGCAGCGGTGAGGGCCGCCTTCATGCCGGCGGGACCGCCGCCAACAACGGCCACCTTCTTCACCCGCTCCGCGGGCTTGACCACCTTGTCGATGACCGCCTCCAGGCCCACCTTGGGGTTGACGGTGCAGCCAAACTGATGGCCGTAGACCGCCGTGTCATGACAGCGCATACACTTGACGCAGGGCACCACATCGTCCTCATGGCCGGTCAGGCTCTTGCGCATCATGTCCGGATCGGCGATGAAGGCCCGGGCGATGGCCACGAAATCGCACTTACCCTCCGCCACGGCCTCCTCGGCCTCCTGGAGGGTGCCGAAGCCGGACACGGCGGTAATGGGCACATGGAACCGGCCGGATTTCTTGAAAGCCTCCGCCAGCCACAGGTTGGGATGCGGGGGCAGATGGCCGCAGGGATGGGTCCAGGTCATCCAGCGTGCGGAGACCATACCGGCGGAGACCTGCAGGATGTCGATCTTGTCCTGAATGATCTCGCCGATCTTCATGCCCTCTTCCAGATCGATGCCGCCGGGTTCGTACTCGGAGCCGGACATCCGCACCTCAATCTGCAGCTTTTTCCCGCATTTGGCCCGGACCGCGTCCAGGATCTCACAGATGTAGCGGCAGCGGTTCTCCGTGGAGCCGCCGTACTCGTCGGTACGGTGGTTGGTCAGCGGAGAGAGGAACTGGGCCAGCGGCACGCTGTGGCCGAAGTGGAACAGCACGCCGTCAAAGCCGCACTCCACCAGCGCGGCGCAGCAGTCGGCGATGTCGTTTTTGGTCTGCTCCAGGACCTCTTTGGGGGCCTCCTTGCCGATGGGAGGGGAACCCATGATGCAGTTGCCGTCGGAGCAGGTATAGATCCCCGGCAGGAAGCCGATGATCTCCATGCCGGCCTTTGCCCCATGGAAGTGGATGCGCTCGGCCAGATGGGCCAGCTTGTGCTTGTGGTTGTGGACCCGGGTATCCCAGTTGGAGTGCTCCCCGTCGTCCCGCACGTCGCAGTACTTCACGCCTGCGGCGTAGACCATGGCCGCTCCGGTCCTGGCCCGCTGCTCGAAGAACGCAATGCTGTCCTCCAGGGGGTACAGCGTGCCGTCATTGGCGGAATGAATGGTGGAGGGGGCCAGAATAATGCGGTTCTTCATCAGGTTTCCACTGACCCGCAGGGGTGTCGTAATGTGGGGATATCGTTTGTTCATGGTATCACCTCTTGCAAAATATTGGTGGTTATCCGGCTTTATTTAACCACATTGCCGGGGAAAATGCAATGTAAACCTGAAAACGGGAGCCGTCCACGCTGACGGCTCCCGCTGTGTTATCCGATCATATCCAGGGCCTCGTCCGAGTAACCCACATTCCGGAGGTATTCATATCCGAAGCTCCGGTCCACGATCACCTTGCCGGTGATCGCATACTCGTAAGGGCTGTCCCCGTCGCTGCCGTAGGGTACCAGGCCCACGTTCTGGATGAACTGGGCGTACTCTCCGGAGGAGGAAGTCCCCGCAACGCCGATCAGGCAGCAGCCCACGGAGTTGCCCCAGTAGGCGGAGATGGGGGCGATCTCGTTGGAGTTGCGGCGGTGGATGTTGATCCCGGCGCTGGTGGACTCGTAGAAGTCCCACCGGTCGGCAAACCGGACCACCTGGGCGCCGCAGACGTTCAGGGCCGCGTAGTACCCCTGGTTGGTGCTCTCATAGGTATAGATCCCGGAGCGCAGCGTGGGCATGTCCATGCCGTCGTTCTTCTTGGGATCAAAGGGATCGTCGGGAATGGTGGAGCTGTTCTGATTCAGGTAGATGATCTCCTCCTGCCACACCACGACGCACATGGCATTCATCCGGGAACCCGGGTTGGCGTTGCCGCCGGCACCCTCAAACAGGAACACCAGGGCCTCGTTCCGGTCCTCCTCTGTCAGCTGATCTCCGTAGTCGTTGATGGCGCAGAGGGCCTGGAAGCCTGTGCTGGAAACGCTGAAGCCGTTCTCCTCCGCCACTTCCACGATGGATTCCGCCGTGACTACCGGCCAGTCCACCTGGGGCACCGCGTCCACGCTCAGGGGGACATATTCCGTCCAGTCGTTGACCACGGGGCTGTTGCCGTTCCAGAGCAGCTCGTTGAGCCAGACAAATACGGAGGCCGCCTGGGCCCGGGTCACCAGCGTGCTGTCCGGATCGGGGATGGTCCCGTCATCCTGCAGGACGCCGTACTGCTGCAGCAGGGAGATCTTTGCGCTGTTGGAGGTGGCGGTGTCCGCCAGAATTGACAGTTCCGCCGATGCCTCGATCACAGTGACGTTCATCTCGGAGCCCTCCAGAAAGCGGGCGATCATGACGATCATCTGGGTCAGGGACAGTGTCCCCTCCGGATTCATCCGTCCCCCGCCCACACCGGAGGTGATGCCGTTCTGTCCGGCCCACAGCACATAGGGCGCGCAGGCGTCCCCCGGCTTCACGTCGGAAAAGCCGGTCTCCCCGGCATAGTCGTCGGGGTTGATGCCGGCCACGCGGCCCAGTCCGGTGAGGAACCCGCCCCGGGTCATGATCTGGTCGGGACTGAAAGCCGTGGTGCTGGTGCCCTCCATAAAGCCCCACTCGTAGGCCCGGCGCACCGCCCTGTGGTAAAAATTGTCGCCTGTCACATCCTCGAAGCAGTCCCCGCCGTCCAGCGCCAGCGCCGGTACCGTCAGACCCGCAAGGAGGCAGATCGTCAGAATGATTGCGAAAAATCGTCTCATGTAGTATTACCTTTATACCCTTTCCCGCCTGCCGCTTGACAGGCGTTGGAGTCTTTATTTTACCATAATTTCTGATTATGTCAACCCTTTTGTAATTATTTCGTTTCCCTTTCGCAATATTTCGTCGATTCTGCCCCATTTGATGCAAAAACCGCCCTGTCCGAAGGACAGGGCGGTTCCACGTATATCCGCTTTTTACAACAGGCTCATGATCGTCTCCGCCGCGAACACCGTCACACAGGACAGCACCGCCACGGTGAACAGGCTCCGGCCGAACCAGGCCAGCGCGATCCCCACCACCAGCGCCAGTGCCCCCGCCACCGGGTTGGCCGTGGCCTCCACGATGGCCGGGAAAGTCATCACCGCCAGGGTCACATAGGGAACATAGTACAGGAACGAGCGGAGGAAAGTGCTCTTGATCTCCCGCCGGATCAGGGTCAGCGGCAGAACCCGGATCAGGTAGCTGACGCCGGCCATGATGAAAATATAGATGTAAGGATTTCCGGTCATAGATCACTGCCCCCCTTCGAAGTTGGGGTCCCGGTCCGGGGCTTTCACCGGCCTGAGCAGCGCCGCCCCGGCGGCAATGAGCACCGTCAGGATAATGATCCGTGTGCCGGAGGACAGCCCGGACACCACCGGAAGCCGGGCGCAGGCATAGCTCAGGATCATGCTCAGGGCCACCAGCACCGCGATGACCCGTTCCTTCCGGGCCGGCGGGATGATGATGGCGATAAACATGCCGTAAAGGCCTACGCTCAGCGCCGACACCAGATTGGCCGGCAAGAGGTTGCCCATCATGACCCCGAGGTAGGTGCCGGAGCTCCAGCCGATCAGCGGCAGGATAAATACTCCATAGGAATAGAACGGGCAGAGCCATCCCGGCCGGGCAATGGACACGCCGAAAATCTCGTCGGTCACGTCGTAGCCGATGATCAGCCGGTTGAGGATGCTGGTCTCCGGCCGCAGCTTCTGGGTCAGGGCTGTGGACATGAGCAGATACCGGGCGTTGGCCACCAGGATCATGATGGCCATGGTCAGGTAGCTCCCACCCTCCGCGATCACCGTGAAGCCCGCCGCCTCTCCTGCGGAGGCGTTGGTGAGAAAGCTGGCCAGGGCAGCCTGAAAAGCCGTCAGCCCCGCCCGCCGGGCCGTGATGCCCAGCGTGAAGGACACAGCAAAATACCCCAGGCCGATGGGCAGCCCGTCCCGCAGGCCCTGTAATAATTCCGTTCGGTTGGTTTCCCGCATATTGTTGCGCTCCTTTGCGAGAAGTATGCATAACATAGAATACAACAAATTTGGCCGGGAGTCGAGTTTTTTGTGATTTCTTTTTGTGTTTTTTTGTTCTATGATTCCTTTTTAGGCAGCGGTTTGATAGAATATATATACTCTTGGAATCCGGAGGCCTTTATGATTCGAATGCCTTTACGCGGCCTTGCGCTGCTTGTATTATGTTCTCTGCTCCTGACGCCCGCGCTGGCGGCGGAAGGAAACCAGTCCTTTCAGGAACTCCGGCCCCCTACGCCCTTTGAGATCGGCCCCCAGTGGACCGAACTGGACGTGACCATCCAGTCGGGGGAAAACACCCTCCGGGGAACCCTCACCGCCCCCAGAGAGATTGACGGGAAGCTTCCGGTGGCAATCCTGCTCCACGGACTCAACACCGACCGGAACTGGTGCGCCGACATCGCCTGGTGTCTGGCCGACCACGGGATCGCCAGCGTCCGCTTTGACTTCAGCGGGAACGGTCTGAGCGACGGCGCCCAGGAGGACATGACCATCGCCAAGGAAACCTCGGACGTGCTGGCCATGCTGGACTATGTGGAGGGGCTCCGCTTTACCGACCTGGACAATATCTTCCTGATTGGCAAGAGCCTCGGCGGGGTAGCCGCCACCCTGGCTACGGTGTCCCGGGGAGACGAAATTCGGGCCATGTGCCTGTGGTATCCGGGCTTCGGCGTCACCGCCACCACCCACTTCGGCTTCTTTCTGGGTGAAATATACGCCCCCTGGGATCCGCCGGAGACCCTGGAGATCGCCGGCTACACCTACGGGAAGGCCTTTCTGGAGGAGGCGGCAGCACTGGATCTCACGGAGCCCATGCGGAACTATGACCGGCCGGTGCTGATTATCCACGGCGACCGGGACTTCATTGCCCCGGTGGTGTTCAGCTTCGGCGCGGCAAACTTCTTCCCGGACTGCACGCTGGAGGTGGTCCCCGGCGGATTCCACGGCTTTCTGCTGTTCCAGGAGATGATCGCGCTGGAGCACACCCTGAACTTCCTGCAGGAGAACATGGCCTGAGAAGCGCCAGAATGCTCCCGGATATTCTCTTTGTGCTGTTTCCCGGAAATTGTTTGGATTCGAAGGAATTCTGTGCTACAGTAGAATCATCAACCAAGGAAAGCGAGGAATCTCTATGGACCCCTTCCAGAACATGCCCACACCCACCGCGCCGGAACCGGAAGTGGAGGCCCGCATGGCCACCTCTTCCGCCTACACGGTCATCGGAGAAACGGTCACCGACCGGCGGGACGACAAGACGGTTTTCTCCTCCTCCCCTGAGGCCGGCTCCTCGGCCATCTATGCCCGGGACGGCGGGACCCTCTACCTGAAAAACCCAGAGATCCACGGCTGGGGCGAAATGACCCCCCAGGACCTCCGGAACGAGTTGGGCAGCAAATACGGCTTCTGCGCGGCGGTGCTGTCCAACCAAAAGACCAGCCATGTGACGCTGGTGAATCCGAAGATCGTCTGCCATGAGTCCTCCACCGCCAACGGCGCCTACGCCATCTTCGGCGGGGCCGTGGTCATCGAAGGCGGCACCATCGACACCTGCAACCGGCAGGGCCATGGGGTGGACGCCTCCTACGGGGGGCACGTCTACTGCAACGGCACGAAGATCCACACCGGCGGCATGAACTCCGGCGCCTTGGCCACGGACTTCCAGGGAGGCTACATCACGGTCCGGGACATCGAAGCTGTCACAGAGATCCCCGGCTCCCCCGGCATCTACACCGCCGGCAAGTCCATCATCACCGCCTACAATTCCAGCTTTGTCTCCAGGGGCTGCGAGGCTGTGATGGTGGCCCACTCTCTGGGCCACACCTACCTCTATGACTGCGATCTCACCGGCACCGTGGGCCTGAACACCCACAACTCCATGAGTCCGGAATACTCCTACGTCCATATGTTCGGCGGCACGCTGAATTCCACCGCAGGCTCCATCCTCTGCGCGGAGGACGGAAAGGCTGTGATGAATCTGGACCACGTCTCCATCGGTCAGATGGCCGACGGAAATCTGGCCTTCGCCAAGGCCGGCGGCAGGCTGGTGGCCAATCTGGCGGACATGGATGTGACCGGCAACGCCGGCCGGGAGGAGACGTCCTATCTGGAAATCAACTTGAAGGGCACAACGCTTTCCGGTGCGGTGAACGCTACCGCGCTGTCTGTGGACGGTGCCTCGGCCTGGACCGTCACCGGCGACAGCCGGATCGCGGTGCTGGCTCTGGCGGGCAGCATCTGCGCTCCCTCACCCGTCACGGTGGCCTACGGCGCCCTGGCGGAGGGAACCGTTCTTCCGGAGGCGGAAAACGTGACCTTCCTGCAGGATCCCACTATCGTCGACGACTATAAGCAGAAGATGATGATGCCGCCTCCCGGCGAAGGCCCCGGCGCGCCCAGCGGGCCGGATATGCCGCCTCCGCCGCCCATGGGATAACCAGAAAACGCCGCCGGCCGTGATATGATACCCCCTAAGTAGACCACGGAAATATCCAAAGTCTACTTAGGGGGATTACTATGTCAAGAACGAAATATACGGAAGAAGAGAAAATACGGGTAGCCAGGGATTATCAAGCAGGGAGGGGATCAATCCAGAGCCTTGCAGAAGCAATCGGCGCGGGGAAAACAACAGTAAAGAGCTGGATAAGGAAATATCGGGCACATGGAGAAGTCGGATTCAGCCGAGTCACAGGAAACAACCGATATACAAAAGCATTTAAGATGATGTGTGTAGAGGCTGTTCTCCGAGGAGATGGATCGGTCGACGAAATTGTTGCAAAAAACAACATTTCGAGCAGAAGTGTCCTCAGGAACTGGATTATGCGTTATAATGCCAATATGGAACTCAAAGATTATAAACCAAGGAGAGAGGTCTATATGGCAGAAGCGAGAAGAAAGACTACACTGGAAGAGCGCAAAGAGATTGTAGAGTATTGCGTTGCACACGGGAATGATTATAAGGGAACAGCAGCCTTGTATGATGTTTCCTACAGCCAGGTGTATTCCTGGGTCAGGAAGTACCAGGAGAGCGGAGAAGAAGGTCTTGCAGACCGGCGCGGCCACCACAAGGGCGACGAAGAAGTGGACGAGGTGGAGCGGCTCCGGCGGGAGAATCTGCGGCTCAAGCGGCAGCTTGAAGAAAGGGATATGCTGGTGGAGCTATTAAAAAAAGTGAGGGAATTAGAAGGGATGTGAGGCTGGGGCGACTACGGTATGAGTCGAAATACATAGCGATCAGGGATTTCCATGCGGAAAAGAAATGGAGCATCCGGTGGATGTGCAGAGAGCTTGGTATCACGCGGGCAGCCTATTACAAGTGGCTGCATCGAAGCATACCGGAAGCAGAGCAGGCGAACACGGTACTGGCTGAATTAATCCGGGAGTATGACGAGCGATTCAATCACATTCTCGGATACCGGCGCATGACGTCTTGGATCAACCATTTTAACGGAACCAGCTATAGCCGGAATCGTGTACATCGAATTATGAAGGTGTTGAATGTTCATTCTGTCATCCGCAGAAAGCGGAAGAAATACCAGCATTCCACACCGGAAATGGTTGCTGAAAACATTCTGAAGCGGAACTTCAACGCCACCAGGCCGAACGAGAAATGGACCACGGATGTGACAGAATTCAAATGGTATGAAGGACCTGTAGCACACAAACTGTACCTTAGCGTTATTCTGGATCTGTATGATCGTTCCATCGTTGCATGGGTTCTAAGCACCAGGAATGATAATAAGCTTGTCTTCGATACCTTTGAGCAGGCGATCAAAGCCAACCCGGACGCCAAGCCGATCTTCCACAGTGACAGGGGATTTCAGTACACAAGCCAGGTGTTTCAAGCAAAGCTCCTGGCCCAAGGCATGCAGCAATCCATGTCCCGTGTTGGTCACTGCATTGATAACGGTCCTACGGAGGGAATCTGGGGCATCCTAAAAGCAGAGATGTACTATCTCTACAAATTCCACAATGAAGCATCTCTCCGCCAAGCGATTGCTTCTTACATCGAGTTTTATAATACTGCCAGGCCTCAGGAGCGGTATGGCAACTTGACACCATCCGAGGTCCGCACGGCTGCGCTGAACGCAGAACATGCCGCACAGTATCCAATTCCACCAAACAAACGTATTGAGAAATACAGAACCAAATTTGCCGCTTAAGGCGTGAAATCGCTGCCACCTTTCGGCAGCAGCGATTGGCTCATTTTGTTTATTTTCCTGGTCTACTTGACAAGGGGCGGTTCAGAGGGGGCGGCGTTTTCTGCGTATTCTGCGGTTTTTACATCGGTGGGGGTCCGCCGGGAGGGGGACCGCCGGGGCCTCCGGGACCGCCGTCACCGGGCGGGGGGCCCATTTCCAGCTTGTCCTTGCCGAACTGCCAGTCGTACCAACGCTTGACCACCAGGAAGGGATACCGGGCGCCGGCATACAGGAACGCCTCGGCCCGGGCCTCGGTGGACAGGGCGAAGGAGGAGCGGATCAGCTCCGCGGTCATATCCAGCAGCGGCTGCATTTCCGCCCAGAAGCCGGAGATGTCCTTGTAGTCCTCGCTGCCGGCGAACATATAGTCATAGAAGCCGGTGAGGATGTGCTGGGGGATCACCCGGGTCAGCAGCACCGCCATGATCTGGCCCCGCTCGCCAGGGTTGAGGGCGGCGTCCTTGTAGTATCTCTCCAGCTCCGGGAACACCTTGGCCTGCAGGGCCTCCAGGGAAGGCTGCAGGAAGGCCTGATAGTCCTTGGGCGTGCCCTCCGGCCACATCCAGCGGGAGAAATTGTTCAGAAGCATATGGGGGAACATGCAGAAGATCCCCTGGGCATAGGCGTATTTGTCGTCAGCCGTGGGGAACTTCTCCCCGGTGACACAGCCCTTGATCTCGTCGCCGGACATGAGGTTGTGGTTCCACATATCGTCCAGTACAAAATCATGGATGGATTTTCTCTCCATAAAACGACCTCCTTTGTTGTGTTTTGGAAAACCGCCGCCACCGGGGGCGCCCAGTGACGGCGGTCTTGTTATGACTTAATAGCTCCAGGTCTTGTCAAGAGACTCGAAGGGCTCAGGGATCTTCGGGGTCTCGGTGGGGATCCGGGTGGGCTTATAGTCGGTGAACCGGCCGGGCTCGTCCTTCTCCACACTCACGCCGCCGCCCATGGCGGGGGACTTGCCTCTCTTGCCGTCGGGATCGTCGGGATCGAACTCCTCTTCCTCCGGAGGGGGACCCATGGGGGGCCGGGGCTCCGTCCAGGAGTTGGGCTCGCCGGTGGACATGTCCATGCAGATCAGAAGCCGCAGGAACCGCCACTCGCCGTTCTCATAGACGAAGTCGCCGCCGTACTTCTCCCACATCCACGCAACGTCCGCCGTGCCCTTGACGTAGTCGTGCCGCAGGGCAAAGCCCGGGGTGTACCACAGGCCCTTGGCGCTCATGCCGTCCTCGGCGATCTCGATCACCGGGGAGGCCAGCACGTGCACAGGCATCTCCGCCAGAGCGCGGCCGTCGAGATCGCGGATGGCCTCTTCCATCTCCGGATGGGCCCGGATGATCTTGGATTTCAGCCACTCGGCGTCGGTGTACTTGTTGTCGCCGGCGTACATGGGATAGAGCTTCTTCCGAAGGCCCTGCCAGCGGCCGAAGTTCTGGCTCCAGATGACCTCGGCTTCCCGTTCCTGGCTCCAGCAGTTGTCCAGTTCTTCCCGGTTCATGTCCGCAGCGTGATAATAGCTGTGCAGTGCCATCAGATTCTCGATGGCGCCCACCGCTTCGATCTTATGGGCTCTGAGTTCCAGTTCTGTCATCTTATTCACCCTCCTTCATGAACGGTTCGGGACCGTAGCTGATCTCCGGGGTCCAGGTCTCATAGGGAACCGGCCAGTGGGGATACTGGCTCCAGTTATACTTGCTGGTGTACAGGCCGGGGATCCGCATGACGCCGTACTGGGGCGGCCGCTTGGGGGCGGGGCCCATCTGGCGCTCTTCATACTTGGTGCCGGCGGAGAAGGAGAAATCCGTACCCACGAAGAAGTGCCAGATCTTCCACTCGCCGTCCTCCTTGATGAAGTCGATGGCGTATCTCTCATACATCCACTGGCCGTCCAGAGGCGCGTCGTCGGGATCCATGGGTCCGCCGTGGCCGCAGATGTAGCCGGGGGTGTACCACATGGCCTGAGCGGTCTGGCCATCCCCGGCGATCTCGATCAGGGGGGTGGTCAGGGTGTGCATCTGGCCCTCGCCGGGCTTGGGGCCGTGGCCGATGTGGGGCTTTACATAGAAGGACCAGACAACGTCCCGGCCGATCTGGAAGCCGCCGGAGTTGCCCCAGGAGATGTTGGGCGCCTTGTGGGCCCAGCAGATCTCCATCTCGATGTCATGACGGTTGCAGGCGTGGAGATACGCGTGCCGGCCCATGACGTTCTTGATCTGAATCATATCATACGCCCGCTGGATCTTCTCCTCCGGGGTAAATTCACGAATATTCTTAGGCATAACTGCGCACCTCCTCAGTAGCTGAACGTATTGGCAAAGGTGTCATAGGGCTCGGGCATCTCGGGATTGATCTCGAAGACGTAGTCCTCGCCGAAGGACTTGTACAGCTCCCCGGCCTCGGTGGGGGCGGGAGCCTCGGGGCCCTCGTGCTCGTACATCTTCGCGGTGCCCCAGTTCTGTCCCAGAGGGCAGGCGATGTCCGTGAACATGATCATGTGCCAGATCTTCCACTGGCCGTCTTCCTTGATGAAGTCCACCGCGCACTTGCCGAAGTTCCAGGCGGCCTTGGGGCCCTTACTGTAGACCTCGGTGGTCTCGCCGAACACATACCACAGGCCCTTGGCGGTCTTGCCGTCGAAGGCTACCTCGATGATGGGGCTGGTCATGGTCAGAACGGTGTTGGAGCCCACAGCCCAGATCTCCTCGTCGGACTTGCCGCCCAGCTCCTCGGGATACAGACCCCGCATGACCTCGTTGGCCCACTTGGTCTGCTCGTTGTTGTAATCCACGAAGAAGCCCTTCACAGCCTCGTAGCCCACGTACTTTCCGTTGTTCAGGGTCAGGGTGGGCTCGTTTTTGCTCCAGGACTCAAACTGCCGGTCAAACTGCCGGTAGCAGGTCAGGAACGTGTAGGCGCCCATGATGTTCGCAATTTTGGTGGTGTCTTCCACCACGTCCGCCATGTGCAGCACATCAAGGGGCGGATGCTTATACATAGTGATTCCTCCCATCTCACATATTAAGGATTCTACTATTTAGTTTAACGGCTTTCCCTGAAACCCGCAAGTATCAAGAACTGATGTCACTTTTCACTTTTATCACATCCTGCCGCGCCCGGCAAAAACCGGCGGCCCGGTCCGCTGGGGCCGGGCCGCCGGAAAGCGCTCCGCTCGTCAATCATGTGAGTTTCTTCAGGAAATTGCCCTCGATCTGGACGCCCTCGTCGATCAGAATGAACGCCTTCGGGTCGATCCGCCGGACAATGGATTTGAGCTGGGCAATCTCATACTTGCTGATGACCACCATCAGGACCGTCTCCTCGTGGCCGGTGTAGCCGCCGTAGGCGCCCCACCGGGTGATGCCCCGGTGCATCCGTCCCATCAGTTCGATCTCCAGCGGCTCCACAACCTCCATCTTGGTGACAATCAGCGCCTGAACATTGATGTTCTGGATGTGAACCCGGTCGCACAGGAGAGAGCTGATCACGGAGTAGATCAGGGAATAGATCACAACCGGCACGTCGAACAAAATCAGGCACACGCCGTAGAGCACCAGGTTCGCTATAATGTTAATCCGTCCCACGGAGAAATGCCCCTTCCGCTGGATCAGGATCATACCCACCAGATCCATGCCGCCGTCACAGGCACCCATCCGCAGGATCAGGCCGATGCCTACGCCGCTCATGATGCCCGCCACCAGACAGTTGGCCAGCTTTTCCTCCAGCATCGGCTCGTCGGGAATGGGAATCAGCGTCAGAATCAGCGTCATGCAGGTGACGGTGAAAATCGTTTTGAAAAAGAACCGCCGCCGCATGCTCAGATACGCAATGACCAGTCCGGGGATGTTCAGGGCATAGTAGATCAGACCGGACAGATCCACCTTCCCCAGGTCCAGGCCGCCGTAGTCCCGCATCAGGGTGGTGATCAGCTGGGCAAAGCCCATAAATCCGCCGGAATAGAGGTGCAGCGGCCGGAGAAACAGGTTCACGCCCACTGCGTAGATCAGCGCGCCAAGGATGATCCCCAGAGACCGGGGTCCTTCCTCCTTCAGCCAGAACTGATTTGCGGCCTCGTTTTCCCGCTCATTGACCGCCTGAATGACAGATGCCATTTATACCGTTCCGCCTTTCCGTAATGGATTCGCGTCCCCGCCGTCGAGGAATACCGGTCCCGCGGGAACATCTCTTGTCAGCAGCGATACTATAACAATAACCGCAGAAGAAATCAAGACCCGGCATCCGCCTGTCCCTCGCGCTCCGGACAGTCTGTGTTCTCCCGCCGGAACAGGGTGAACGCCTTGAAATCAACAGCTCCCTCCCCCTGAAACCGGAAATAAAGCGCCTGCTTTCCGGGTGGTATCTCCAGAGAGCCGGAAAACACCCGGGTCTTCCCCGCCGGCTTCACCGGAACCGCCGCCCGGAGAACCCGGAAGTCCGGCGTCTCCGAGACCTCCATGGTCCCGTCCGCCCGGCCTCCCAGCTCCAGGGCAATCCCGTCGGCGCCGTCCATGAGGAAGTACTTGAATCCTGCCGACGCGCCGCGGTGCATATTGGCGATATACTGGTCGCCGTCCCGCTCCCGGTCCGGCCCGGTCTGGGTGAAATAGGGGTGTTCCCGGAACACGCGCTTCGGGCGGGGACAGTCATACCGTCCCACGCCCTCCCTCGACCGGAGATTGCAGGCGATCCGCGCCTCGTAGCGGCCCAGTCCCACCAGTGGGCCTCCGTTGAGCCCGCAGGAGGTCACCTCTGCCTGCCGGAAGCCGCCCTCCGGGGTACGCTCCAGCTTTTCCGCGCAGGCCTGCCGGGCATAGGAGTTCCGATTGGTCTGCCGGTGGTAGAAGATATAATAGTCCGCCCCAATCTGCAGGAGGCCGCCGTGGGTATTGCCCAGATAGTTTGTGCCTCGGGCCTCTTCCGTATTCCCGCAGAGAAACAGATCCCCCAGATCCACCAGCGTCCCGCCGAAGGAGAAGGGTCCGTCGGGCCGGTCCGCCATGGCATAGCACAGCTCATGGTTGTGCTCTGAGGAATAGACGAAGCAGTATTTCCCGTCCACCTTCCGGATGGAGCTGGCCTCGAAGAACGCATGGCCCGGGAAGGCTCCCGCCCTGCCCTTTGCCGGAAACAGCAGCTTCGGCCCCTGCCGGATCGTCAGCATATCCTTCTCCAGCTCCAACACCACGCCGCCCTCATTGCCGAGGTCGTGCCATCGGGAGGCGGGGAAGGGCACCTTGGTGGCAAATCCGGAATAGAGCCACACCCGGCCGTCCTCATCCGTCAGCACGCCGGGATCAAAGGGAAACGGCTCCCCCCGCCGGGTCCCCCAGATATGCCCGTCCGGGAACCGGACCTTGCCGTAGTACTGATACTGTCCCGCAGGACTGTCGCAGACCGCCACGCCCATCTGTCCCATAAAGTCAAAGGCGTAATAGAGATAGTACCGCCCGTCCGGGCCCCGGGTCACATCCGGGGCGTACAGGGAGCGGATCCCCAGGGGATTGGAGGGATCCTGCCTTTTCCGGTAGATCACGCCCTCGTACCGCCAGTCGCTGAGATCCTCCACCGGCGCCGACCAGCACACATAGTCGTTGACGCAGAAAATCGGCGCTCCGAACCTGTCATGGGACCCGTAGACATAGACCCGTCCCTCAAACACATGGGGCTCCCCGTCCGGCACGTACTCCCAATCCGGCAGATAGGGGTTGAACGCCTGATGCTTCATCCGATCCGCCTCCCTTCCGAAGATAGGTCCATTGTAGCAAATCCCGCCGGAAGGGGCAATCCCTTTCCGACGGGTCAGATCGGTATTTCCAGAGCGGCCGTCTTCTCATACAGGCACCGCACAGTGCCTTGGAGCTGCAGGGCCCCTGCCGGGTCCGCCGCAACCTCCAGCACGCCGCCGGGCTGCGTCAGCTTCAGCTCCGTCCGCGCACCACGCTCCCGGGCCATCCACGCCCCCACCGCAGAAGTGCCGCTGCCGCATGCGCTCTCCCAGAACAGGGTGTCCGCGCCCGGCACGTAGACCAGCGGCGTCAGACGCCAGGCCGCCCGGTCCAGGAACATCAGGCCCAGCGCGTCCGCGCCCAGGGCCCGGCACCACTGCCTTGCCAGAGTCTCCGCCTGCGCCCTCTCCATCTCCCGCTCGAGGATCACATGGCTGATGCCCCGAAACTCCACTACCGGGAGCACTCCCGCTTCGGAGAAGCGGACCGTTCTGACTGTCCGGGGCCGGGGCATATCCACCTGCCCCCGCCAGAGGCCTCCCGGAAGGGCGGCAAATTCCACCGTCACCGGCTCCTCCGCCCCGGATACTGCCACGGGGACCCGGCCCTGTTCGAGGCCGCTGCGGATCCCGAGGAGCACCGCCGCGCACATGGCCGCGTTGCCGCAGAACTCGCCGCCGGCCATTCGGAGGGCCAGCCCGCCGGAGCGGGAGAGGAAGCCCACCTGCTCGGCGGAGGGTTCCAGCTCCATCAGGCGGGAGGCCGCCTCAGGCTGCCGCGCCTCCGGCACGTCCCCCTCCGCCAGGATGGTGCGGTTCCCCGTGGGGTCCATCAGCACATAAGGGATCTCCCGGATCATTGCTGGTAATTCCGCAGGAACTGCTTGGTGCGCTCCTGCTCCGGCGCGCCGAAGACCTGCTCCGGGTCTCCCTGCTCCACGATCACGCCGCCGTCCATGAAGATCACCCGGTTGCTGACCGCCCGGGCGAAGGGCATCTCGTGGGTGACCACCACCATGGTCATTTTCTCCTCGGCCAGCTGCCGGATGACCTTGAGCACCTCCCCGGTGAGTTCCGGATCCAGGGCGCTGGTGGGCTCGTCAAAGAACAGGATGGACGGCTTCATGGCCAGCGCCCGGGCAATGGCCACCCGCTGCTGCTGTCCGCCGGAGAGCTGGCAGGGATAGGCCTCCGCCCGTTTCACCAGATCCATCTTCTTCAGCAGTTCCTCCGCTTCCGCCCGGACTTCCTCCTTGGGCCGCTTCTGCACGTGGATCGGCGCGTCCATGATGTTTTTCAGCACGGAGTAGTGGGGGAACAGGTTGAACTGCTGGAACACCAGTCCGAAGTGCTGCTTCATTTTCCGGAGCTCCGCAGCTCCCACATATTCCGCCTCGCCCTGCCCGTTGGTGGTCACGGCAGGTTCGCCCAGATACCGGATCTCCCCGGCGTCGATCCGCTCGAGGAATGTGGCACAGCGCAGCAGCGTGCTCTTGCCGGATCCGCTGGGCCCGATGATGCTGACCACCTCGCCGGAGTCCACCTGGAGGCTGATGTCCTTGAGCACGCTCAGATTCCCAAAGGCTTTCTCGATCCCTTTCATTTCCAAAACCATACCGTCACCCCCTTATCTGTAGTAGTCGAAGGCCTTCTCGATGCGCTCCATCACGAAGGCCACCACATAGTTGAACACATAATAGAACACTGCCGCCGCCACAAACGTGAGCATGCCCGGGGAGTTTGGCGCCACAGCGATCTGCTTGGCCCGGGTGAACATCTCCACCGTGCCGATCACGGAGGCCAGGGAGGTGTCCTTGACCAGAGTGATGACTTCGTTGGTCACGGGGGGCAGCACACGCTTGACCATCTGGGGCAGAATGATCTTGAAGAAGGTCTGACCCCGGGTATATCCGAGCACCTGGGCGGCCTCCCGCTGTCCGTCGGAGATGGCCTCGATGCCGGCGCGGTAGATCTCGCCAAAGTAGGCGGCGTAGTTGATGACAAAGGCCACGATCACCGCCGCGAAGCGCCAGTTGGCCGGCAGAGAGAGTCCCAGCAGCAGGCTGGGGCCGAAATAGACCACCATCAGCTGCAGCATCAGGGGCGTGCCGCGCATGATGGAGATATAGACTTTGATCGCCCCGCGCACGACTCCGTAGCGGGACATCCTCCCCAGCGCCACCGGCAGGCCCAGCAGAAGCGAGCCGATCAGCGTCAGGAAAAAGATCGCCAGCGTGGTGAGAAAGCCCTGGGCCAGCAATCCGAGCATGGTTTGAATGGTCATAAGCAACTCCTGTCACAGAAATCGTCAGGAAGGGCGGAGGCTGTTGGCCTCCGCCCAGCGACACTTGGTTTGCGGTTTACTTCACCAGGCAGAGGCTCTCAAGCACCAGGCCGTCGTCCACGTAATCCTGGGCGATCTTCAGCATGGTGCCGTCCTCGGCCATCTCCAGAAGGACCTTGTTCACCGCGTCCCGCAGCTCCGTATTGCCCTTCAGGAAGCCAACGGCGTACTGCTCGGTGCTGATGGGCTCCTCCAGGATGATGTAGTCGCCGTCGTTGCTGCCGATCTGATAGGTGGCAACGCCCAGATCAGCGGCAATGGCGTCCACGCTGCCCTGCTTGAGCTCCATAAAGCCCATGTTGTAGTCCGCCAGTTCCACGACCTGTCCCAGAGATCCCTTCAGGGTCTCGTTGTCGTTGATCGCGTCCACGGCGGAGGAAGCGGCCTGGGCCATCATGGTCTTGCCGGCCAGATCTGCGAGGCTGGTGATCCCGGAGTCAGCCCGGACCACGGCCACGATGCTGTTGTCCACATAGGGATCAGACCAGGTGTATTCGTCCTCACGGCCGGTGTAGGTAAAGCCGTTCCAGATGCAGTTGATGTTGCCGGAAGAAAGCTCCGTATCCTTGCTGTTCCAGTCGATGGCCACCGCCTCGAACTCCCAGCCCAGCCGGTTGCAGACCTCTTTGGCCAGGGCCAGATCAAAACCGTCATAACTGCCGTCCTCGGCCAGGAAGCCGAAGGGCGGGAACTCCGCGTCAAAGCCGACCACAAGCTTTCCGGTTTCAGACTTGCCGCCGCAGGCGCAGAGAGAAAGCACCATCGCCAGCGCGAGTACTACGCAAAAAATCTTTTTCATGATCAATATTCCTCCAAAATTGTGTTGATTCTATGATTCGGTAATATGGTAGCACACTATTTTGCTAAAGTAAAGCATTTTCCGGAGGAACCGCTGAAAAAAGAGCAGGAACGGATCTCTCCGTTCCTGCCCGGATCTATATGTTATTCCATGCAGCGATCATAGGCGCTCTGCTCCGCGGCGATGCACTCGTCGATGCTCATCTCATGGAGCCTTGCCACGAAGGAATCCCACTGGTCAAATCCGATATCGCCGGAAATGAACTGGGGGATCGTCTCGCAGGCGTAGGTCAGAATGTCAGTGCCGTAGTAGCCCGCCGTCTCCGTCTCATCGGTGTTCATGGTCACGTTGGTGGGGATGAAGTATTCCCCGTCCATGTTGGAAGTCCAGACCTCCCACGCCTCGTTCTTGAGATCCGTATTGTATTCCGCCGTGGCGTAGAGGATCATCATGGAGGAGCAGAGGGTATAGGGCCGGCGGATGCGGAGCATGTTCTGCACGTCCACACCGTACTCGTTGTTCACCACCGCGTCGGTGAACCGGGGGGTGTTGTTCTCGTCGAGCTCATAGTCGACGCCCTCAAAGCCGTAGTTGTAGAACAGGATGCCGTCCTCGGAGTAGAGATAATCCAGGAAACGCATGGCGGTCTCCACATCCTCGCAGCAGGAGGTGACGTAGGTGTTGTCGGAGTCGGTCAGCAGGGAAGTGGAGGTCAGGTGATCCTTCCCGCCCTTCTCCAGGGTCAGGTTGGGGACGCAGGTCACCGGGAAGTAGATGTTGTTAATGCCCTCGCCGGAGGTACACCAGACGCCCACGGTGCCGTTTGCGGTCATCTCGCCCAGAACACCGCCCATGGGATCATACTGGATGGAGGCAAAGTCCCGGGCGAACAGGCCCTCATTGTACCACTTGTTCATCTCCATCAGATAGTCCTTGTAGCCGTCCTCCAGCAGGGTGCAGCGAACCTCGCCGTCCACCACGTAATAGGGCAGGCTGGTGCTGAAGCCGTCGGCGGCAAAGGAAGCCACATCATAGCCCACCACCAGGCCGTTGATGGTGCACTGGGCATTCATGTACAGGGGGGTAATGTCGTCATAGGCGTCCCGGAAGGTGGTCAGAACAGAGAACATCTCATCGTAGGTTTTCGGCACATCCAGGCCCTGCTCCTCCAGCCAGTCCTTCCGGATCACCATGCCCTGGTTCTGGACGAAGTTGTCGTAGGGGCTGCGGTAGGCCAGGACCCGTCCGTCGCTGCGGAAAATGCCCGCCTCGTCGGGGTTGGAGTCGATGAGATACTGGTAGTTGGGGGAATACTCGGGCAGCAGGTCCGTCAGATCCACGATGACCTCGTCCGTGGCCGCCGCGGTGTCTCCGCCGGCATAGAGGAGGTTGGAGATAATGGCGGGGTAGTCCCCGGAGGCGATGGCGATGTTCATCTTCTCCGATGCGGTCCAGAAGTCGATCTCCGTGTAGTCGATGGTCACGCCGGTCCGGTTCTGCAGTTCCTGGATGGCATCCAGATCCTGAAGCTCGCTGAGGCCCAGCTCACCCAACGGTCCCATCAGATTCAGGGCGGTGCGCATCCAGGTCAGGGCGGCGCCATCCTCGGAGATGGGCAGCTCATAAGTGTTGGAGTAGTGCAGCCGGGCGGTGTCGCTGCCGGGGAAGTTGATCCGGGGCGCATACCCTTCTTCGGCCGGCTCCTCCGCCGGCTCCTCTGCAGAGGCCGCCTCGGCCGGTTCCTCCGCCTGGGGCGCTTCCGCCGGTTCCGCCTCTGTCCCGGCGGCCTGCTCCGTTTCCGCCGAAGCGGCGCTTGCGGCCGGTTCCGCGCTGGAGGCAGCGCTTCCGGCGCCGCAGCCCGCCAACAGGCTCAGGACCATCACGGCCGCAAGCAGCAGGGCAATCCAATTCTTTTTCATTTGTCGCACTCCTTTTCTGTTTTTTCTTCTTGACACCCCCATTGTACCGTAAACCCTGGTTCTTTGAAAAGTTATAAGATTGGAACTGCTGTGCGATTATCTGACATATGGCCCACAGCTTCGGGCCATCGGAAAAGTCCCTGATGCGCAGAGGCATCAGGGACTCGTTTCCTATTTCCGGGCAATCTCCCGGGCCACAAAGACGCCGCTGGCGGAGGCGTGGGACAGGGAGTGGGTGATGCCGCTGCCATCCCCGATCACATAGAGGCCCGGGCAGCGGGTCTCCAGATGCTCGTCCACGGCCACCTCCATGTTGTAGAACTTCACCTCCACCCCGTAGAGCAGGGTGTCGTCGTTGGCGGTGCCCGGGGCGATCTTGTCCAGGGCGTAGATCATCTCGATGATCCCGTCCAGGATGCGCTTGGGCAGCACCAGGCTCAGATCTCCCGGCGTGGCGCCCAGGGTGGGCGTGGTAAAGGACTCCTCGATCCGCTTGGGGGTGCTGCGCTGGCCCCGGATCAGATCCCCGAACCGCTGGACCATGACGCCGCCGCCCAGCATATTGCTCAGCCGTGCGATGCTCTCACCGTAGCCGTTGGAGTCCTTGAAGGGCTCGGAGAAGTGCTTGGCCACCAGCAGGGCAAAGTTGGTGTTCTCCGTCTGGCGGGCGGGATCCTCAAAACTGTGGCCGTTGACGGTGACGATGCCGTTGGTGTTCTCGTTGACCACCGCGCCCTTGGGATTCATGCAGAAGGTCCGCACCAGGTCCCCGTATTTCTCCGTCCGGTAGACGATCTTGCTCTCGTAGAGCTCGTCGGTCAGATGGGAGAACACCTCCGCCGGCAGCTCCACCCGGACGCCCAGGTCCACCCGGTTCGATTTGGTCTCGATGCCGATCTCCCGGCAGGTACGCTCCATCCATTTGCTGCCGCTGCGGCCCACGGAGATGACGCACTGCCGGCACCGATAGGCCGTGCCGCCGCTGCGGATCTCATATCCATCCTCCAGCACCGCCACCGTTTCCACGGGACTGTCGAAGAAGAAGTCCACCCGGGTCCGGAGGTGGGCATAGAGGTTCTCCAGCACCACATAGTTGATGTCTGTGCCCAGATGTCTCACCGACGCGTCCAGCAGGTGCAGGTCGTTCTGTATGCACAGCTTCTTGAATTTCGTCCCGGCGGTGGAATAGAGCTTCGTGCCTGCGCCGCCGAACTGCATATTCAGACTGTCCACATAGTGCATCAGCTCCAGCGCCTGTTTTTTTCCGATATACTCGTAGAGGGTGCCGCCGAAATCGTTGGTGATATTGTACTTCCCGTCGGAAAAGGCGCCCGCGCCGCCGAACCCGCTCATGATGGAGCAGCTTCTGCAGCCGATGCAGGATTTGATCTTATCCCCGTCGATGGGACATTTCCGGTCCCGCAGGGCGTGTCCTCCTTCAAAGACCGCCACCCGCAGCTCCGGCCGCAGCTTGGTCAGCTCATAGGCGGTAAAGACGCCGCCGGGTCCCGCGCCGATCACGATCACATCATAGTCCATTGAAAATCCTCCCAGAAAAAGAATGGTTGACTACCGGCTTCGAAAACCAGTAGTCAACCATTTACGGCGGTTGGTAGAAACGTCCGTCCATATCACGGACTTATACAGCGTTCTTCAGGCAAAGCCAATTCATTCTATCACAAATTTCGGAAATGTAAAGGCCTTTTTGCGTCAGAGCCGCTCGCCCTCCTTTTGGGGGAAGATCAGGCTGAACACGATGATGGTCAGGCAGGCCAGCACCACGCCCAGATAGGTCTCGGAGATGGCGAAGGAGCCGATGTACAGGGGGTATTTCCCGGTGGCGATCTTCACGCCCACCCAGGCGATGCAGCATAGGAACGTCACCAGTACGCCGGTGCACACGCCCCGCTCGGAGGTGTATTTCCAGTACATGCCGAAGAGGATCACGATGAACAGCACGCCCCGGAGGGTATAGGCCGCATAGACCAGATCCAGCACCGCAGAGGAGTTCACCAGGGCGATGGCCATCAGGCAGCACAGCACGCCGGAGACCGCCGTGCCGATCCGAGCCATCCTGGTGATCTGGGTGTCCGGCGCGGAGGGGTTGATCCGCTGCTGGTAGATGTCCTTGGTAAACATAGTGGCGGAGGCCAGGATGATGGGAGACACGGTGGAGAGCACCGCCGCCAGGATTGAGGCCAGAATGATTCCGCCCACCACAGGCGGGAAATGCATGATCAGGGTGGTATAGGCCAGCTTGGCGTCGGTGATGGGGGCCAGGATCCCGGTCTCGGACATGACTCGGGCCGACATGCCCAGCATGCAGGTAAACAGACCGAAGGGCGCCACCACCAGGACGGAGATCAGGCAGGCTCTTTTCGCCACCTTGGGGTCCTTGGCTGCAAGGACCGGCTGAATACTGGCCTGGGCCGCGCCGGCGGACAGAACCGACGCAACGATCCAGGAGGTGACCTTGGAGGCGCCTACGCCGAACATGGAGAAATGGTGGGTTCCTTCCGCAGCGTCAATGGCGTCCATGGCGGTCTTGAAACCGCCGAAGCCGCCCATCTCCCGTAAGGCCAGCACCACCGCCAGGATCATGCCGAAATACATGAACCCGATATGGAGTTTGTTGGTGGCCTCCACCGAGGTCATGCCGCCGGACATGGTGTAGACAATGAAAATCACCGCGAAAATGCAGCAGGTCACGGTAAAGTCCAGACCCAGCAGGCTCTGGCCCAGCTTGCCGGCAGCGATCATCTGGCTCAGGCCTACAGCGATCATCACAAAAATCAGAAGCACGCTGCATACGGTCCGGGATTTCGGTCCCACGACCTTTTCAATGATGCCCGGAATCGTAACCGAGCCATATTTCCGGTATTTTTCCGCAAAGAACAGGCCCATCATCAGCATACCGATGCCGTTGGCGATGGTGTACCACCAGCCGGAAATGCCGGAGGTGAAGCCATACTCCGAACATCCCGTGGTGGCGGTGCCGCCCAGCCACTGGCCGCAGGCCACGCAGACGATGGCGAAAACGCCCATGCCCGCGCCCACGAAGGAATCCGAGGATTTTGTCCTGCGGGAGGCAAGGATGCCAATCACCATGGTGAGCACAAAATAGACAATGATAATCAGTAATTGCCAGTTCATACCGCTCCCTCCTCTTTCCCTCAGAGCTGATACATCCGGCAGATGGTCTCCACGCAGGCGTCGAAGCCCATGCGGTCCGGATTCAGGCAGGCATGATACAGGTCCGGGTCGTTCCAATCGGTTCCCGTGTAGTTCTTATAGTAGGTCTTTCTCGCCTTGTCCGTGCTGCGCAGGACCTTTCTCGCCTGCCGCTCCGGAAGCCCCAGCACGCCCATGGCCCGGTTGAGGCGGAACTCCACGCCCGCATGGATGAAAATGTCCAGCACGTCCTTCCGATCCCGCAGCACATGGTTGGCGCAGCGTCCCACGATCACGCAGGGCCCCTGGGCCGCCACCTCCCGAATCAGCTGGAACTGGACCTCCGCCACCTTGGCCCCGGTGGGCATCGGCGCTTCCGCGCTGGTGAAGTAATAGGCCGCCTCCGCCTGGGAATAGGCAAAGCGGGATTCCGGCTTTTCATCCAGGGCCTCCACCCGGTTCTCCCGCACCCCGCTCTGCTCGGCGGCAGCGGTGATCAGAAACTTGTCGTAATAGGGAATGCACAGCTTGGTGGCAACCGCCTGGGCGATCTCGTTCCCGGTGCTTTCAAACTCCCGGTTGATGGTGATGATCTGATAACTCATAGAGGCCCTCCTTTTTCCTGACTGTAGATTTGTTTCCGGCAACGCGGCACTGCGCCACAATTTCAGTATATGGTGTTATACGTGCCTGCGCAAGTATCAAAAATATACAAGTCTTTTCGGATCAGGACATAAAAAGACCGTCTCCCCGGACCTGTCGGTCCGGGGAGACGTGATACTTATTCCGCAATCCGTCCGCTCAGGGGCATGAAGCTCCGGAAGAAGGGCTTGACGCCGGCAGCGTATCCCACGATCTGGGCGGTGGAATCGCTTAGCATCAGCACAAACCGGAAGATCTCCACGCCCTCCGATCCCGCGTAGGCCGTGAAGGAGATGGCGAACTCGCTTTCCACGATGTCGTCGATCTTCTGGCAGCCATGCTCGGATTTCAGCACGCCCTTGATCACACCGTCCTTCTCCTCCATGGTCAGCACATATTCCTGCGCCGGCATGACGGGGGCGGGACCGTCACCCCGCTCCGGGCCGCCTGCGGGAAGGCCGTCCGGCGCGTCCTGGGGAGGCCCGGAGGGGCCTTCCGGTTTGCAGCCGGGATAGTACTCAATCGAGCCCGGGGTCATGGCAAAGCCCGGCAGGCTCAGGCCGAAATGCATCTGGAATTCCAGTTTTTTTGCAATCATATCTGCTTTATCTCCTTTCTCTCACGGGGATCATCCCCCGTACTTCCGGTCAAAGGCCTGCTGCTGCAGGTCGATGCATCGCTGGAGGTCCATATCATAGAGGCTGTCGATATAGCTGTCCCAGTCCTCCGTGGGCTTCTGTCCCATGACCATGGCGGTCAGGTTCTCCTGGATGCTGGTATTGATCGCGGAGATCAGGGCGTTGTACTCCTCCGCCTCGGCACTGCTGAGAGTCCAGGTGTACTCCTCGGGACTGCGGGTGGACATCCAGATCTCCTCCGCCTCGGCCATCCGGGGGGAGGTGAAGGTCATCTCCAGCGCCGCCTGGGGCTGGAAGTAGGGCAGGAACGCGTTGAGGGTGTACAGGCTCCGGGCCACGTTGGAGTTGAAGCCGTCAGGGTTGTTGAGGATCATATCCGTGTAGACCGGCTCGCCGTCCACATACTCGAAGGTCTGTCCCTCCACACCGTAGTTGGCCAGCTCGATGCCCTCCTCGGTGAACATATAGTTGATGAACTCCACGGACTGCTCCGGGTACTCGTTCTGGGTGGTGATGGAGATGGAGTTTTTGCCCACGGGGGTGCCGGTGCCGCCGATGTTGGAGGTCTCCTTGCCGGTCTTGGAGATATCCTTCACGGGGGCGATCACCGCGTTGTCATCCTGGATATAGGACTCAAACATGCCGTTAAAGGACATGCGTCCGGACTGCCAGAAGCCGGTCTCGTTGGTGCAGGCCATCTGGTCGAACATCATGGGGCTGTAGTTGGCCAGGAAGTCGGAGTTGAACAGGCCCTCGCTGTAATACTGGGCCAGGAGCTCGATGTACTCCCGGGAGGCGAGCTCCTCGATGGTGGGGCAGACCTTGCCGTCGTGGACCACAAAGCTGAAATTGTTGGTATCCAGCTTGATATTGAAGCCGAAGGTCAGGGGAGAACCCAGGGAGCTGAGCACGCCGATGGCGTTGGCGCAGCCGTAGGCGTCCTTGAAGGTGAGCAGCACGTCGTGAAGCTGGTCAAAGGTCTCGGGCATATCGAGGCCCTGCTCCTCCAGCCAGTCCTGCCGGATGATGCCGCCGCCGTCGGTGGTGGGGGCCGCCCGCATCTTCACGCCCACCAGTTCGCCGTTGTCGGTATAGACGTTCTCGGCATACTCCGTGTCCTCATCCAGAAGCCTTTTGAGGTCCGGAGCGTGCTCGTCGAGATAGGGCGCGATGTCGATGCACACATCCTCCTCCAGAAGGCCCGCCGCGCCGGAGGCGTAGTAGTCGGGCGCCTTGCAGAAGAAATCGGGGTAATCCCCGGAGGCGATCATCAGCGTCAGCTTTTCCTGATATACGTCATCGTTGGTCATGGAGCTGTAATCCAGCCGGACGCCGGTAGCCTCCTCCAGGGCCTGGACCGCGGCGGTCTGGCTGTAGAGGCTCATGTCCACGCTGCCCAGGAACTGGGCCGAGGCGGAGCCAAAAATACTCATGTCCTGGGTGTCCTCAAACACGGGATAGGTCACTTCCCCGTATTCGATCTCCACCGGCGCCTCCTCTGCGGCGGAGATCTCCTCCGCAGAACCGGACTCCGCCGCCGTCTCCGGCTCCGGAACAGCTTCGGGCGCCGCGGCTTCCTCCGGGGCGGATGCCTCGGCCTGATCCGGCGCCTCTGCAGAGGCGGACTGGGCCGCGCCGCCGCAGGCCGTCAGCGCCAGCAGCATACCCGCTGCCAGCATCAGCGCCAATATTCTGTGTTTCATCGTTCTTCCTCCTTTAGAATAGAGCAAAATTGATACTCCCTGAAAAAAACTGATACCGGAAACCGCTTGCTTTGGATGCGAATATTCGGTATCTTTATTATACAAGGTAGGAAGATACCCACTCAAGCAACGAAACGGTTCAGTCTGTCAACAAAAACGTGACAGACGACAGGTGGCAGGTGAACGCAATGAACACATCCGATATCGAGGTATTTCTCTGTGCGGCGGACGCTTTGAGTTTCTCCAAGGCCGCCGAGGAAAACTTTATGAGCAGGCAGGCCGTGAGTCGGAAGGTTGGCGCGCTGGAAAAGGAACTGGGCGTTTCCCTGTTCCGCCGTTCCCAGCGGGGGCAGCGGCTGGTCCTGACGCCGGAGGGCCAGCGGTATTACGACTTTTTCCGGGTCTCTCAGCGGCGCTGGGAGGAACTCCGGGCCTCCATCCACACGGAAGTGGGCGGCTCCCTGGTCCAGGTGGCGTATCTGGAGGGGCTGGATTTTCTACCCTCCCTGCAGCAGATTTTACGGGACGTCCAGGACAAATACGGCATGGAGGGCAGCCTCAGCACCTACGACATGCACGACCTCACCGAGACAGTGGAGAGTGACAAATACGACCTGATTCTGGCCTATGATACGCCCCGGCTGAACCTGTTCCGGGAATATGACCATGTGGTGGCGGGCTATATCCCCATGGTGCTGACGGTCCGGAAGGGCCTGCGGCCCAAGGCCAAACGGGCCTCCGACTTTTCCGATCTCCCCGTGGCCACCTGGCTCCGGAAGGATCAGACGCCGGAGGAGGCCATCCGCAAATGCACCGAGCATTGTCTGGACTTCGGCTTCCGCTGCTCCAGCGTGAAGGTCTTCCCCAACCGGGATACCGTCCGGGCCGCCATCGAGCTAGGCCACGGCATCGGCATCTGCACGGAGATCGACCGGCTCGCCCAGAGCAGCGCCGTGGAGACCTTCCCGCTCCGGGGCCACTCCACCCTGGTTTGCCTCTGGCGGAAGAACGAGCGGAATCCTGTGGTCCGCTCCATCGTGCAGGACATGAAAGACAATACGAAGGATTGACAGACAGGCACCCGCGTCACATTTTGGTTGACAGCGGGTGCCGTTTTCTTGCTTGTACGGGTCCTCCCCGCATTTTATAATGAATATGTAGGATTCATAGAGAACCTGTGATGATTTGCAGAAGGAGGACATTATGAAAAAATACACTGTATTAGCCATTGTGCTGACGCTTTCCCTGCTGCTCGGCCTGCTTGCCGGCTGCGGCGGCACGGCTCCGGCAGCGGACAGCGCCCCCGCTTCCGCCCTGGAGGAGGCTGCGGAAGCAGCTCCGGCAGAGGCGGCCCCGGCGGACCAGCCCGCAGAGGCAGCTCCGGCCGAAGCCCCGGAGGAAGCGGCTTCCGCCATGGAAGCGCCGGAAGCGCCGGCAGAACCCGAGGAGCCTGCCCTGGAGCAGGTGGAATATGAGCTGCCCCTGTTTGAGGACGGCGCCACGGTCAGCCTGTGGTACCCCCTGCGGCAGGACATCGTTCAGGCCCCGGAAAAGGCCAGCGGCGGCCACTACTTCTGGGCCCAGATGCAGGAGGATCTGAACCTGCATATCGACTGGGTGGAGCCCGGTCAGGCCACTGCCTCTGAGAAGTACAACCTGATGGTGGCTTCCGGTGATATGACCGACCTGATCCTGGAGACCTTCTGCCGTTCCGGCGACGGCGGCGCCTATCTGGGCGGCTATGACAAGGCCATCGAGGACAACATCTACCTGGATCTCACGGATCTGGTGGAGGAGCACTGCCCCAACTACTGGTACTGGATCAACCTCACCGACGACAACCGCCGCAACGCCTATACGGATTCCGGCTCCATCGGCGCGTTCCTGACCATCAACGGCGAGAAGGCCCGCTCCAACCAGGGCATCGGCGTCAACAAGGATCTGTTCGAGGCCACCGGCCTTCCCATGCCGGAGACCATGGACGAGTGGAGCAATATGTTCTCGGTCCTGAAGGATCAGGGCGTGCAGTATCCCGTGAGCATCAACTCCGAGCTGGCCATCATGGACGGCAGCGCGGCCGCCGCCATGGGTGCCGTCGTTGATACCTCCTTTGTCCTGAACCGGGACAACGAGCTGGTGTTCGGACCCACCACCGACGAGACCCGGGCCTATCTGGAGCTGGCCGCGGATTACTACAGCAAGGGCTACATCGACCCCGACTTCATCAACGCCGGCGCCTTCATGGACAACTCCAGCTTTGTCAGCGGCATCACCTTCGTCTCCCGGGTCATGCAGCAGGAGCTGGCATACTACTACGATATGTGGGGCGTGAACGTCCAGGCTGCGCCTCTGCCCAAGGCCGACGGCGCGCCGGAGACCGGCATGCAGCTGATTCAGCAGAATCAGGCCCTGGTCAACAATGTGGGCATGGCCGTCAGCACCAACTGCGACGAAAATCTGGACACGGCCCTGCTGATGATGGACTGGTTCTATTCTCCCGCCGGCTCCATCATGGGCAACTACGGCCTGCTGGACGTGACCTACAACATCGTGGACGGCGAGCCCATGATCAACGACTTCTACCAGCAGCGCACCGACGGCATCTTCAACCGCGGGCTCTACACCGTATCCGGCGACTTCGGTCTGGTGTGGCCCAACTGCTCCCTGACCACCGCAGGCGAGCTGGAGCAGGCCGCTATGGACGGCTGGACGCCGAAGGAGTGGGACGGTTATCTCTACTCCAACCTGCCCAACATCGCCCTAACCGCCGATGAAAGCGCCGCCATCTCCAACGACTGGGCCGACATCGACACCATCGTCGACAGCCAGTTCATCAGCTGGGTCGTTGGCTCCGAGCCTCTCAACGATGACACCTGGGAGGCCTTCAAGAACAACGTGGACGCCCAGGGCCTCGAGGCCTGCAAGGACGCCTACACCGCCGCCTTTGAGCGCTTCATGGCCAAAGGCTGATCCCTACAAACGAGTCGGAACAGGAGGTAAACCACAATGGATGAACAGAAAATGATGCCCCCCATGGGCCCCGGCGGTCCTCCCCCGGAGGGCGGTCCCGGACCCGGTCCCGGCGGCCCTATGGCCCGGCTGGGCGCGGAGTATACCTTTGAGATCCTGGCACCCGCCGGGGTCCCGGTGAAGCAGCTCCACATCGATCTTGCGCGAATGACCGCTGTCCTCGACACGGAGCACGGCAGCCAGGACGTGATGGATTTCAAGCTGGAAGAGGATATCTTCTCCTTCCGGGCCATGCTCGGCTCCGCAGGCGACGAGCTCTTTGAGGTCAAAGCCAAGCTCTATCCCGGCGGCATCGCCTTGGGCGAGGCCTATATGGTGGGCGACAACAAGCCCAAGAGCCCTTCGGTGTTCCGGGAGCTCTGACAAAAAAGCAACCGGCCATTCCTCGGAATGGCCGGTGTTTTTTTTACGGTTTCGGGTCTTCCCACGTCTTTTCCCGGATGATATACCGGGGACGGGCCTTGACCTCCAGATAGACCTTGCCCAGATATTCTCCGATGATCCCCAGGGAGATCAGCTGGACGCCGGAAACAAAGCAGACGATACAGGTGGTACTGGCCCAGCCTGCCACCGTCCTTCCCAGCAGCGCCGAGATGATTGCCCAGATGACGCCGATAAAGCTCACCAGCGCCACGATCACGCCGAAGCCGGTGATCAGCCGCAGAGGCTTCACGGAAAGACTGGTGATGCCGTTGAGGGCCAGAGAGATCATTTTGCTCAGGGGATAATGGCTCTCCCCGGCGATCCGTTCCCGGCGGACGTATTCCACCGTGGCGCTTTGGAACCCCACCAGCGGGATCAGTCCCCGCAGGAACAAGTTCACCTCCCGGTAATCCGCCAGCGCCTCCAGAACCCGGCGGGACAGCAGGCGGTAA
Source organism: Oscillospiraceae bacterium (assembly GCA_017469795.1). GTDB lineage: Bacteria > Bacillota > Clostridia > Oscillospirales > Oscillospiraceae > HGM13006. The sequence continues at coordinate 36,821 of JAFUFT010000018.1, forward strand.
TCCGCATGGTTATAGACCACTTCCGCGCCCATGACGCCCATCAGCCGGTAAAAGCACTGGGCGGTAGTGCGCTTGAACCAGGTGTCCGTCTTCCGGGAGGAACGGACGCCGTAGACCACGTCGTTCCCCCGGAGGTAGGCCTCCACCATTTCATCCATGGCGTCCAGATCGTCCTGACCGTCACAGTCGATGGTGATGGTGATATCGCAGTGGCTTTTGGCCTCCATGAGTCCCGCCAGCACCGCATTCTGATGGCCCCTGTTCCGGCTCTGGGCGATCCCCAAAAAATGCCCGTCCTGCCGGGAAAGGGCCCGGATAATGCTCCAAGTGGCGTCCCGGCTGCCGTCGTCCACAAACAGCACCCGGCTCTCTGGACCGATCTTCTCCGCCGCCGCCAGACTCCGGATCTTTTCCAAAAACTGCGGCGCGGTGACGGGCAGTACGGCCTCTTCATTATAGCAGGGAACGATGATATACAAAACAGGTGGATTCATGGGAACACCTCCAGTGGCGTGGATTGGTGATAATTGGAGTTTGTAGGGGTTTTGATTTTCTTGGATGCCAACTGGCGCCGTCGGAGGCTTCCCGGAAAGAACTCGACAAACTCCGATTTGTTGTTCTCAGTCAAATCTCGTTTGAAACCTGCTTCTCCATGACCGGCACATCCAGCTTTCTGTTATTCTGCCAGCGAATGATGATGATCACAGTCACAATTCCGGCAATGATGTGGCTGATCGCAGCAACGGAACCAATTATCTGGTTGAACTTGCTCAAATCCATCGTCACCATCAGTCCGTTGGTGATTGCATGGTAAGCAACAGGAATCACGAAAGACAGAAGACGGTATCTCTTTTGTCCGGTGACGAGATATTTTCCATAGAAGTATCCCATGATCACGCCAAACACGAAGTGTGCACAGGAGCGCAGGCCCGGAGGATCACGTTGAGAATTTCCGCGCCGCCGAACGCGACGTTTTCAATCATTTCAAAGGTGATACCCACGAACGCGAAGGCCACAACCGAATCCATCCACGTGCGGACCATGTCTTTCTTTCGAATGGCAATGCGGCAGGTCAGGAACTTGAGACCCTCTTCCAGCAATGCGGCAGAGAACAGCATGTCGACTATACTCCACATGGTCCCCGTCAAGGGCCCTTCGGAAAGGTTGTTCATCATTTCCTTGGCAGCTTGCGGATCCGCCTGGATCGTCTTGACCCACCCGGAAAAATCAGAGAACGCACCGGTGCGGACAATGGCGATAATCGCGGAAATCGGCATGGAGAGCACCGTGGAGAGAGCGACGCTCACCACAGCGGCGATCACCAGACGGATCCATCCGAGCTTTGGAAACGGGGGATTCCCGTTTGGCGCGAAGCACGAGATAGTACAACGCAATAGAAATTGGAAGGCCAATAAACCCCATCATACAAGCAGCCTCTTGTTCTGATTTCTATTCTCATTCTATTGTTCATAAATCCCCTGTTTTTGTCAAGAGCCGTGCAAATCCCGGTTTGTCAAAACCGTCCTCTGGCAAAAACGGTCTATCTGTCCCGCTCCAGCATGGGTTTGAGATACTGTCCGGTGTAGCTCTCCGGGCAGTCCGCCACCTCCTCCGGCGTGCCTGTGCAGACGATCTGCCCGCCGCCGGAGCCGCCCTCGGGTCCCAGGTCGATGATATGGTCGGCCACTTTGATCACGTCCAGATTGTGCTCGATGACCAGCATGGAGTTGCCCTGATCCACCAGCGCCTGCAGCACGTCCACCAGCCGGTGCACGTCCGCCACATGGAGTCCCGTGGTGGGCTCGTCGAGGATGTAGAAGGTGTTGCCGGTGGACAGGCGGCTGAGCTCCGTGGCCAGCTTCACCCGCTGGGCCTCTCCGCCGGAGAGGGTGGTGGAGGACTGGCCCAGCTTGATATAGCCCAGGCCCACCTGGCACAGGGCCTCTACCTTCCGCCGGATCCGGGGCAGATTTTCGAAGAATTCCAGCGCCTCGTCAGCGGTCATCTCCAGCACGTCGGCGATGTTCTTTCCCTTGTATCGGACGTCCAGCGTCTCTCGGTTGTAGCGCTTGCCCTTGCACACGTCGCAGGGCACATACACGTCCGGCAGGAAGTGCATCTCGATCTTCACAAGTCCGTCGCCGCAGCAGGCCTCACACCGGCCGCCCTTGACGTTGAAGGAGAACCGGCCCGGTCCGTAGCCCTTGGCCTTGGCGTCGGCGGTGGAGGCGAACAGATCCCGGATCTCCTGGAACAGTCCCGTGTAGGTGGCGGGATTGGACCGGGGCGTCCGGCCGATGGGGCTCTGGTCGATGCAGATGACCTTGTCCAGCTGCCGGATCCCCTCTGCCCGGTCGTGTTTGCCGGAATGAAGCCGGGCCCGGTTGAGTTCCGCCGCCAGCTTCTGATAGATGATCTCGTTGACCAGAGAGGACTTGCCGGAGCCGGACACGCCGGTGACGGCGGTGAGGGTCCCCAGGGGGATGGTCACGTCGATGTGCTTGAGATTGTTCTCCGCGCATCCGTAAAACTTCAGGAACTTGCCGTTCCCCTTCCGGCGGGAGCCGGGAACGGGGATCTTTTTCGCGCCGGAGAGGTACTGTCCCGTGATGCTCTCGGGGCAGTCAATGATGTCCTGCAGCGTACCCTGGGCCACGATCCGTCCGCCGTGGATCCCGGCTGCCGGACCCACGTCCACGATATGGTCCGCCGCCCGCATGGTGTCCTCGTCGTGCTCCACCACGATCAGCGTATTGCCCAGCTCCACCATCTGCCGCAGCGTGGCCAGCAGCTTGGCGTTGTCCCGCTGATGCAGGCCGATGGAGGGCTCGTCGAGGATATACAGCACGCCCATCAGCGCCGAACCGATCTGGGTGGCCAGCCGGATCCGCTGGCTCTCGCCGCCGGAGAGGGAACCCGCGTTCCGGCTCAGCGTCAGGTACTCCAGTCCCACGCTCCGGAGGAACTCCAGCCGGGCGGCGATCTCCTTGAGGATCTGCCGGGCGATGACCTCCGCGGAGCCCTCCAGCTTCAGCGCCCCGAGGAACTCCAGGGCCTCGCTGACCGACTTGTGGCAAAACTCCATGATGTTGAGGCCGCCTACGGTAACCGCCAGCACCACGGGGCTGAGCCGGTTCCCCCCGCAGTCCGGGCAGGGATGGTAGCTCATGCACTCCTCCAGCTCCCGGCGCATGGAGTCCGACTGGGTCTCCCGGTACCGGCGGCTGAGGTTGTTGATGATGCCTTCAAAGGGCTGCTCCAGGGTGCCGCGGCCGTTGCCCCGGTCATACTGGAGCTTTAGCTTTTCCCCTCCGGTGCCGTAGAGCAGAGCATCCATGGCCTGGGGAGACAGCTTCTCCAGGGGCGTGTCCAGCGTAAAGCCGTATTTCCGCCCCAACGCTTCATAGTACATCCGGGAAATGGTGTCATTTCTGGCGTTACCCCAGCCGCTGGCGCTGATGCCTCCCTCCAGGATGGACAGGCGGCGGTTGGGCATGATCAGGTCCGGGTCCACCTCCAGCTGGAATCCCAGGCCGCTGCACCGGGGACAGGCCCCATAGGGATTGTTGAAAGAGAACATCCGGGGCTCCAGCTCCGGCAGGGAGATGCCGCAGTCCTCGCAGGCGTAGTTCTGGGAGAAGCTCAGCTCTTTTTCCTCCCGGACCAGCTGGATGATGACCTGTCCCTCCGAGAGGCCAAGGGCCGTCTCCAGGGAGTCCGTCAGCCGCCGGGCAATGTCCGGTTTCATGATCAGCCGGTCCACTACGATCTCAATATTGTGTTTCTTCGTCTTGGCCAGAGCGATCTCCTCGTCCAGCCGGTATTCGATGCCGTCGGCCCGGACCCGGGAATAGCCGCTCTTCTTCGCATCCGCAAAGACCTTCTGGTGCTCGCCCTTCTTGCCCCGGATTACCGGCGCCAGGATCTGGAACCGAGTGCCCTCCTCCAGGGCCATGACCTGATCCACGATCTGGTCCACGCTCTGGCGACGGATCTCCCGGCCGCATTTGGGGCAGTGGGGCACGCCCACCCTGGCCCACAGGAGCCGCAGGTAGTCATAGATCTCCGTCACGGTGCCCACGGTGGACCGGGGGTTCCGGGAGGTGGTCTTCTGGTCGATGGAGATGGCTGGGGACAGGCCGTCGATGGAGTCCACATCCGGCTTGTCCATCTGGCCCAGGAACTGCCGGGCGTAGGAAGAAAGACTCTCCACATACCGCCGCTGGCCCTCAGCGTAGATGGTGTCAAACGCCAGGGAGCTTTTGCCGGATCCCGACAGTCCGGTGAACACCACCAGCGCGTCTCTGGGCAGCGTCAGATCCACATTCTTCAGATTGTTTTCCCGGGCGCCTTTGATGATAATGCGGTCATGCAAGGTAAATCAGCTCCTGTTTCTGGGGATAGGTTCCGCCCCGAAGATCGGGGCGGAAATCGGATTTGTGTGCAGTTCACTGCGGGGAGATGCCGCCGTCGAGGATGGCGCTGCAGTCGTAGATGTGATCCAGGACCCGCTGGGCGTCCGCGTCCTTGAGCGGGGTGGGCTGGCAGCTGTTCTTCGGCATGGAGGAGATGGAGCAGGGGATGATCTCATAATCCGCCTGGGGCAGCACCTGCCCATCCACGATGGTGAAGGTCTGCTGGAAGATCATGGAGTCCATATTGACCGGCTCCTCGGCGCAGCTGAGGAAGGTCCCCAGGCTGTAGACGATGTACTTGTCGTGATAACATTCGATGCCCTGGAGGATATCCGGCTGGATGCCCACCACCAGATCCGCGCCGTTGTCGATGAACTTGTGGGCTTTGAGGATCTTGTTGTCGTCGGGCTTGTCTGGGTCCTCGGAGGTCCATGCCACCTCCACGATCACGATCTGGGCGCCCTCGTCCCGGAGGTACTTGATGTTCTCCAGAGCCGTGTCCTCATAGAAATCGTCCGCTTTCTCGTACACGCCCACGTAGCCCACCTTGATGTTCCCCACCTGAACCATTTTGGTTTGATCTGCGGGATGTCCGGCCAGGTCCCGTTCCAGGACGTTCTCATAGCCGAAGCGGCCCACGCCGCTGTTGTCCAGATTGGCCAGGGTGTCCACATAGCCCTCGTAGTCATAGTCATAGGTGTGATAGTTGGCCACCGTCACCGCATCGATGCCGCCCACCGCCAGGATGTCGCCGTAGTACGGCTCAGCCCGGTAGGCGGGGTTCCAGTTGTAGCGGGCGTCGGTTTGGAGGGTCAGGTTGCTCACAAGGCTCGCCGTCGTCAAATCGTCCCCCTCAAAGATCGATTTGACGTTCTCAAAAAAATAGTCTTCTCCGTAGTTGTCGTAGAACTGGGCGAACAGGTCGCCGCCCTCGCCGCGCTCGATGATGGCGTCGTCGGTGCCCATGGCTACGTCACCCACAAAACTCAGGGTGATCTGCACTCCTTCCGAGGCCGGGGCCGGGGTGGCCTCCGGGGAGGGAGAGGGCTGAAGTGCCAGCAGCTCCTCCTGGGCCTGGGCCAGCTTCTTGGCCCGGATCTGGGCCGCCAGATCCTCGATGGCCTTTTTGGTGGAACAGCTCTGGCCCAGAGAGATCAGCGCCAGCACAATGGCCAGCACAATGGCCGCCGTCCGGACCGTTCTCTGGAATTTCAGCGCCTTCTGGCGCTCGGACTGCGCCCGTTTCTGACGTTGTGTTCTATTGTCCATGGTGAAAACATCCTTCCTATTTGATACCGCGCAGCTGGATGATCTGGTCCCGCAGGATCGCTGCGTACTCGAACTCCATCATCTTCGCGGCCTTTTTCATCTCTTTCTCCAGACGGCTGATCTCCGCCTCCCGCTCGTTCTTGGTGAGCTTCCGGCCGTCCTTCTCCACATCCACCGTCCGGGAGATCTCGATCAGTTCCCGCACGGATTTGATGATGGTCTTGGGCACGATGCCGTGGGCCTCATTGTAGGCCTGCTGGAGCGTGCGCCGGCGCTCAGTCTCCCGGATGGCATAATCCATGGCGGCGGTGACGTGGTCGGCGTACATGATGACCTTGCCCTCAGCGTTCCGGGCAGCCCGGCCGATGGTCTGGATCAGGCTGGTGGGGGACCGGAGGAAGCCCTCCTTGTCCGCGTCCAGAATGGCCACCATGGCCACCTCCGGCAGATCCAGCCCCTCCCGGAGCAGATTGATGCCCACCAGCACATCGAATTTCTGCATCCGGAGATCCCGGATGATCTCCTGACGCTCCATGGTGTCCACGTCGGAGTGCATATACCGGACCCTGATGCCGGATCGGGTGAGATAATCCGTCAGATCCTCGGCCATTTTCTTGGTGAGGGTGGTGACCAGCGTCCGGTAGTTCTTCGCCGCCAGGGCGTTGATCTCGCCGATCAGGTCGTCCACCTGGCCCTCCACCGGCCGGACCTCCACCTCCGGATCCAGCAGACCCGTGGGCCGCAGCAGCTGCTCGGCCACCTGGCCGGCCCGGCTCAGCTCATACTCCGCCGGGGTGGCGGACACATAGATCACCTGATGGATCTTGCTCTGGAACTCGTCAAACTTCAGGGGGCGGTTGTCATAGGCGGAGGGAAGCCGGAACCCGTAGTCCACCAGGGCCGTCTTTCTGGCCCGGTCTCCGTTGTACATGGCCCGGACCTGGGGCACCGTCACATGGCTCTCGTCGATGAACATGAGGAAGTCCTCAGGGAAATAGTCCATCAGCGTCATAGGCGGCGAGCCCGCCGGACGGCCGCTGATGATCCGGGAGTAGTTCTCGATACCGGAGCAGAATCCCAGCTCGTTCATCATCTCGATGTCGTACATGGTCCGCTGGCGGATGCGCTGGGCCTCGAGCAGCTTGCCGTGGTCCTTGAACCACTGCTCTCGGTCCAGCATTTCCTCCCCGATCTCCCGGGTGGCCCGCTCCATTTTTTCCTTTGTGGTGACGTAGTGGCTGGCGGGATAGATGGCGCAGTGGCTCACCTCCCGCTCCGCGGCGCCGGTGACCACGTTGAACTCGCAGATCCGGTCGATCTCGTCCCCGAAGAACTCGATGCGGATGGCCCGGCTGGTCCATCCCGCCGGGAACACCTCCACCGTGTCCCCCCGGACCCGGAAGGTGTTGCGGACGAAGTTCAGATCGTTGCGCTCGTACCGGATGTCGATCAGGCTCCGCAGCAGGGTATCCCGCTCCCAGGTCTGTCCCTGGCGGACGGACACCACCAGAGATTTATAGTCCTCCGGATCGCCCAGACCGTAGATACAGCTTACAGAGGCCACCACGATCACGTCCCGCCGCTCCAGCAGGGAGGCGGTAGCGGAATTCCGCAGCCGGTCGATCTCGTCGTTGGTGGAGGAATCCTTCTCGATGTAGGTGTCCGTGTGGGCGATGTAGGCCTCGGGCTGATAGTAGTCGTAATAGGAAACAAAGTATTCCACGGCGTTTTCCGGGAAAAACTCCTTGAACTCCGAGCAGAGCTGGGCGGCCAGAGTCTTGTTGTGGGCCAGCACCAGGGTGGGCCGGTTCATCTTCGCGATGATGTTGGCCATGGTGAAGGTCTTGCCGGAGCCGGTAACGCCCAGGAGCACCTGTTCGTCGATGCCGCTTTGAAGGCCCGCTGTCAGGGCTTCGATTGCCTCCGGCTGATCGCCCGAAGGCTGGAAGGGCGCGTGCAGTTTAAAAATCTGCTCCACAGCGCAGGTCCTCCTCTCCGCAGGGATGCTAAACTAAGGTAGTATTATACCACAAAAAAGCCCGTTCCACAAGCCTTTCCGCCATGGGGAATCCCGGGATATTGCGGGGTTTTCGGGGGATTCCTGCCGAAATCCGCCGCCGGCGCAGAAAACCGCTCTCTCCCGCGGGAGAGAACGGTTTTTCCCATATCGTTCAGCGGCTTTGATCCGACAGCATGCGGCTCTCCGCCATGGACACAAAGTCCCCGTCCGCCACCACGATGTGATCGGCCAGAAGCACGTCCACCGTGTCCAGGGCCGCCGCCACGGACCGTGTCGTCCGGACGTCCTCCTGAGAGGGCACGGCGATTCCGCTGGGATGGTTGTGGGCCAGCACCACAGAGGTGGCCTTCATCCGCAGCGCAAATTCCACCACACTGCGGGTACTGAGGCCGGCGGAGTTGACCGTCCCGGTGAAGAGCCGGCTGCAGCCCAGCACCTTGCACTTGGCGTCCAGCGCCAGGGCGTAGACCATCTCCTCCGAAGCCCCGAAAAAGAAGGGCGCCAGATATTCCCCGCATTTCCGGGTGGTGTCCAGGACCCGGTCCATGCTGGCCCGGCAGATCTGGACCCGGCGGGCGGTCTCCATGGTGAGCTTCAGCAGCGCCGCGGCGTTCTTCGTCAGGCCGCCTCTGTGCTGCAGTTCCTCCACGGATGCGTCAAACACCCCCGCCAGAGAGCCGAACTCCTCCAGCAGCCCGTGGGCCAGGGGATTGGTGTCCCGCTGGGGAATGGCGTAGAAAAGCAGCAGCTCCAGCACATTCACGTCCGGCAGCGCATCCAGACCGTGGTCCAGAAATGTCTGACGGAGCCGCTCCCGGTGTCCCCGATGGATATTCCCGCTCATTGCCCGGCGCCGTAGGTCCGGAGATAGGCCTCCATCTTTTCCTTCATGTCCCTGTCGATGTACACCTTCCCATCGATGGGCCGCTCATAGAGGTAGTCGATGATCTGACGGACCGTGACAATGGGATAGACGGCGATGCCGTAGTTCTCCCGCAGCTCGTCCAGGGCGGATTTCTCCCCGGTGCCCTTCTCCATCCGGTCCACGGACACGAACAGAGCATTGATCTTCACGTCGGCGATGTCCCGGAACAGGGCAATGGACTCCCGGACGGCGGTGCCGGCGGTGACCACGTCCTCCACAATGGCGATCCGGTCGCCGTCCTTCACTTTTGCGCCCACCATGCTGCCGCCCTCACCGTGGTCCTTGGCCTCCTTGCGGTTAAAGCAGTAGGGATAGTCCAGTTCATAGTTCCGGTACAGGCTGGCCGCGGCGGTCACCACCAGAGGGATGCCCTTATAGGCAGGCCCGAACAGCACGTCCGCGCCGCCGGCCTCCTCCAGATGGTCCCGGATGCAGGCGGCGTAGTAATCCCCCAGGGCGCTGGCTTGTGCACCGGTCTTGTAGTTGCCGGTGTTGATGAAATAGGGCGTCTTGCGGCCGGATTTGGTGGTAAAGTCCCCGAAGGTCAGGACTCCGGCGCGCACCATAAACTCAATAAAAGATTCCTGATATGTCATATTACCCGCTCTCCTTGCTTGTTTTCTTTAGTATATCATAATCGCCCGAAGAAGCAAGATAATTACGGTTCAATTTCAATATGGGTCAGTCCATATTGCAAAATCAGGTTGATCAGCTCGTTTCTGGAATAGTTGCTCTCAGCCGCCAGCCGGTCCAGCTCCGCCAGAGTATCTTCCCGCACCCTTACAGAAATGACCCGCGAACCGTCTTCTCCCCGCCGTTTTATTTTCAGCGTTCCGTTGTTCATGCGTCATCCCTCCAAGCATTGATGCATTAATTATATATCCAAAACAACTTGCAAAATATACCACTTTATGATAGTATATTGTAGTCTAATAATATTACACTTTGTAGGAGGATGATCGTTTTGGATACCGAAAGAAATACTGTCAACGAGTTTCCCGAAACAACGGAGGTCTTCCCTCCCGCCGAACCGACTGTTGCGGCGGAAACACCGGCACCGACGATCCCGGCCGCCCCGGTCCAGCCCACAAAATTCTGCAAACATTGCGGGCAGAAAATTGCGATCGCCGCAGTGATTTGTCCAAACTGCGGATGCCAGGTTGAGGAGATTCAGAGAGCTCCCGCCGATCAGCCAAACATCATCATCAATAACAGCAACCAAAACGTCAACACAAACACCGTAACCAACACGGTTTACGTTCCTGGCGCCAAGCCGAAAAATAAATGGGTCGCTCTTCTTCTGTGCTTTTTCCTCGGGTTTTTGGGTGGACACAAATTCTACGAAGGCAAAGTCGGCATGGGAATCTTGTATCTGTTTACAATGGGACTGCTGGGATTCGGCGTTCTTGTCGATTTTATTCGTCTTCTGTTCAAGCCAAATCCGTACTATGTATAAAAAAGGTCTGGAGTCGAAACTCCAGACCTTTTGTTTTCATTCTGTCACAGCTCGATGCCGTTCTGGGCAGCCACCAGATTCTCCACGCAGTAGATCTCCCGAAGCTTGGGTTTCTCGATCTTGCCGGTGGCGTTCCGGGGGATGGAGGCGAAGATGATCTTCCGGGGCCGCTTGTACCGGGGCAGCTCGCCGCAGAACCGGTTGACCTCCTCTTCCGTCAGGGTGTATCCCTCCTTGACCTCGATGATGGCGCCGGTGATCTCGCCCAGCCGCGGGTCGGGCAGGCCGATGACCGCCACGTCCTTCACCGCATCGTTGGTCCGGAGGAAGTCCTCGATCTGCACCGGATAGATGTTCTCGCCGCCGGAGATGATCACGTCCTTTTTCCGGTCCACCAGGAAGATGAACCCGTCCTCATCCTGCATGGCCATGTCGCCGGTCCGGAGCCAGCCGTCCGGCATCAGCACCTCCGCCGTGGCCTTGGGATCGTTGTAGTAGCAGGTCATAACGCCGGGTCCCTTGACGCACAGCTCGCCCACGCTGCCCTGCTTGACCTCGGTGACGCCGTCCTCCTCCACGATCCGGCACTGCCAGCCGTAGCCGGGCACGCCGATGGCGCCCACCTTGTGGATGTTCTCCACGCCCAGATGGACGCAGCCGGGACCGATGGACTCGGAGAGACCGTAGTTGGTGTCATACTGATTATTGGGGAAATACCGGAGCCACCGCCGGACCAGAACAGGAGGCACCGGTTGGGCGCCGATGTGCATGAGCCGGAGCTGATCCGTGGCGTAGTCGCTGAGCTTCAGGTCACCCCGGTCCAGCGCGTCCAGCAGGTCCTGGGCCCAGGGCACCAGCAGCCAGACGATGGTGCATCTCTCCTGACTGATGGCCTCCAGGATCGCCTTGGGGGAGGTGCCCTTGAGGAGCACCGCCTTGGACCCGGTCATCAGGGAGCCGAACCAGTGCATCTTGGCCCCGGTGTGGTACAGAGGCGGGATCAGCAGGAAGCAGTCGTCATGGGTGGTGCTGTGGTGGTTCTGCTCCACGCAGGCCGAATGGCTCAGGCTCTCGTGGTTATGGAGGATCGCCTTGGGGAAGCCTGTGGTGCCGGAGGAGAAATAGATGGCTGCGTCGTCCGCATTGGTCAGATGGACTGCCGGCGCCAGGGAAGAGTAGTTCACCACCTGCTCGTCGTAGTCCTCGGCGAAGGTGGGGCAGACCCCGGTGCCGACATACAGCAGCAGCCGGTTGTCGCCAATGTCCTCAGCGATCTCCTCCACCCGGCCGATGAATTCCGGCCCGAACATCAGCACGTCCGTCTCACTGAGCTCCAGACAGTATTTGATCTCGTCCGCAGAGAAGCGGAAGTTCATGGGCACCACCACAGCGCCGGTCTTGAGAATGCCGAAATAGATGGGCAGAAACTCCAGACAGTTCATCAGCAGGATGGCCACCTTGTTGCCCCGGCCGATGCCCCGGGCCATGAGCATGTTCGCCACCCGGTTGGCCTTTTCATCGAAGACCTGCCAGGTGATCTCCCGGCGGTAGGCCGTGGTGGGGGCGGGCATGATCAGATCATACTCCTTCCAGGTGATCCGGCGCTTTTCCTGAAGCTCCGGGTTGATCTCCACCAGGGCGACTTCGTTTCCGTACAGCTTGGCGTTCCGCTCCAGCAAATCGGTGATGGGCATTTCGATCGGTCCTTTCATGCAGGTGCTCCTGCAAAATAAATGGCGCTTTTTAGTATTAAAGCAGTGTCTTGTAAAAGTAGTATACCCGCCCCGGACCGGAAAGTCAAGGGCGGGTTTGCTTTATCGTCATATCTTCCCGGTTTGCTTCATCCGCTTGCTCTACTTTCCCACACAGAACCGGGAGAAGATGTCGTTTGTGATGTCCTCCCGCATGGACTGGCCGGTCAGTCCGGCGATGGCCTCCAGCGCGTCCTCCACGTCCAGCAGCACCGCATCCGGGGTCGCGCCGGTGTCCATGGAATCCATGGCCCGAACTATCGCGTCCCGGGCCTGCCGGATGGCGGTCTCATGGCGCAGATTGGTCAGCAGGGACCCGTCGCAGGGCGCGTCTGAGGCGAACAGTCCCTCCACTACAGGCGCCAGCGCCTCCAGACCCGTGCCGGTCACGGCGGACACCGGCAGCACCGTGTCAAAGCCCAGCGACTCCGGGTCCACGGTCCGGCCCAGATCGGACTTGCTGAGGACGCAGACGCAGTGCCGCGCCGTGTTTGCGGCCTCCATGGCCCGCCGGTCCTCCTCCGTCAGGGGAGCGGAGCCGTCGATGACCAGCAGCGCCAGATCCGCGTCTTTGGCGGCCTCCAGCGCCCGATCCACGCCGATCTGCTCCACCAGATCCCCGGTGTCCCGGATCCCGGCGGTATCGATCAGCCGCAGCACCAGGGACCCCAGCCGGATCTTCTCCTCCACCGTATCCCGGGTGGTGCCGGGAATCTCGGTGACGATGACCCGCTCATATCCCGCCAGAGCGTTGAGCAGACTGGACTTCCCCGCGTTGGGCCGGCCCAGAATCACGGCCTTGACGCCGTTTTTCACCACCCGGCCCCGATCGGCGGTGGCCAGCAGCGCTTCCAATGTCTTTTCCCGGGTCTCCAACAGCTCCTGATAGCTTTTCAGCTTGAAATCGTCGATGTCCTCATCCGGATAGTCCAGCACCGCGTGGAAATGGCTCATGACCGACAGCAGGTCCTCATAGACCGGCCGCAGTTTTCGCAGCAGCGCGCCGCCCACCTGTCCGGCCGCATTGGCAGCCGCGTCCGCCGTTTCCGCTTCGATCAGGTCGATGACCGCCTCGGCGGCAGTGAGATCCATCCGCCCGTTGAGAAAGGCCCGCTTGGTGAACTCCCCGGGCAGGGCCTGCCGGGCCCCGTGTCCGAACAGGTTCGCCAGCGCCTCTGTCAGCACCGCAGGGGAACCGTGGCACTGTAGCTCCACCGTATCCTCTCCGGTATAGCTGTCCGGGCCCGGGGTCTGCACCGCAAGGATCCTGTCAATGGTCCTGCCCTGCCGGTCCTGGAGATCGTACAGGCACAGCTTTCTCGGCACAGACCGGGACAGCGGCGCCCCGTAGACGGGATGCAGAATAGTTTCCGCCGCCTGAACGCAGCCCGGCCCGGACATGCGGATCACACCGATCCCGGCGGGCGCCAGGGCGGTGGAGATGGCGGCAATGATATCAGACATGATGCGTTCTCCTTTCGCAGGATGAGATCAGATCGGAGTTTGTCTACTTTATTCTCCCGTTTTTTAGATGCACCCCCGAGCGTGGGAACGAAACGGGATTGGCCGCCGGAGGCCTCCCAGGAAGAACTCGACAAACTCCAATTTAACTTTTCTGCTTTACGATTCCCTTTTCCTTCCACTTCCCGGAGAGATACCGGATAAAGACAATGGCCGTGCCGCAGGCCCATCCCACGGGAATGGACCAGAACACGCTGCGGTAGCCGATGGCGGGGACTGTCGCCATGAGATTCGCCACAATGACCCGGACCGCCAGGGACGTGATGGAGCCCGCGGTGGGGAACATCACGTCGCCGCTGCCCTGCAAAACGCCGTTGGTGACGTACATGACGCAGAAGATCAGGAAGAACCAGGCCAGAGTTTGGAGATATTCCACGCCGATGGCGGTGGCCGCCTCGTTCATATGGTAGAGCCGGATGGCATAGGGGCCGCCGAACACCAGCAGCAGGATGATGATGCCGCAGGTGATCATGGCCATGACCATGGACTGATGATAGCCCCGTTTGATGCGGTCCAGCTTTCCGGCGCCCATGTTCTGGCCGGTGAAGTTGGACAGACCCATATAGAACATCATGATCGGCACCATGGCAAAGCTCTCGAGCTTCATGGCGGCGGTGACGGCGGAGATAGTGTCCACACCGAAGGAGTTGATCAGCCGCTGCATAAGCACCATGCCCAGTCCCACGCTGCACTGCTGTACGGAGGTGGGGATGCCCAGCCGCAGGGAGGTGGCGAACATGTTCCGGTCAAAGACGAACTCTCCCGGACGGAATCGGGCCGCCTCCACCCGCCGAAACAGGTAGATCCCCGCCGTGATTGCGGACACCGCCTGGGCGATCACCGTGGCCCAGGCCACGCCGGCCACCGCCCAGAACTGCACGAAAATCAGATCCAGCACGATGTTGAGCACCGTGGAGATCAGCAGGAAGTACATGGTGGAGCGGCTGTCTCCGATGGACCGGAGAATGGCGGCGAACATATTGTATGCAAACTGGAACACCAGCCCCACGCAGTAGATCCTGAGATACAACAGCGCGTCATCCAGAATCGCAGGATCCGCCCGCAGGAGTCCGCCGATCAGCGGCCGGCTCAGAAGGACCCCAAGCAGGGTGATAAGGATCCCCGCCGCCAGCAGCGTAAAGCAGCCGGTGGACAGATTTTTCCGGAAGGACTCCGCGTCCCTGGCCCCGAAGAACTGGGCCGCCATGATGCCCACGCCGTTGGTCAGGCCCATGGCCAGAGCCAGGAGCAGGAACGTCACCGGGAAGCTGGTCCCCACGGAGGCCAGCGCCGTCTGCCCGGCGAAGTTGCCCACGATCAGGCTGTCGGCCAGAGAATAGATCTGTTGGAGCAGATTGCCGCCGATCAGCGGCAGGGTAAAGGACAGGATAAGCTTCCACTCCCGTCCTGTTGTCATATCTTTTGCCATCGGTATTCCTCCTGTGATCAGGTCTTTCGGTTTTGTTCTCCCCAGACGCACAGCTGGTCCAGCACCACCATCAGGGACCGGCCCCGCTCCGTCAGGGAATATTCCACCTTCGGGGGAATCTGCGGAAAGACCTCCCGGTGGATCAGGCCGTCCGCCTCCAGCTCCTTGAGGTTCTGGCTCAGCGTCCGGTCGGATATTTTTCTCAGATACCGCTGAAGCTGATTGAACCGCACCGCGCCGTACTCCATCAGACAGTACAGGATGATCATCTTGTACTTCCCGGAGATCAGGGACAGCGTGTAGGAAAAGCCTGTATCTTCAAAATTCGCGTTTTCAATGTATTGGGAAATCATAATGCTTTCCTCCAGGATAGTACCTTGTGAATAATTCGGTACTTGTTTTTCTGTCCGCACCATTATACAATAGAACCATCGGAAAATCCAGACTGATTTAGGAGGAATCTGTTATGAAAAAATCCCTCGGCGTCAAGCCCTACACCTTCCCGATGCCCGTACTGATGATCGCAACCTACGGCGAAGACGGCACGGTGGACGTGATGAACATGGCCTGGGGCGGCGTATGCGCCATGAATATGGTGGCCCTGAACATCGACGAGGACCACAAGACCAGCGAAAACATCAAAAAGCGCGGCGCCTTCACCCTCTCCATCGCGGACATTCCCCATATCGAGGCCGCCGATTTCTTCGGCATCGCCACCGGCAACAAGATGGCCGACAAGTTCGAGCGCTCCGGCCTCCACGCCGTGAAGAGCGAGAACGTAGACGCCCCGGTGGTGGAGGAGTTCCCCCTGACCCTGGAGTGCAAGGTGGTGGAGTGCCAGAACACGGTCTACGGCTTCCGGGTCCTGGGCGAGATCGTCAACGTGCTGGCCGATGAGGAGGTCCTGGACGAAAAGGGCAAGGTAGACCCCACCAAGCTGGGCGCCTTTATTTTCGACCAGTTCCAGAGCGGATATTATGCCGTCGGCGAGCAGGTCGGGCAGGCCTGGAAGACCGGCGTGCCGCTGATGAAGAAATAATACCTTCGCGACAGAAGCCCCGCCCGTTCGAAAACGGGCGGGGCCTTTTTTCAGGCTCAGTATTTGATGATCCGCAGCCGCAGCACTCCGTCGATGTTCCGGACATGATCCAGCGTCTCGCCGGTGATGGCCTGGCTCAGCTCGATGAGGGTGTAGGCATATTCGCCCTTGGACTTGTTCACCATGTTCTCGATGTTGGCGCCCTCTTTGCCCAGCAGGGTGAGGATGTTGGAGAGCATGTTGGGCACGTTCCGGTGGAGGATCGCCAGCCGGGCCACGCCGCCCCGGGCCATCTCCACGTTGGGGAAGTTCACGGAGTTGCGGATGTTGCCGGTGAGCAGATAGTCCGACAGCTCCTGCGCCGCCATGATGGCGCAGTTCTCCTCGCTCTCGGGGGTGGAGGCGCCCAGATGGGGGATTGTCACCACGCCCTCCTGGCCCACCAGGGTGTTGTTGGGGAAGTCCGTGACGTAGCGGGCCACCTTGCCGCTGGCGATGGCCGCCAGCATATCCTGGTCGTCCACCAGGCCGCCCCGGGCCAGGTTGATGATCCGGACGCCCTGCCGCATGGAGTCCAGGGAGGGCTCATTGATCATGCCCTTGGTGGAGGGGAGCAGGGGAGAGTGGATGGTGATATAGTCGCTCATGGCATAGACCGTCTTCAGATCCACCACCTGCACCGCGTGGTTCAGGTCGATGGCGTTCTGCACAGACAGATAGGGATCGTAGCCGTAGACGTTCATGCCCAGCTTCAGGGCGGCGTTGGCCACCTTGACGCCCACGGCGCCCAAGCCGATGACGCCCAGGTTCTTGCCCATGAGCTCCGGGCCGACGAACTGGCTCTTCTGCTTTTCCACCAGCTTCTCCACGTCGCCGTCGGCGTCCGTCAGGTTCCAGGCCCACTTGATGCCCCGGATCACGTCCCGGGAGGCCAGCAGCAGCGCGCAGATCACCAGCTCCTTCACCGCGTTGGCGTTGGCGCCGGGGGTGTTGAACACCACGATGCCCGCCTCGGAGCACTTGTCGATGGGGATGTTGTTGGTGCCGGCACCGGCCCGGGCGATGGCCCGGAGATTGGAGGCCAGCTCCATCTGATGCATATCCGCCGAGCGCACCAGGATGCCGTCCGGATTCTCACTCTCGGTGGAGACGACGAACTCCTTGGAATCCAGCTGGTCCAGGCCAAGCTGGGAGATCTTATTCAGGGTTTGAATATTATACATGACTGGCAGCTCCTTACTCAGTTGTTCTTATCAAATGCCCGGATGAAGTCGCAGAGCTTCTCCACGCCCTCCATGGGCATGGCGTTGTAGATGGAGGCCCGCATGCCGCCCACCTTCCGGTGTCCCTTCAGGTTGGAGAATCCGGCCTTGACGCTCTCGGCGACGAACTTCGCGTCCAGCTCCTCGTTGCCGGTGCGGAAGGTCACGTTCATGTCGCTGCGGGAGCCGGGCTGCGCCGCGGCGGTGAACAGCCGGGAGGAGTCGATCACATCGTAGAGCATCTGGGCCTTCTGATGCTTGATTCTCTCCATGCCGGGCACGCCGCCCTGTTCCTCCAGCCAGTCCAGCACCAGGCCCAGCATATAGATGCACCAGCAGGGAGGCGTATTGTACATGGAATCCTTGTCGATCATGGTCTGATAGTTCATCATCAGGGGGGTGTAGGGCAGCTCATGGCCGGCCAGATCCTCCCGGATGATCACCACGGTGAGGCCCGCGGGGGCCATGTTCTTCTGGGCGCCGGCAAAGATCAGGCCGTATTTGCTCACATCCACCTGCCGGGAGAGGATGTCCGAGGACATGTCGCACACCAGCGGCACGTCGCCGGTCTCGGGGATATACTGCCACTCCGTTCCGTAGATGGTGTTGTTGGCGCAGTAGTAGAAGTAAGAGGCGTCCGGGGACAGCTGAAGCTGATCCTGGGCGGGGATATAGGTGAAGTTCTGATCCTCGGAGGAGGCGGCCACATGGATCTCGCCGTACTTCTTCGCCTCCTTGCAGGCGATGGAGGCGAAGTTGCCGGTGACAGCGTAATCCGCCTTGCCGGTCTTGCCGATCAGGTTCAGGGGCACCATGGAAAACTGGCCCGAGGCGCCGGTCTGCAGAAACAGGATCTTGTAGTTCTCCGGCACGTTCATCAACCGGCGCAGCTTTGCCTGGGTGTCGTCAAAAATCTGCTGAAAGGCTTTGGAACGGTGGCTCATCTCCATCACAGACATGCCGCTGCCGCCATAGTTCATCATTTCCTTCGCGGCCCGCTCCAGGGCGGACACCGGAAGCATGCTGGGACCGGCGGAGAAATTGAAAATACGATCATACGCTGCCATCACTGGTCACTCCTCACAGAAAACATAGTATGTCAGACGCACAAATGTACGCCCATCAAAAACTCAGTGCATTTATTATAGTAAAGTGCCGCCCCAATGTCAACGGAAGTCCTATGGGGGAAATACCCAAAGATATGGTTGAAACAGCCTGTAATTTCGTGATATACTGTAAACAATGTACGACAATTACCTACGGCGGCAGACGGCGCGGTCCGGGCTGCTCCGGTCTGGAGGGATCTTCATGGAAATATCGGCCCTACGGGACCTTCTGGAGGGTGAGGTCCTCTGCGGGGAGGACCGGCTGGACGACGAGATCGAGACCCTGTTCGCCAGCGATATGATGAGCGACGTTCTGGCATGTCCGGATGAGATCCACTGCCTGCTGACAGGACTGATCAACCAGCAGGTGATCCGCACGGCGGATATGATGGACATCGGCCTGGTGGTCTTTGTCCGGAGCAAGCGCCCCTCGGAAGAGGTGGTGGAGATGGCCCGCCAGCGGGATATGGTGATCATCCTGACCCCGTGCCGGATGTTTACCGCCTGCGGACGGCTCTATGAGGCCGGCCTGGGCCTTCGATAAGACAAGGAGGGAACGCTATGGATACCGTAAAGCTGGTCTATG
The DNA here is from genome assembly GCA_017469795.1 of Oscillospiraceae bacterium. Taxonomy (GTDB): domain Bacteria; phylum Bacillota; class Clostridia; order Oscillospirales; family Oscillospiraceae; genus HGM13006. The sequence continues at coordinate 55,600 of JAFUFT010000018.1, forward strand.
AGATCGACGGCGACAATTTCTCCGCGGCGGGCGAGGCGTCCACCGCGGTCAAGCGGGTTCTGAAAAAGCTGAAGCTGCCCTCGGCGATCGTCCGCCGGGCGGTGATCTGCATGTATGAGGGTGAGATCAACATGGTCATCCACGCCGACGGCGGCCGGGCCTATGTAGACGTGGACGAGGAGAAGATCGTCATCCGGCTGGAGGACCGGGGCCCCGGCATCCCGGACATCGACAAGGCCATGCAGGAGGGCTGGTCCACCGCCTCCGCGGAGGCCCGGAATTCCGGCTTCGGCGCCGGCATGGGCCTGCCGAACATGAAGCGCAACTCCAACGACATGAAGATCGAGACGGAGCTGGGCGTGGGCACCACCGTGACCATGACGATCCTGTTTGGCGGTGAGGCCTCGTGAAAAACTCCCTGATCCTCAATCCGGACCGCTGCACCGGCTGTACGGTCTGCGTCAAGGCCTGCCCCACGGAAGCCATCCGGGTCACCCGCAGCAAGGCGGTAATCTACAACGCCCGGTGCATCGACTGCGGCCGCTGCGTCAGCGTCTGCCCCCATCACGCCTACTCGGTCCGGTCGGACAGCCTCGACCGGCTGGAACAATATAAGTACAACATCATCATTCCCGACACCTCCTTTTACGGGCAGTTCAAGAACCTCTACGATCTGAACATCGTCAACGAGGGACTTCTGGCGCTGGGCTTTGACGACGTCTACCCCGCCGCCATCGGGGCCGAGCTGCTGGCGGACCTGTGGAAAAAGGACGGCAGCACTATCTTTGAGGAGGATCTGATCCGGGTCACCTCGGAATGCCCCGCAGTGGTGCGGCTGGTGGCCATGGAGTTCCAGGATCTGATCCCCAACGTGGTGGACAGTCTGTGCGCCTTTGAGGTGACGGCGGTGCTGGCCCGGCAGGAGGCGGTGAAAAAGACCGGCCTCTCTCCGGAGGAGATCGGCATCGGCCTGATCTCCCCCTGTCCTGCCAAGAACTCCCGGGTCTATGAGCCCATCGGCCTGGAATCCCGGGTGGTGGACTACGCCCTGCCCATGAACGACATCTATGTCAAGCTCCTGAGCCCCATGAAGGCGGTGACGGATCCGGCGGACCGGGTCCGGGCCGGCAAGCTGGGCCTGAGCTGGGGCCGCAGCGGCGGCCTGTCCGATATGTTCCCGGACCGGGACGCGCTGGCGGTGGACGGTGCGGAAAACGTGCTTCGTATCCTCAGCGAGATCGAGGATGAGAAGCTGACGGAGGCCGAACTGGTGGAGACCGCCCTGTGCACCCAAGGCTGCTTCGGCGGCTGTCTGACGGTGGAGAATCCCTTCACCGCCAAGCTCCATATGCGGCGGCTGATCCTGGGTCTGCCGGAGCAGAATCTGGAGATCACCGATCCCATTCGGGACCGGATCCCCTGGGACTACGAGCTGGAGGAGATCGACACGGAGATCGCCGATTCCATCGCCCAGGCCCTCCAGCTGGAGGCCGCGGCGGAGCGGCTCTACAAGACCCTGCCCAAATTCGACTGCGGCAACTGCGGCGCGCCCTCCTGCCGGGCTTTTTCCCGGGACGTCTCTGAGGGCTTTGCCGAGGAAAACGACTGTATTTTCAACATCATCCGGATCATGCGCAACGGCATGAGCCACGAGGACGAAAAGGATGAACTGGTCCCGCCGCCCTTCCGGCGGCCCCTGTAAGGAAAGGAGTATTGCCATGACAGTGAAGGAACTCAGCGACGCGCTGGAACTGAAAGTATTTTACATGGAGGAGGAAGACCGGGAGGTCGAGGGCGGCTACTGCGGCGACCTTTTAAGCTGGGTCATGGGCCGCTGCCCGGAGAACGTGGCCTGGGTCACCATCATGTCCAACCAGAACGTGGCCGCGGTGGCAGTGCTCTGCGACCCGGCCTGCACCATCCTCTCCGAGGGCGTGACGCCGGACGCGGAGCTGCTGGAGCGGGCAGAAAAGCAGGGCGTAACCCTGCTGGGCACCGACATGGACGAATACCAGCTCTGCTGGCGGATCAAAGAACTGCTGGGATGAGGGTCTTTTACGATCTGCACATGCACTCCTGCCTGTCCCCCTGCGGCGCGGATGACATGACCCCCAACAACCTGGTGAACATGGCCGCCCTGGCGGGACTGCAGGTCATCGCCCTGTCGGACCATAACACGACAAAAAACGTCCCCGCCGCCGTGAAGGTGGGCCGGGAAGCGGGGGTACTGGTGGTGCCGGCCATGGAGCTGACCACCAAGGAGGATATCCATGTGCTGTGCCTGCTGCCGGACCTGGACGCCGCAGAGGCCTTCCGGCAGTATGTCTATCCCCGGCTGCCCCAGCGGAAAAACCGCCCCAAGGCCTTCGGTAACCAGTTCGTCATGGACGAGAACGACGAGATCATCGAGGAGGAGACCCAGATCCTGAACTTCGGCTCCTCCATCGGCATCTACGAGACGGGGGCGCTGCTGGAAGACTTCGGCGGGCTGGCGGTACCGGCCCACATTGACCGGGCCAGCTACTCCCTCATCGGCGTCATGGGCAACGTGGACCCGGCCCTTGGTTTCCGGGTCTATGAGACCACCATCGACTGCGACCGGGAGGCCCTGATGGAGAAATACGGCTTTCGGGGCGGCTTTATCTCCGATTCCGACGCCCACGACCTCATCGCCATCCGGGACGCCGAGCGCACCCTGGACGTGGAGACCATGAGTCCCCGGGGCGTCATCGAGGCGGTCCGGCGATTGGGTGAAACCAACTAATTTCCGGGGCGGTCCCTGACCGCCCCTTCTTTTTCAGAAAGCGAGCGCCTTTATGTCTATTCTCAAGCGATTCCTCTCCTACTACCGGCCCTATCTGCACTTTTTCCTTCTCGATACCCTCTGCGCCATCGTGCTCAGCGTCATCGACCTGAGCTTCCCCCAGATCATCCGGTGGCTGCCGGACAACCTCTTTGCCGGGGAACCGGCGGCCATTTACGCCGCTCTGCGGTGGCTGCTGCCGGCGCTGGTGGCCTGGTATCTGCTCCGGGCCCTGTGCCAGTTCTACGTGACCTCCTACGGCCACATCATGGGCACCCGGATGGAGACGGATATGCGGCGGGACCTGTTCGACAAATACATGTCCCTGAGCTTTTCCTACTATGACCGGAACAACACCGGCGAGATGATGAGCCGTCTGGTGACGGACCTGTTCGACATCTCGGAGCTGGCCCACCACGGGCCGGAGAACCTGCTGCTGTGCAGCCTGAAGATTCTGGGCAGCTTTATCCTGCTGCTGCGGATCAACGTGCCCATGACTCTGTGCCTGCTGGCGGTGACGGCGGTGCTGGTGGTGTTCACCATCCTGCGCCAGACCAGGATGCAGAAGATCTTCACGGAGAACCGGGAACGGATCGCCGAGGTCAACGCTGGGGTCCAGAATTCCCTGGCGGGGATCCGGGTGGTGAAGACCTTTGCCGCCGAGGACGGGGAAAACGAGAAGTTCCACACCTCCAACCACCGCTACCGCCGCTCCAAGGAGCGCAGCTACATGGCCATGGGCATTTTCCAGGGAGGCAACAGCTTTCTGCAGGGGATGCTCTATGCGGTGGTGATCGTCTCCGGCGGGTTTTTCATCGCCCGGGGAACGCTGGCAGCCCGGGAACTGGCCATCTACGGCCTGTACATCGGGATCTTCGTGGCCCCCATCACCCAGCTCATGGACTTCACGGAGATGCTCCAGAAGGGATACGCCGGCTTCAAGCGCTTCCACCAGATCATGGAAACGGAGCCGGAGATCCGGGAAAAGCCCGGAGCGAAAGTCCTTTCGGACGTGCGGGGCCACATCGAATACCGGGACGTGTCCTTCTCCTACAACGACAAGGAGCAGGTGCTGGAGCATCTGAACATCCGCATCCCCGCCGGCTCCACCTGCGCGCTGGTGGGTCCCTCCGGCGGCGGAAAGACCACCATCTGCTCCCTGCTTCCCCGGTTCTATGACGCGGACCGCGGCAGCGTTCTGGTGGACGGCTCAGACGTCCGGGATCTGACCCTCCGTTCTCTGCGGCAGGCCATCGGCATTGTCCAGCAGGACGTGTACATATTCGCCGGCTCCGTCCGGGAGAACATTGCCTACGGAAAGCCGGACGCCACCCAGGCAGAGATCGAGGAGGCGGCAAAACACGCCAACATCCACGACTTTATCCTGGGACTGGAGCAGGGCTATGACACCTACGTGGGCGAACGGGGCACCCGCCTTTCC
>JAFUFT010000019.1 GCA_017469795.1 Oscillospiraceae bacterium
ATATAAAGGATGCCTTCACTTTCCTGGAAGCGCACCGGCAGCGGGATCTCTGCCGCATCCGAGCGCAGGTTCGCTTTTGCCGCAATCCGAAGACCTCCCCCGCTTACGAATACCACCATGGAGGGCGCCGTCCCCAGCAGTTGCTCCGCGAACTGCTCGAAGGCGTCATACAGCGCGAGTACCTGGTCCGCACTCAACTCTTGATCCTCCTGCATGTCCGCCGTCGTCCGCATCCCGGCCAGCGTCAAATACCCCGCGGATTCCTGCAGCGCCAGGAGCAGCTCTCTCCGGCTCAGGTTTTCCTTTTCCGACGCCAGAAGGAGCAGGTTCGTCTTTCGCTTCACATAGGCGTTCAGGACAGAGGCCATGGCAATGGCGTCCCGGAAGCCGTCCGTATCGGGCTGCGCGTCATCCAGGAGCCGGGCGATCCGTTTCTGGACCGGATAGAGCTCCGCCGCGATCTCATGATAGATCCGGTGCCGGGACTGCAGATAAGCGTTCTTTTCCTTCTGCTCAGTCTCCGCGCGGATCAGTTCGTTCTCCTGCTCAATGGCGTCGTTGGCGTCCTCAAGTCTGGCCTGCACCCGATGGACGGCGCTCTCATCTTCTGTCCAGAAGGCGTATCCGCCGTGGACTTCTCTTCCGGAAAGCTTCTGATCTCCCGGCAGCTCAACCGGGCTCTCCAGGGCGGCTTTCAACTCGCCTTGCCCGGCGGGCAGCGCGGTCTTCGTGCGGTATACAGGATCCAGCTGCCTGTCCGTAACGAGGGCGGGCAGCCCAAGCGCATGGAAGAAGCCGGAATACTTGTCGTTGCAGGGGATCAGACGATACCGGATACAGACCTCAAAGACGCCGAGCAGCCCGAAGGTGTTGGTTTCCGGCATATTGAACGGTCGAAGGCTGTGCGGGAGCCGGTCGATCACAAGAAAGAACAAAGCGAGATAGCCAAACCACAGCGATACCACGGTCAGCAGATGAAAAACGGCCCCTTTCGGCAAGCGCCCGATCCCGCGGAACAGAAGCGTCAGTCCGAAGCCGATGGAAAGGATCATCCAGACGTACAGAAGATAGAAGACAGGGCCATAGGAATAGGTCCCGTAATCCACAGCAAAACTCGACAGGCTGATCTTCGGAACATAGACAAGAGCATGCAGATCGTTGGTCATGACCACAAGAGCAAGGAGGCAGGCGGAGAGCAGAAGCCAGCGCTCCCTCTGCTCCGTCTGTTTGTCCATGCTGCGCCGGATGTGGATGCAGATCACAAGGAACAGCGCAGGAATCAGCAGCTGCGGGATATAGTAAGCGTACACGGCATAACGTATCACCACCGGCTCCACCGCAAAACGGTACCTGAAGATCCGCAGCAGCATGTATAACAGCATCAGAAGGGACGCACTGAGTATGTACGTTCTGACGGTGGAGGGAAGCAGCCTTGTCCGAACGGACTGGATCCAGAACAGCAGCAGTCCGGTCAGGATCACATAGTTCAGGGCTGTCATCAGGCTGGCCGCTTCGGAGTTGAACACCCTTGAAAGGATGTTGGCAGCCCCCGCCAGCAGCAGAAAGGCCAGGAACAACCATGTGTTTCGATTCTCTTTCGATACACTCATGGCATGGCCTCCTCTCACGGTTTGGTGTTTTTATTATACAGGGCGACCTGCTTCCCAGGACTAAAGTCCGGGGAGTATGTCACGGGTATTATACCACATTTCATAGAGAAAACCACTCTTTACAGGAAAGCAAGGAATTCTCTTTCATCCTCTGATTGAAACACTTCTGGACCAGATCTTAATTTTTTTCAAAAAACATATTGACATTATATATTTTATATGTTACCATCCATACAAATCCGATAGGAAAAGGAGTGAAAGGCCGTGACTGTCTTTTCACAACAACGGCGATGTTGTCGCAAAAGCTAATACAATGGAATCAAATACCAATACTAATATATAAAGGAGATTATCATTATGGCTATTTATAATTCTGTTACCCAGCTTATCGGCAAAACCCCTCTGGTGGAGCTCACCGGATATGAAAAGAAGCACGATGTCCCCGCCCAGATCGTTGCCAAGGTGGAATACTTTAACCCTGCCGGCTCCGTCAAGGACCGGATCGCAGCCGCCATGCTGGAGGACGCGGAGGAAAAGGGCCTGATCAACAAGGATACCGTCGTTATTGAGCCCACCTCCGGCAACACCGGCGTGGCTCTGGCCGCCTTTGCCGCAGCCCGTGGCTACCGGATCATCATCACCATGCCCGAGACCATGAGCGTAGAACGCAGACGGCTCATGGCGGCCTATGGTGCGGAGCTGGTGCTGACTCCAGGCCCCAAGATGGTGGACGCCATTGCCAAGGCCAACGAGCTGGCCAAGGAGATTCCCAACAGCTTCATTCCCGGCCAGTTCACCAATCCCGCCAACCCCAAAAAGCACTACGACACCACCGGCCCTGAGATCTGGGCCGACGCAGAGGGCAAGGTGGACATCTTCATCGCTGGCATCGGCACCGGCGGCACCCTGTCCGGCGCAGGCAAGTACCTGAAGGAACAGAATCCCGACATCAAGCTCATCGGCATTGAGCCCACGGACTCCCCGGTATTGACCGAGGGCCATCCCGGTGTCCACAAGATTCAGGGCATCGGCGCGGGCTTCATCCCCGACACGCTGGACACCTCCATCTACGATGAGATCATCGCCGTGAAGAACGAGGACGCCTTCGCCACAGGGCGGGAGGTAGCAAGGACCGATGGCCTGCTGGTGGGTATCTCCTCCGGCGCTGCCATCTGGACCGCCACTCAGGTTGCAAACCGTCCCGAGAACAAGGGCAAGCGCATTGTGGTAATCCTGCCAGACACCGGCGAGAGATACCTTTCCACAGCGCTGTTCGCAGACGCATAACTCAGATGAAAAAAGGCTGTGAAGAAAAGGAGAGAAACCCTCTCTTGATCTTCACAGCCCTCTTTGTCTTTCAACAGTAATGGGAAGAATTCTCTGGAATTGATAGGATTTTTCTCGTCCGAATCAAGTACAATCATAGGTGATTTCGCACAAGAAAGGGGTAAACGATCATTATGAGAAAGAAAATAATCGCTCTGTTGATGGCCGCCGCAATGCTTTTGATGGTATTCTCAGGCTGTGGCAGCAATGCATCTGCCAGCGCCGCGGCGTCATCTGCACAGACTGCACCCTCCGCAGCGGAAGCTTCCGAAAATGAGTCCGCGGAAGCTGCATCACCGGCTGTACAGTCCGCACCGCAGACCATTGCCGATAAGATGTCCGGCAGTGAAGCCTCTGCCGAGGAAAGCGCCGAAGATGCGGAGGAAGTGCCGGACAACGGTCTCTCCGGGGAGAACATCAGGCGCACCTATACTGAGGCAGAGTCCCTTCCTCTCACAGATGAACCCATCACCATGACCGCCTGGGACTACTTGGTTCCTCCCGTCATGGCCACCCAGTCCATCGTGGACTACGGCAAGGACGGTCTTGTCTACAAGACCCTCCAGGAACGCACCGGCATTACGCTGGATTTCACCACAGCAAACCTGCTCACCGCGACGGATGATCTGGCGCTGATGGTGGCCGCCAACGAGATGCCGGACATCACCTTCGCCTTCGGCATGTTCTACAGCGGCAACATGGACGACCTGATTGAGGGCGACATCATCGTCAACTACAAGGACTATGAGGATGTGATGCCGAATATGTTCGACATCGTCAACAACAACCCGGACATCGCCCGGAATATGCTGACATCCGATGGCAACATCGCCCTGGCCCCCAACATTCTTCAGTATCTGGAACCCTCCGCAGGTCCCTGCGTCCGTCAGGACTGGTTGGATGAGGCAGGTCTGGAGGCTCCCACTACCGTGGATCAGCTCCATGACGTTTTGACCGCCATCCAGGCCGCGGGCTACGCCCAGAACCCCCTGTGGGTCAACACCACCGGCACCTGCTCCCTGGAGTCTGCATTCAACGTGGCATACAGTGGCGGCGCAAATGGAGCCGTGGGTGGTTTCATCTACGAGGACGGTCAGGTGAAATACTGCGTCACCATGGACGGCTTCAAGGACTACGTGCAGCTCATGCACGATTGGTATACTGAGGGACTGATTTCCCCTGACTTCATCACCGGTTCCTCCGCTGGCAACAGCGCCACCACCGATGAACAGATGAAGGCGGTCTTCTTCAACACCTCCGTCCACGGTCTGACGGACCTGTCCGGCCTCATTGACGGCGCAGTAGTCACACCTGTAAAGCGCGTGGTCATGAACGAGGGTGACAAGAATGGCTTTGACGATGCAGGATCCTCTCTGGTTTCCAAGGGCGGCGCCGCCATCTCCGGCAACAATCCCGATATTGAGCTGGCCTGCCGTCTCATCGACTACTGCTACTCCGACGAGGGCATCCTCCTTGAGAACTACGGTGTTGAAGGGGAATCCTTCGAGTACGACGAGAACGGGGAGCCAGTCTTTACCGATCTGCTCCTTAACAACCCCGACGGTCTGGACTTTACCATTGCCCTGATCAAATACACCAGCTCTTCGCCCACCTCTGTCAACATCAATGCCCGCAACTACATGGGCTTCTCTCAGGAGCAGATCGATGCCTGCTCCCTGTGGCTCCATGATGCGGACGTGAGCCTGTCCATCCCTGGCTCCGTCTGGGATATGGACGCGCAGACAGAGTACAACGGCATCTACACCGATGTCTCCAGCATGGTGGCTACTTACTGCCTGCAGTTCATCACCGGCGAGCGGGATATGTCTGAGTGGGACACCATGATTGCGGATGTGAACACCTTCGACATTGATCGGATGGTGGAGCTGTACCAGACCGCAGTGGACGATTTCCTGTCCCGGTCGTAAACTTCATTTCAGAAAGCTGAGGCGGCAGAGGCAATCCTCTGCCGTCTCTTTTTTGATCCTGCACCTATGCGGCAACCAAATAAGAGTGGCCCAACAACCGAACCCAGGGTTTATTTTGTAAAGGAGGAATTTATCCTCACAAAATAAACCCTGACTGCGGCTCATTTGTGGCAAAGTGTTACGGCAGTTGGGAGAAAGGAGGCAAAATGCCTGAGTAATCAGGATCTCCTGCAACTGCAAGTATCATTCTACCATGAAAGGAGTCGTTTGAAAATGGAAATCTCGTATAGTCCTTTCCGTTTTCGGCGGTTCTCCATTCATAATCCGAATAGCGCACCCAGCTGGCGCGGGTATTTTCAAAGATGTTCGTCATTCGCTCGAGCCCTCCTCTTCTTTCATTTCATCGCTGATAGCATAGACAGCCCCATGTTTCTGATGTTGATTGCGGCATTGACATCCCGGTCATGGACTGTTCCGCATGCGGGGCAGGTCCATGTCCGAATCCGGAGGTCTTTCGTGTCTTCTGTCAAAACGCCACACACATGACATGCTTTTTAAGACGGTGCCCAGCGGTCGATCTTAATGACCTGACAGCCATTTTTAAGGGCAACCCAGTCCAGGATACTGACAAACTCCGCAAAGGCGTAGTCAGAGACCTTACGTCCCCAAAGCCGCTTCATGGCGTCAAGGTTCAGGTCCTCGATACAGATGACTGCGTACTCAGAGGTTAGTTCGTTCGCCAGTTTAAAGAACCAGTCCTTGCGGCGGTTTGCAACCTTCTCATGGACGCGATCCAAATGCATGAGGGCGCGCTTTCTGTTGCCGCTGCCTTTTTTGCAACGGGACACCGCTCTGTTCGCTTTGCGGATCTCGTTTAGTGAGGATTTATACCACATAGGAGCGTCGATTTTTCTTCCGTTGTCCAGCGTCAGGAAATGTTTCAGGCCAAAGTCCATGCCGACAGCTTTACCTGTGCGCGCAGGGACATCCGGCCATTCCTGAATGCAGGACAGGAAGATGAAAAACTCTCCCATGGCATTTCTCTTCACTGTGAGGGTTTTAATCGTTCCGGAAAAGGGACGATGTGCGGCATATTTATAGTCTACGCCATTGATTGTGACATGGTTGCCGTCATGAAACCTGTAGCCAGCCTGTTTCAAGGTAAAGGAACGATAGTTCCTCCGCTTCCGAAACCTGGGCGGGCCCTTTCGGCCGCTGCGTTTCTTCTTCAGGTGATCAAAGAACGCGTCATAGGCTCTGCCGATGCGCTCTACGATATCCTGAATGGCCTGAGATCCTAGCAGTCGCCAATGGGAGTACCGATTCATCTTCTTGAGGGAGGTCAAAAACACCTTCAGCCTATTGGCAGAGAGGTGTTTCCCAAACCACATATAGTATCTGCGATGCAGGGCAATACAGTGGTTCCAAATCTCGGCTGCAATGTCGGTCTGCCTGTTCAATATGGACAACTTGTCACACTGGTAGAGCTTATACTGGTATGTACATCTCACTTCCACAGCCGAGACCTCCTTTCTGTTAATCGTATTGGCCTTCGATATAGGCTTTAATGATCTCGTTGGAGACATCTCCGGCAGATGCGACAAAATATGACGGTGCCCACAGGGAGTTGTCATAGCGAGGATCCGTAAACTC
>JAFUFT010000020.1 GCA_017469795.1 Oscillospiraceae bacterium
CCTTTGTGACGCCATGTTTCAGGGAATATTCTACAATCGCTTGCTTTCTGAGCATGTCCTGTGTTATCTTATTCATAGCGAATAGGGTGACACCTGCCTTTCGGTTTTGTCTGAGCAACTCAACCTTAACACAGGTCACTCATATGCGCTACTTTTTTATCACTTTTGAAATATGAAAAGCTGCTTGCAGGTTTTCATGTTCAAAAGTTTTTTGTCACACATCATTGTAACACCTACAATTTTCTCCCAGCAGATGCCATCCAAAACCTTGCAATCGCTATTGTTCTGTGATAAAATAAACAATTGCTGTTAGCAATTTTTCCGGCGGGAAAATCTCGCCGTTTGAAGGGAGTTACCACAGTTGGTAGACGAAAAAATCAGGAACATAGCAATCATCGCCCACGTTGACCACGGCAAGACCACCCTGGTGGATGAGATGCTCAAGCAGAGCGGCATCTACCGGGAGAATCAGGAGGTGGTGGACCGGGTCATGGACTCCGGTGATCTGGAGCGGGAACGCGGCATTACCATTCTGGCCAAAAATACAGCCGTCACCTACGGGGACACCAAGATCAACATCGTCGATACCCCGGGCCACGCCGACTTCGGCGGCGAGGTGGAGCGGATCCTCAAGATGGTCAACGGCGTCATTCTGCTGGTGGATGCGGCGGAGGGGCCCATGCCTCAGACCCGGTTCGTTCTTTCCAAGGCGCTGGAGCTTGGCCATCGGGTCATCGTGGTGGTCAATAAGATCGACCGCCCCGACCAGCGGATCCTGGAGGTGGTGGACGAGGTCCTGGAGCTGCTGATCGATCTGGACGCCACCGACGATCAGCTGGACAGCCCCATGCTGTTCTGCTCCGGCCGTCAGGGTACGGCCTCCTATTCCCCCGAACAGGCGGGCACAGATCTCAAACCTCTGTTCGACACCATTCTCGACTATATCCCCGCGCCTGAGGCGGATGTGGATCAGCCCTTCCAGATGCTGGTCTCCTCCATCGACTACAATGAATTCGTGGGACGGATCGCCATTGGCCGCATCGAGCGGGGACAGATCCGGCAGAACGATGAGATTGTGGTGTGCAACTACCACGATCCGGAAGCGGTATCCAAAAAGCTCAAGGCGGTCTCCCTCTATGAGTTTGACGGCCTGGCCAGGGTCCCGGTGACGGAGGCCTCCGCCGGCAACATCATTGCCCTGTCCGGCATCGGCGAGATCACCATCGGCGACACCATCTGCGCGCCCACGGCGGTGGAGCCGCTGGAGTTCGTCAAGGTCTCCGCGCCCACCATGGAGATGACCTTTACCATCAACGATTCCCCCTTCGCCGGGCGGGAGGGCAAGTACGTTACCTCCCGGCAGATCCGGGACCGTCTGATGAAGGAACTGCTGAAGGACGTGTCCCTGCGGGTCACCGAGGACGACTCCGCCACCGACGCCTTCCATGTGGCGGGCCGGGGCGAGATGCACCTCTCCATCCTCATTGAGACCATGCGCCGGGAGGGCTATGAGTTCCAGGTCTCTCCCCCGAAGGTGCTCTATCAGGAGATCGACGGCGTGCTCTGCGAGCCCATGGAGCAGCTGGTCTGCGACGTGCCGGCCGACTGTGTAGGCTCCGTCATCGAGAAGATGGGCAACCGCAAGGGCGACCTGGTGGAGATGACGCCTGTGGGCACCACCCGCATGAAGCTGACCTTCTCCGTGCCTGCCCGGGGCCTGTTCGGTTACCGCAGCGAGTTCCTGACCGATACCAAGGGCGAGGGCATCATGGCTTCCGTATTTGACTCCTATCAGCCCTTCAAGGGGGAGATCCAGCGCCGCCGCACCGGTTCCCTGGTTTCCTTTGAGACCGGCGAGTCCATCACATACGGCCTGTTCAACGCCCAGGAGCGCGGCACGCTGTTCATTGGAGCGGGTGTTCCCGTCTACGAGGGCATGATCATCGGCTCCAATCCCCGGATGGAGGACATCACCGTCAACGTCTGCAAGGCCAAGCATCTGACCAACACCCGGGCCTCCGGGTCTGACGACGCCCTGCGGCTGATCCCGCCCAAGCAGATGAGCCTGGAGCAGTGCCTGGAGTATCTGGCGGACGACGAGCTGCTGGAGGTCACGCCGAAGACCCTCCGGATGCGTAAGCGCATCCTCAATCACGCCGACCGGATGAAGGCGCTCAAGGGCGGCAAGAAATAACTCGGAAGGAGCTTCGAAATGGGTGAAATGATCGAAAAAGTCCGTCAGGAACGGCTGTCCAGCTTTGAAGGACTGGTGCTGACGGATCGTATCTACAATCTGGCCATCGGACTGACGCTGTTGGCTGGGATTCTGCTGGATCTTGTGATTTCCTATTTTCTGGGGGACGCGATTGCCCGCTGGAGCATTGTCCCGGTGATCATCATCTATCTGGCCGGCAGCTTCGGATGCACCATGGTGATCTACCGTTCCGCCAAACCCGTTGTGAGCTTTCTGGGTTTCATGGGACTGGCCTTCGCCATGGGAATCCTTCTGACCTATCTGCTCACCGCCTATGATCTGGGCAGCATCCAGCTGGCCTTTACCCTCACCGGCGCGGTATTTCTGGTGATGGTGGTGCTCGCCACCGTGTTCCCCGCATTCTTCCTGAGCATTGGAAAGTGCCTGGGGATCACCCTGCTGGTGACCATCGTCATTGAAGTGCTGGCCACATTCCTGTTCCCGGGCGCGCTGGCGATCACGGATTATGTGGTGGTGCTGATCTTCTGCGGCTATGTGGGTTTTGACTGGGCCAGAGCCCAGCAGTATCCCAAGACCCTGGACAACGCCATCGACTGCGCGGCGGACATCTATGTGGATATCGTCAACCTGTTCATCCGCATTCTCTCCATCATTTCAAAGTCCAAGAAGGACTGACCGTCCGGAAAGGAGATCCTGCCATGCTGCCTGCAGCGTTTCTTTCCCGTATGGAACGGCAATTGGGAGATGAATATGCGGACTTTCTCCGCGCCTACGACCGGCCCCTTCAGAAGGGCCTGCGGCTGGGCCGGAAGGCGGAGGGCCACAGCCTCTCCCTGCCCTTTGGACTAAGCCCGGTTCCCTGGGCGGAAAACGGATTTATCTACGATCCCGAGACCCGGCCAGGCAAACACCCCTACCATGAGGCAGGGGTGTATTACTTGCAGGAACCATCGGCCATGGCGCCGGCAGCCATGCTGGGAGCCCGCCCTGGAGAGCGGGTCCTGGATCTGTGCGCTGCCCCCGGCGGGAAATCCACGCAGATCGCTGCGGCCATGGGGGATACCGGTCTTCTGGTCGCCAACGAGATCCACCCGAAGCGGGCGAAGATCCTGTCCCGTAATATTGAGCGCATGGGCATTTCCAACGCGCTGGTGCTCAACATGCATCCCCGGGATCTGGAACGGCAGTTCCCGGAATTCTTCGATCGGATCATGGTGGATGCGCCTTGCTCCGGCGAGGGTATGTTCCGGAAGGAAGAGGCAGCCGTCAACGACTGGAGCGAGGAGACCGTGGCCATGTGTGCCGCCCGGCAGAAGGAGATCCTGCGGTCTGCTGCGGCCATGCTGCGGCCCGGAGGGGTGCTGTGCTATTCCACCTGCACTTTTGCGCCGGCAGAGGATGAGGGCGTCATGGCGTGGATGCTGTCGGAGTTCTCGGAGTTTTCGCCGGTGGAGATCGAGGCGCCCTGGTTCGACCCGGCTCGGCCGGAATGGTCGGAGCCCAAGGATGAACGGGTCCGGGCCGGATTCCGGCTCTGGCCCCACAAACTGGAGGGGGAGGGCCATTTCCTGATGCTCCTCCGAAAAGCGGGGGACGGCGGCGAGAATCCGCCGGATCCGACGATAGGACTTCCGATGCCACGGGAGCTGGACGGGTTCCGAAAGGAACTGGAGATCACGCTGCCGGAGGGGCGGCTGATCCAGTTCGGGCAGTCCATCTGCCTGGTGCCGCCGGATTGTCCGGATCTCAGGGGGCTGAAGGTGCTGCGTCCCGGACTGGAGCTGGGGACGATCAAAAAGGGACGGTTTGAACCGGCCCATGCGCTGGCCCTGTGGCTCAGGTCCTGCGGACGGACGCTGGATCTGCCTTCCGATTCGGACGCAGTTCTCCGGTATCTCCATGGAGAAGTGATTCCGGGCGCACAGAACGGATGGACGCTGATCACGGTGGACAGGATCAGCCTCGGCTGGGCCAAGGGCTCCGGCGGACAGATGAAAAACCATTTCCCCAAGGGGATCCGATGGGTATAAAGTTAAACCCTCCCGCAGCGGCACGCTGCGGGAGGGTTTCCTCTGTTACAGACCGTAGGTGGAGATGGTACGAACGATTAGCGTGGTCATCTGTTCCCGGGTGATGGAATCTTTCGGGGAGAGGGTATGGCTGGAGGTTCCGTTCATAAGCCCTTTGGCAACAGCCCAGCGCATGGGCGTTTTGGCAAAGTTGGAGACCGTCCCGGCGTCGGAAAAACGGCTGAGGTTGTCCTGGGCCGAGACATCCTTGTGCAGATACTGCAGATAGCGGTACAGGATGGTGACCATCTGTTCCCGGGTGGCGATCTTTTCGGGGGCGAAGCGGTTGTTCCCGATCCCGAGCACGATGCCATTTGCTGCGGCCCAGTCCACGGCCTTGGTGAAATACCGGCCGGAGGCCACGTCGGAGAAGCCGGCGCTGCTGCATTCCGGAGATCCCTCCATCCGCCAGAGCACTGTGACCAGCATCCCGCGGCTGACCTCCAGTTGGGGCTCAAATTTGCCGTTGCCGGTGCCCTGCACCAATCCCAGCCTGGTGGCAGTCTGGATGCTGTCATAGCTCCAGCGGCCCTGGGGCACGTCGGAATAGAATGGCACGTCCTGCTCCGGTTCAGAGCTGGGGACGTAATCCGCCGCACTGATGGGGTGGGCAGACTGGAAAGAGAGGGCGGAATACTCGGCGGTAGCGGTGTGCATGCCGCCGTTAAAATGATCTGAACCCAGCAGGTACCACTCCCGGCCGCTTGGGGTGCTCGAATCCCAGGTGGCATCCACGTTGTACCATTTGCCGTTCAGCTTGACGATGTTCCAGGCATGATTGGTGCTGGTGACGATCCGTACGGGAAGCCCCGCCTTTTTGCATAGCGCATAGAACAGAGCCGCATATCCCTGACAGACGGCTTTGCCGTTGACCTCTGCGCCGTAGGCGGTGAAGATCAGATAATCCTTGCCGGGCTGGGTAGAATCGTAAATGGCCGCCAGACCTTCGTTGTCATAGCTGACATGGGAGGTGATGTAGTCATAGATCGCGGCATAGGCCGCTTCACCGGACAGCTTGCCGAGTCCCAACTCCGACTGAAGAGCAGTGACGCGGGATTGCAGGGTCCGCTCCTGTTCCAGCGTGGTGTAGTACCGGAGATTGACGCGGAACGTGTACTGATCGCCGTCGTTGGCAATCAGATGCCAGTCATATCCGGACCAGCTCCAGCGGAGATAATCTCCGTCATAGGGGCCGGTCGAAAGGCGTTCGCTGTAGACCATGGGAAAAAAGTCCACACAAAACCAGTTTTTTGTGGAAGAGGCGGACCAGAAATCAGGCACGCTGATATTGAGATCCACGGTACTCTGCCGGTTCATCATGGCCGTCCGCAGCTGGTTGGCGGCGGTCTCGGGAGAGACGTAGGCTACAGCCTGGACGGAGGCATCTGCCGATCCTCCGACGGATGCGGACCTGGCAAGCCGTCTGCCCGCGGCGACGTCGTTGTCGTCCGGAGCAGGGTAATTCACATACAGAGGATTGACCACGCTGCCGGACGTTACCGCCGAAGTTTCCGCAAAAGCCGGTACGGTCAGGCTGAAGAGCATGGCAAGTATCAGGATCAGGCTGATCCAGCGCCTGTTCATAGGAATCCCTCCTGTTCTTGGGTCATTGTAACCGATTTGTCACCGCTTGTCAATTCCTGCGGACACGAAAAAGCAGGGCAGCGGTTTGCTGCCCTGCCGGGAAACGGATGATCAGGCAAAGAGCTCCAGCGCCTTGGCGGCAAAGCGGGTGCCGTAGGTCTGGAACAGCTCGGCCGCGGCCTCCTCCTGATCCTTCAGGCACACGGGGCCCAGGTGGATAAAGGGCAGTCCCTTGGAGACACCGGAGGAATAGATCACGGTGCCCTTCACAAGCAGCTGCGTCAGAACGGACTGGATGGCGACATCGGCACCGCCCTGCAGGAAGTTGGCGGTGGCATAGGCGCCGCAGAGCTTGTCGGCAAGCTTGCAGGGGCAGGTGTCCAGCCAGGTCTTGAGCTGGTTGGCCTCGGCGGCGTAATAGTCGGGCGTGCCGACGATCACAGCGGCGGAGTCGTTGACGAACGCGATGTTCTCCTCATTGTAGGCGGTCAGCTCCGTGATGGGGAACAGGCCCACTTCGATGTCCGCGGAAGCGGCGGCGATGCCCTTCTTGATCTCTTCCGCCATCTTGGCCGTGCGGCCGGTGGAGGAGAAGTACACGATGGAAATTTTCATGATATAAGTACCTCCTTGATTACTTGTTTCCGATCAGATCCACAAGGTAGTCGGCGATCTCCTCTGCGGAGGCCAGCTCGCCGGTGCCCTTGCCGCCGTAGGCAAGGACGCCCTCATGGGGCTCGATGAACTTATACTGGCCAAGGTCCTTGAGCTTCTGCATATTCATCTGCATGATGGGATTGGTGTACATGGCGTCGTTCATGGCAGGCGCGATCACCACGGGCGCGCGGGTGGCCATCACGGTGGTGGTGAGCATGTCGTCCGCAATGCCGTTTGCGATCTTGCCGATGACGTTGGCGGTGCAGGGTGCGATCAGGAACGCGTCGGCCTTCTTCGCCAGGGAAATATGCTCTACGCTCCAGACGGCGGGCTCCTTGAACATATCCCGGGTGACAATGTTCCGGGACAGGGTGCGGATGGTCTGCTCGGTGATAAAGGTCTCCGAGTTCTTGGTCATGATCACGTCCACGTTTGCGTGGAGGTCGATGACCAGCTTGTTGAGGATCAGGCACGCCTTCCAGGCGGCAATACCGCCGGTGACGCCCATGACGATGTTCTTTCCGGTGAGCATAGTTGATTCATCCTTCCTTGTAATCTTCTTTCCTTACTATACCATAAATTCCGGAAAAGAAAAGGGTTTTTCCGATTATCTGCGGAAATTTCCGTAAACTGCGCCAGGTTCCAGGGAACGTCCCCGCAGGGCGGAGAGCTCGCTGACGGTCACAAAGCGGAATCCCTTCGTCTGCAGATCATCCACCAGGCGCAGGGCGGCCTGGACGGAGCTGTCCGACATGTCGTGCATGAGAATGATATCCCCGTCGCTGACGCTGCGGCCCATGGCGGAGAGCACCGCGTCCGCGTCCCTTGCAGCCCAGTCTCGGGTGTCCACGGACCAGAGGATCACGCTGAGCCCCTCCGCCTCCGCCGCCTCCAGAACCGCACCGTTGTACGCGCCGCCGGGAGGACGCAGCAGCGTGGGCCGGACGCCGGCGGAGGTTTCGATGGCCCGGACGGTATCTGAAAGATCCCGGCGCAGATCTCCGGGGGACAGCTTTGTCAGGTTCGCGTGGACCGTGGAGTGAACGCCCAGCTCATGTCCCTCCACCAGATAGCGGGGAAGCGGCGCAGGGTACTGCTCCATCCGGTAGCCGCAGAGGAAAAACGTGGCATGGGCGTCCCGTTCCCTGAGACCGTCCAGCAGCCGCATCGTGATGGGCCCGGAGGGGCCGTCGTCGAAGGTGAGAGCCACGTATTCCGCCGGGGTATCCTCCGCACTCACCGGAAGACACAGCCAGAGGGCCGCAAGCAGACAGCATAAGATTCTTTTCATAAAAACGCACCCCGTTTCGTCAGAAAACAGGGTGCGCATTTTTTCAATCCTTATGCGTCAGAAGAGGAATCCGTATTTCGTTTTGTAATCCTCGTCCGGTTTGGGAACGGCGCCCAGCTCCTGCCGCAGCGCCTCCAGATCCACGTTCTGGATATCCTCGCTCATGCAGGTCTGGGAGGCCAGCAGACCGCCGCCTGCTTTGTCCTTATCCGTGCCGTAGGCGCTTGAGGCCATGGTGGCGGTGTAGATCATCTCCGCCATGCAGTGGGCCACGATCTCTGCGGGGGAATAGGCGGCCGCCGTCTCCGGATCCACGTCCAGACCCACCAGAATGGGCGCCGGCTTGAGGCCGATGGCGTAGCCCTCCTCGTCTCCCGGAATGAAGCCGTAGACCTGCAGGCTGGGACCGGACTCCGTCTCCTCCTCGTCGCCGTCTCCGAAATAGAAATCCCAGAGCGGCTCCTCCTCCACAAAGCGGATGGTCATGCGCTTCGTATTCTCCTGAGGCTCCGCCTGAAACAGATCCCGGAAGATGTTCTCATAGGCCTCCCGATACCCTGCCAGATCGCCGCTGCCAGCGTTCAGCAGCGCCCAGATCTCCTCAAAGCGCACCTGATCGATAAAATCCTTTAAAATCGCCACAATGGGTTCCTCCCAATCTCATTTGCAGATACTATAACATGATTTGACCCCGGTGTCAAAATGATGTAAGATAATCCATGGTATTTTATGCACGGAGGGATGGATATGCCTGTACTGATCGGATTGGCAGCCGTTTTGCTTCTGGGGATCCCGTTGGTCCTGGGGGTCCGGACTGCCCGGTTCCGGCCGGAACCCGTTCCTGCGTCCCCGGTGGAGGAGATCCCGCTGGACGGGGAGGCCGCAGTGGAGCATCTCCGGCAGATGATCCGGTGCAGGACTGTTTCAGCCCCGGAGGAGCGGGATGAAGCGGAATTCGAGCGGTTCCGGGATCTGCTGCCCCGGTGCTATCCGCAGGTGTTTGCCCGCTGCCGTGTGGAGCGGGTGGATTCCACCGGGCTTCTGATCCGGTGGGAAGGGAAGCGGCATGATTCACCGGCGGTGTTTCTCAGTCACTATGACGTGGTGCCGGCCGACCCGGAGGCATGGGAAAAGCCGCCCTTTGACGCGGTGCTGGAGGACGGCGTGCTGTGGGGCCGCGGCGCGCTGGATATGAAAAACCAGCTGTGCTGTGTGCTGGAGGCCATGGAATACCTGCTGAAACAGGACTTCCGGCCGGAGCAGGATATCTATATGGCCCTGTCCGGCGAGGAGGAGATCATGGGCCCTACGGCGGAGACGATCCGGGATCTGTTCCGGCAGCGGGGGATCGCCCCGGCCTTCGTACTCGACGAGGGCGGGGATATCATCGACGGCTTTTTTCCCGGAACAAATCAGACCTGTGCCATGGTGGGCGTCGGGGAAAAGGGCGTGGCGAATCTCCATTTCGTGGCCCGCAGCAGCGGGGGACACGCTTCCGTGCCCACGGCGGACAATCCGCTGCCCCGGCTGTGCCGCGCTGCGGTCAGAATGGGGAACTTCCCCCAGCGGTCCTGTCCGGCGCTGGAGCGGATGGTGGACGTCATGGGACGGTACTGTAACAGGAAAACCCGGCTGCTGCTTGCAAACCGGGATGTGTTGAGGCCGCTGTATTACCGGTGGCTCCGACGGCAGGGCGGGATGCTGGAGGCATCCTCACGGACGACCGTGGCGCTGACCCGGGCAAGAGGCAGCAGTGTCGGCAACGTGATCCCCACGGAGGCGGAGCTGTTCGCCAATGTGCGGATGCTCTGGGGAGACACCACGGAGTCGGTGATTGAGCGGCTCCGGCAGAAGATGCGGGATCCCGGCATTGAGATCCAGAAAAGCGTCTGCGCCGATCCCCGGCCGGATTCCGAGCTGACCGCCGGATGGGATGCGCTGCGAAGCGCCATCCGGGCCACATGGCCGGAGGCGGTGGTGACACCATATCTGATGGTGGCCACCACGGACGCCCGGCACTGGCGGGACATCTGCCCCAATGTGTACCGGTTCTCCGCCAAGGCGGTCACAGGAGAGGAGAAGGCTACAGTTCACGGAAACAATGAGCGGATCCGCGTGGAAAACACCCTCCGGGGCGCACAGTTCTTTGTGCGGCTGATGCGGCAGTGCTGACCGATCAGGTCTCCGCAGGTCCCATGCGCCGGATGATGCAGGAAACTCCGTAGCCTATGGCGGCGCCGATGGTGTTGAGGATCAGATCCTCCACTTCCGTCACGCCAGTGCTGAACACATACTGGCTGATCTCGATCAGCAGGGAAAGACCGGCTCCCCAGAGGATGGCCCGGGGACCGCAGTCCGTCAGCGCCGGAAGCAGGAGTCCCGCCGGGACGAACCAGATCAGATTCCCGAACAGATAGTACAGGAACCAGCCGGTGCTGTTCCGCAGGATTCGGTACAGACTCACAAAAGGTATCCACAGGATTCGGCCCTCCCGGAACAGGGGGTGAGTTCCGAAATCGGAACGGAACACGGTGATCCGCAGCAGAACGGCGATGTAGAGAAGAAAAACGGCCCAGAGCAGCAGCTTTCGGAACAGCTTCATGCCTCTGCTCCGGTCCCTGTAAAGAAGTCGCAGAAGGGTGCCAGGGTGCACTGGCTGCATTTGGGGGTTCTGGCGGTACATACCGCCCGGCCGTGGAGCACGATCCGGTGGCAGAAGTCGCTGCTCTCCTCCGGCGGGATCACCTGACGCAGCTGCATTTCCACCTTTACCGGGTCTTTGCCCCGGCTGAGGCCCAGCTTTCCGCAGATGCGGATGCAGTGGGTGTCGCAGACGTAACCCTCCTGTCCGTAGATGTCGCCCAGAAGCAGGTTCGCGGTTTTTCGCCCCACGCCCGGCAGCTTCAGCAGGTCCTCCATGTTGTCCGGCACTTTTCCTCCGAAATCCGACAGCAGCATCCGGCAGGCCAGTACGATGTCCCGGGCTTTGTGATGGTAGAAGCCGCAGGAGCGCACCAGTTCCTCCACGTCGGCGATGTCCGCCTCCGCAAAGGACTCCAGCGTGGGATAGGCCGCGAACAGGGCCGGGGTGATCATGTTGACCCGGGCGTCGGTACACTGGGCGCTGAGCCGAACGGCAATCATCAGTTCATAGTCCTTTTTGTATTGAAGGGCGCACAGGGCGTCGGGATACAGGGCCTTGAGTCCCTCAATGATATTTGTGACTTTCTCTGTAACTTCCATCGTGTTCACTCCGTAATATGTTTGTTTTGAGTATACCATACTTTTTTCAAATATGGTATAATAATAAATCATGATACGGAGCGTGACAATACGGCGCTTTTCAGAAACGAGAGAAACCGGGCCTGATTATAGAGGCTTGGCTTGACAAATCGGGATTTGCGGAGGTGGCAATCTTGCTGATAGATTTCAACAAGATAGAATCAATGACTATTCCGGGGATGAACAATGGTACCGGTATGATGAGCGCTCGTATGTATAACAACGATTCCTATCGGATCATTCCGACAGCGATTCATCCGGGCGGAAGCATTGGTAACCATAAGCAGGAGTCCGGAGACGACATGAATTATATTATCAGAGGAATGGGCAGAGCGATTTGCGATGGCATCGAGGAAGAACTGAGACCGGGAGTCATGCACATCTGTCCGAAAGGAGCAGAACACACTATCATCAATACCGGAGAGGAAGATTTGGTCATGCTGACGATCGTGGTGAAGAAATGAGTACGTATCTGTTTGAAAAGCCTTTGATCCGGGGAACGCTGCTGAAAAGAAAAAGCCAATTCACCGCTTTGGTAGATATAGACGGAGAAGAATTGATTGCTCACATCCCGACGACAAACCGCATCGGTGATGTGGAGAACAAGAATCTGCCGTGTCTCCTGTCATATCATGATGATCCGAAGCGCAAGCTGAAATACGATATCGAGGCAGTGCTTCTTTCTGATGATGAAAACTGGATAGGGATCAATCAGATCCTTTCCAACAGGCTGGTAGAGTTCTTTTTCAGCGAGCACGAACTGGATGCGATCGTTTCGGACTTCGACAGCGTTCAGCGCGAGGTGAAACTGGGCATCTCCAAGCTGGATTTCAAAGTTGGAGATACCTATTTGGAAGTAAAGACGCCTCTGACTACGATCAATGTAAAATACGGGAAGGATATAAAGACGCTCCCGCCGAAGCCGTTTTCTTCAACAGACAGGATGGTGAAGCACCTGAAGGAGCTCGCCGGATCGCTTAAGGATCATGAAAGGGCTGTATTTCTGCAGGTGTATCAGTATCGCATTACAGAAAAAAAGGAACGGCTCAGGTCAACTCACTATGAAGAGGTGTCTCAAACCTTCAAGGCTGCGGCGGAGGCAGGCGTTGAGTTCTGGGAGATCCAGATGGATTTCAGACCGGAAGGAGTAACTCTTTACAGCATAACGAAAAGTACAGACTTATAAATTGGAGGTTGTAGAGTTCTTTCCGGGAAGCCTCCGGCGGCCAATCCCGTTTCGTTCCCACGCTCGGGGATACGTCTAAAAAACGGGAGAATAAAGTAGACAAACTCCAATCTGAAGAGGAGGGAACCTTATGTATCAGCCCCTGGCGGACCAGATCCGCCCCACGTCGCTGGAGGAAGTGGTGGGGCAGGAGCATATCCTCGGCGAGGGAAAAATGCTCCGGCGGATCATCGAGTCCGGCCGGATCCCGAACCTGATTTTTTACGGACCCTCCGGCGTCGGGAAAACCACGGTGGCCGGTATCATTGCCGCACGGACCAACCGTACGCTCTATAAGCTCAACGCCACCAACGCCTCCACCGCCGAGGTCCGGGAGATTTTGGCTCAGCCGGATACCCTGATGGCGCCCAACGGCGTGCTGCTGTATCTCGACGAGATTCAGTATTTTACGAAGAAACAGCAGCAGTCCCTGCTGGAGTCCATTGAGAACGGCAAGGTGACGCTGATCGCCTCCACCACAGAGAATCCCTATTTCTATGTCTATAACGCCATTCTGTCCCGGTCCACGGTGTTTGAGTTTCAGGCCATCTCTCCTGAGGCCGCGCTGAAGGCCGTGAAACGCGGCGTTTCCATCATGGAACGGCAGGAACACCTCGCCGCAAAAGCGGAGGATGGCGCTCTGGAGCATATCGCCTCTGCCTGCGGCGGCGATATTCGCAAGGCCATGAATGCGGTGGAGTTGCTGTTTTCCACCGGTCGGGAACAGGACGGGGTCCTGAAGATCACGCTGTCCGACGCGGAGCAGGTCACGCAGAAATCCGCCCAGCGGTATGACCGGGACGGGGACAGCCACTATGATATCCTCTCCGCGTTTCAGAAGTCCATCCGGGGATCGGATCCGGATGCGGGCATCCACTATCTGGCCCGGCTTCTGGAGGGCGGCGATCTGGCATCCGCCATCCGGCGGCTGTTGGTGATCGCTGCGGAGGATGTGGGGCTGGCTTATCCCACCGCCATCTCCGTGGTAAAATCCTGCGTGGACGCGGCGCTGCAGCTGGGGCTTCCGGAAGCGCAGATTCCTCTGGCGGAGGCGGTGATCTTTCTCAGCACCTGCCCCAAGTCCAACTCCGCAGCCGAAGCCATCGCCGCTGCGGCGGAGGATCTGAAGAAGGGAAAAAACGGCGAGATCCCCGCCCATCTAAAGGATGCCCACTATGGGGGCGCGCAGAAGTTGGGACGGGGCCTCACCTATCGATATCCGCACGGATATCCGAATCACTATACGCCGCAGCAGTATCTGCCGGACGCGCTGAAGGACCGCTGCTACTATGAATACGGTCCCAACAAGATCGAACAGGCGGCCAAAGCCTACTGGGACGCGGTAAAGGGAAACGCTCAGACCCCGGCCGGCAGCGGCTCCGACTCGTAGCGCCAGCGGCTGACGGAGCCCTCCGTCTGAAAATATTCCAGCGGCGGGATGGACCGCTCCCGGGGCAGAGTCCGGATCACGATGAGCTTGACCTTCTGTCGCTCCGGCACGATGGCCTTGATGTATACGCTGACCCGGTCTCCCGGCAGCAGATCCCCCCGGTACTCCGCCAGACCGGACAGATTCGGCGTCAGCTCTATGAACACGCCGTAGTCCTTGACGCTGCGGACAATGCCCACCACTGTCTCCCCCACGGAGAACCGGGCCGCGTTTTGAGACCAGGTTCCCAAAAGCTCCCGATGGGTCAGGTTGATCCGTCCCATTCTGAGATCCCGGGAGAGAATGGCCACGAAGATGTGCTCTCCTTCGGAGAAGCGGTCCCGGCTGTGGTTGATCCGGGAGATGGAGATGTGCTCAATTGAGAGCAGGGATACGTTTCCGCAGCCGACGTCGCAGAATGCGCCGAACCGGTCCAGGTGGGTCACCACCGCCGGCAGCACCGTTCCCGTGGACACCTCGTAGAGCAGATGATCCAACGCCTCCTGCTGGGCGGCCCGGCGGGAGAGATAGACATAGGGATGCGGCTCCCACAGGCCCTCTGTGGAAGTGACACGAAAGCAGACCGGCTTCCCTACCCGGCTGAGAATGGCGATGTCCCGGACGGTACCGTCGGAGATGCCAATGGCGGTCTCCTCCCGGGGAATGATCCCGCGGACATCTCCCAGATCCACGATCAGATCATGGCCTGTGGTTGCCGATTGGGCTACGGCTTCCAGGATCATGCCGTCCTGGCAGTGCTTTTTCAGCTGTTCCCGGCTCATATTCGCGGCATTGAGAGATTCCGGGAACATGCCCTCGGGATAGTATGTAAGATTCATAATGATTCCTCCCTGATTGACTTAGGTTTTTTATGTAGGACAGGGGAGATCCCCTGTGCCGGACGGGTTTTAGAGAATGCGTCCCCCCAGCGCCGTCATCAGACGGCGGCAGTCGGCGGCCTGCGTGTCGTCCGTGAGCACCGACACCAGCGCTTCGGCCGGCGCGGTCACGCCGTTTTCCGCCACCGGCGGCATGGCGCCCATCAGACTGTTGCCGAAGGTGTTGCCGCCGGGTGCGCCGAAGGGGTGGGCCACCAGAAGCGTGCCGCCCGGGGTGCCATCCGGGGTTCTGGGCCGTCCGGAAACGGTGTAACCCCGGCGGCGGAGCTTCTGGGCGGCCTGACGGGCCTGCTGGGGGCTGGCGAATTCGCCGGTAATGGTAATGGACATGAGATTCCCTCCTTTGGCCCTATTGTTGCCTGCGGAGCGGAAACTTATGCGTGATTGATTGAGGTGAAGAAGATGGATGTGAGACTGGGCGATACGCTGGTGATGAAAAAGACCCATCCCTGCGGATCGAGAGAGTGGAAGGTCCTGCGTACCGGGATGGACTTCCGGCTCAAATGCTTGGGCTGCGGCCATGAGGTGATGGGCCCCCGGGCCAAGCTGGAGAAGAACATCAAAGAGATCCGCCATGCCGAAGAATGAGACGATGACCGAGGCCGGGCGGCTGCTCTATGAGCATTTCGGGTATCAGTCCTTCCGGCCGGCACAGGAGACGCTGATCTCGGCTCTGATGGAGGGAAGGGACGCTTTGGGCATCATGCCCACTGGCGCGGGCAAATCCATGTGCTATCAGATCCCGGCGCTGATGCTGCCGGGGATCACCCTGGTGATCTCGCCCCTGATCTCCCTGATGCAGGATCAGGTCCGTGCCCTGAAGGCCGCCGGGATCCGGGGCGCGTATCTCAACAGCTCCCTGACCTGGAAGCAGTACCTGCTGGCCCTGGAAAACGCCCGGCAGGGAGTCTACAAGATCATCTATGTTGCGCCGGAACGGTTGGAGAGCGAAGAGTTCCTGGAGTTTGCCCGATCGGTGGAGATCTCGCTGATCGCGGTGGACGAGGCCCATTGCGTTTCCCAGTGGGGGCACGACTTCCGACCCTCCTACATGACCATCGCACCCTTTGTGGAAAAGCTCCCGCGCCGTCCGGTCCTGGCGGCCTTTACCGCTACGGCGACGCCGGCTGTCCGAGACGACATCCTGACCCATCTTTCCCTGCGGGAGCCGGAGATCCGGGTCACGGGATTCGACCGGGAAAACCTGACGCTCCGGGTGCTTCGGCCCACTGATAAAATGGCGGCGCTGCAGGAGTTCGTCGCCCAGCACCCGGAAGACAGCGGTATCGTCTACTGCTCCACCCGGAAGCAGGTGGAGCGGGTGACGGAGAAGCTCCGGGAAAACGGCGTCTCCGCCCGGGCCTACCATGCGGGCATGAGTGAAAAGGACCGCCGGGAGAACCAGAATGAGTTTCTCTTTGACCGGGTCCGGGTCATGGTGGCCACCAACGCCTTCGGCATGGGGATCGACAAGCAGAACGTGGGCTTTGTGGTCCACTACAACATGCCGAAGAACATGGAATCCTACTATCAGGAGGCGGGACGGGCAGGCCGGGACGGCGCCAGAGCGGAGTGCCTGCTGCTCTACGGCCCCGGAGACGTCCACACGGCGGAGTTCCTGATCCGGTCCTCTCTGGAGGGCCTGGAGCCGGAGACTGCCCGCCGGCGGGAGACCATGGAAATGGAAAAGCTGGAGCAGATGAAGCAGTACTGCTTTACACCCGGATGTCTCCGGCACTATATTCTCGGGTATTTCGGGGAGGACTCCCCGGAGCGCTGCGGTACCTGCGGAAACTGCATGGCCCGGCAGAATATCTTCGCTGCCCTGCGGGCAGGTCCCAGACGGAAAACCGGGGAGAAGTCCCTGTATGAGCTTTTGCGCAGCATCCGGAAGGATTACGCCGACCGGTCCAGTCTGCCGCCGGAGCTGATCTTTTCCGACCGGACGCTGCAGGCCATGGCCTCGGAAAAGCCCCAGAACGAGCATGATATGCTGCAGATCCCCGGCGTCAGCCCAGTGAAATATCAGATGTACGGAAAGGTCTTTCTCAAGGCCATTCAACGCAATTCCCACCGAAGGAGCGGATTGGAATGAACAAACAGTTTTGGTCCCGGCGCATCTCCGACCTGGAGCCCTATGTTCCCGGAGAGCAGCCCAAGGACAAAAAGTACGTCAAGCTCAACACCAACGAAAACCCCTATCCGCCGTCGCCCCGGGTGGCAGAGGCTGTCGCGAAGGTGGCGGCCTCGGATCTGAGGCTATACCCGGATCCGGACTGCGCCGCCCTGAAGAAGACCCTGGCGGAGTTTTACGGACTCCTGCCGGAGCAGGTGTTCGTGGGGAACGGCTCGGACGAGGTCCTGGCCTTCAGCTTCCTGGCCTTCACGGACGAGGACACCCCAGCGGTATTTCCGGACATCACCTACAGCTTTTATCCGGTCTACGGCGAGTTCTTCGGGACGAACTGCCGCATTGTTCCGGTGCGGGAGGATTTCACCATCCCGCTGGAGGAGCTGATGAAAGACAACGGCACCGTGGTCCTCACCAACCCCAACGCTCCCACGGGTATCGGCCTGGCGCTGGACGAGGTGGAGCGGATCCTCCGGGCCAATCCCGGCCACACAGTGATCGTGGACGAGGCATACATCGACTTCGGCGGCGAATCCGCGACGAAGCTGATTGACCGCTATGAAAACCTCCTGGTGATCCAGACCTTTTCCAAGTCCCGGTCCCTGGCGGGGATGCGGGCAGGTTTCGCCCTGGGCAATGAGAGCCTGATCGCCGCCCTGAACGCGGTGAAAAACTCCGTCAACTCCTACACGCTGGACCGGATGGCGCTGGCGGCGGCTCAGGCGGCGGTGGAGGACCGGGCGTACTTTTATGATACCTGCTCCCGAATTGCGAAAACAAGGGAAACCACCACCGGGAAATTGCGGGAATTGGGATTTTTCGTTTTGCCGTCCCAGGCTAATTTTGTGTTTGCCTCCCATGAGCGCGTTCCGGCCCGGATCCTGTTCCGGCGGCTCCGGGAGGAGGGCGTACTGGTACGGTATTTCGACAAGCCGCGGATCGACAATTTCCTGCGCATCACCATCGGCACGGATGCGGAGATGGAGATCCTGACCGCCACATTAAAACGGATTCTGGAGGAGCAGAGATGATCGAATACGAGCCGCCGGTATACCGGCCCCCGGGAGAATGGCGCAGTTTTCTGGTACAGGCCACCATCGGGTGCAGCCACAACGGATGCACCTTCTGCGGGATGTACAAATCAAAAAAGTTCCGCGTGCGTCCCCTGGACGACATCCTCTGGGATATCCGGGAGACAGCGGGCCTTTACAACAATCAGTTTGAAAAGGTGTTCCTCTGTGATGGGGACGCCATCGCCATGCCTACGGAGGATCTGCTGAAGATCCTTGAGGAAATCCGGCGGGACTTTCCCAAATGCCGTCTGATCTCCACCTACGCCGGCCCTATCAGCACCCTGAAAAAAACGCCTGAGGAGCTGCGGGTCCTGCGGGAGGCTGGCCTCGGGAGGGCCTATCTCGGCATTGAGACCGGTATGGACGCTCTGCTGAAATCCGTGAACAAAGGCGTCAGCCGGGAGGAGATGCTCCGGGCGGGAACGAATCTCCGGGAGGCGGGGATTGACCTGTGGGGCATCGTGCTCATCGGCCTTGGGGGAAAGTCTCTATCCATGGAGAACGCACGGCATACCGCATCGATCGTCAACGAGATGAAGCCGAACCACCTCAGCGCCATGAACTATACCCCTGTGGAGGGAACCAAGCTGGGCAACCAGGCCCTGCGGGGAGAATTCCAGGTGCTCAGCCCGGTGGAGAGCCTGCGGGAGACCGCGGAGCTGATCCGGAATCTGGAGGTCAGTGGTATGCACTTCACTTCGGACCACGCCTCCAACTATCTGCCCCTGAAGGGGACCCTCAACGAGGATCGGGAAAAGCTCCTGGGACTGATCGATGGGGCCCTGCGGGGAAATGTGGCCATCCGTTCCGAGGGGAGCAGGGGACTGTAGGAGTGAAGAGTGAAGAGTGAAGAGAAAAAACCGGAGCTTCAGCTCCGGTTTTTTGCATAATCCCCCATGCCCGTTTCGTGGGCTTTTGCTCCGGTGACGTGCTATGCTTGTCTCCGGGGTGAGGAAGATGGTGGTCTATCTGGATCAGGCGTTTCTGCTCAACGGCCTGCTGGATTATCTGCTGCTGTCCGCCTGCGGCACCGTGACCGCTGCCCCCGGGAGCCGGCTTCGGACCGGGCTCGCGGCGGCATTGGGCGGCCTGTACGCGGCGCTCAGCCTGGTGTCGGGGTTCCGCTTCCTTGGAAAGCTGTACTGGCAGATGCTCTTTGCCGGGGCGCTGTGTCTGATCGCCTTCGGGCCGAACCGGTGCCTGCCGCGGCGGATCGCGGTACTGCTCCTGCTGGCAGCGGCATTTTCCGGCGTGGTACTGGTGCTGACGGAGGTGTTCTCCGCTCCGGCGGCAATGGTGGGCAGCCGGGTTTACTATCCGGTGGGGCTTGGCACGCTGGTGCTGACGGCAGGCGGCTCCTACGGTCTGATGAGATGGACGCTGGGCAGGCTCCGGCATCAGGGGGGCGACATTGCCCGGGTGACCGTCCGGCACGGAGCCCGCAGGGCGGAGTTCACAGCGCTGCGGGACACGGGAAACACCCTGCGGGATCCGATCTCCGGTCTGCCGGTTCTGGTGGCGGATGGGGATCTGGCGGAGACGTTCCTGCCGGGGACGGGTGCATTTCCGGGCGGACTGAAGCGGCCCGCGGAGCTGGTGGAGCTCCTGTCCGAGCCGGGAGCGAGGTTGATCCCCTATAAGACCATCGGTGTGGAGAGGGGCATGCTCCTGGCGTTCCGGCCGGAGGAAGTGAAAGTGGACGGAAAGCGGGAAGAGATGCTGATGGCATTTTCGCCGGTCCCTGTTTCGGACGGGGGCGGTTACAAGGCACTGTTGGGGGGAACGGTATGATCGAGTGGATCGCACAATGGATTCTGGCGCGTCGGACGCCGGAAAAAGTCATGTACATCGGGGGCAGCGATATTCTTCCGCCGCCGCTGGAGAAGGGGCGGGAGCAGACCGCCATCGAGGGGCTGAGCCGGGGAGAGGAGGCGGCCAAGCAGCTCCTGATCGAGCACAACCTCCGGCTGGTAGTCTATATTTCACGAAGGTATGAAAGCACCGGGATCAATCTGGAGGACCTGATCTCCATCGGGACCATCGGCCTGATCAAAGGGGTCAACACCTACAAACCGGAAAAGAACATCCGTCTGGCCACATACGCGTCCCGGTGCATTGAAAATGAGATCCTCATGTATATCCGGAAGATCGCCTCCCACAAGGGGGACGTATCCCTGGATGAACCCATCAACACCGACTGGGACGGCAACGAGCTGCTGCTGGGGGATGTGCTGGGGACGGAGGCGGACGCCGTGTCCCGGCCGCTGGAGGATGATGTGGACCTCCGGCTGTTGAGGGAGGCTCTGGGCAGACTGCCGGACAAGGAAAAAGCAATCGTTTCCCTGCGGTACGGCATCGGAGGCGGCAGGGAGAAGACGCAGAAGGAGGTGGCGGACCTCATGGGGATCTCCCAGTCCTATATCTCCCGGCTGGAGAAGCGGATCATTCTCCGCCTGCGCCGGGAGATTTTGAAACAGATCTGCTGAAAAAAGGCCGGCTCCCTTCGGGGAACCGGCCTTCCGCATTATTCCTCCCAGAACAGCTCATCCAGGGTCTTGTCCAGCGCCTTGCAGATCGCCAGGCACAGCTTGATCGTGGGGTTGTAGTCCCCCTTCTCCACGGCGGCAATGGTCTGCCGGGAGA
This sequence comes from Oscillospiraceae bacterium, assembly GCA_017469795.1. Lineage (GTDB taxonomy): Bacteria > Bacillota > Clostridia > Oscillospirales > Oscillospiraceae > HGM13006. Next base: position 20,499 of record JAFUFT010000020.1, read on the forward strand.
CGCCCACCAGGTCCGCCAGCTGCTGCTGGGAAAGGTCCTTGGCGGCCCGTGCGGATTTCAAACGGAGATTTTTCATTCCTCATCTGCCTCCTTCTTGAGATAAACCTTGCAGATGATAGTCAGAAACACGACCAGGAACAATGCCGCCACGACCAAAGGCAGGCACTGCATGGTCAGCAGTCCATTCCGAAACAGGCTCCCGGTCCGGAGCGTACCGATGGCGCCTGAGATATTGGAAAGAATACAGGCTGCGCAGATCAGCAGGTAGAGCCCGGGACGCTGCCGGACCCGGAAGAACGCGTCGTGCAGGATGCAGTCCACGGCAAACACGCCGATCCCCACAAAGATCAGGAGCATGCTGGACACGCCGTCTTCCATGACGGGATGCTCCATAACACTCACAAGGAATCCGTGCAGCGCGGCGAGAATCAGGATCGTGTAGAAGGCGTGCTTGTGGGCGCCGGCCCGGAGCAGAGCCTGCCGCTCGTCATATTCCCCGGCCACCTGTCTGGTCTTCCGGGACAGCAGGATAATGACCACCACAACAGCAAACATCAGAATAATCGGCCAAAGTTCATTCATAAGGATCCCTCCATTCCTTTTTGTGGCTTCAGCATAACACGTAAATAGAGTTATGTCAAGTATATTATACAATTTTCTTTTGTCAGATGCGTTATGACAGAAAAAGCAGGCAAAAGAAAGGATCGCCCCGAAGCCGGCGGCTTCGGGGCGATCCTTATGGAGGAATGAATATCAGGTCCAGGAAGACATGATCTCTTCGGCGTACTCGGTATCCCGGATGGCCATCAACGCTTTGATCGCATCAAAGAGGAGCACCAGGGCGAGCAGCGCGAACGCAAGGAATTCAAAGATATAGAAGGGCCACAGGGGGATCAGAAGAGTGCCGGTGGCCTCTCCGCTGGCAAACTTGTCGTGGATCATGCCAAATACGGCATAGGCGGCAAATACCATTGTGACGGTGGACAGAATGGAGGTCAGGCCATAGCAGATGAACCGCAGCTTCTGCGGGAACATACGGATGAACATGACCACATTGATGTGTCCGTGCACCGTCTGGGTATAGGCCCAGGACGAGAAGACGAGAATGCTCAGCATCACCTGAACCAACTCATAGGAACCTGTAATCCGCTGGTTGACGAACAGTCCCAGCATGGAGTCCACAAACATCAGCACCATCATGACAACGATGATGAACATACTGGCAAAGCACAGGTAGAAACAGGCTTTCCCGCCGATGTTTGTCGCTGTATTTAATACTTTTTTCATGATTCAATGCCATCCTTTCCCGACGCTCGGCTGCCGGGCATAGCCGGGAAGCTGAGTGCGAAAAATGAGCGTTCCTTATTTGTAGGTGTCAGGCGTATAGGTCCAGTCCTTGTAGTTGAAGGGCGCATCCCAGTCATGCTCGTGGGCGGCGGCGTTCTGGCTGACGATATCCATGCACTTGTCATAGATCTCCTGGCCTTTTCCTTTGAGCTCAGGAACTTCGTTCAGATAATCCACATACCACTGATGGATGGGCTTGACGATCTCGTCAGAGGTGGCCCAGGCGTACAGTTCGTCAGAGGGTTTGTAAACTTCCACGTTGTTCTCACGCATCTTGTCCGCAACCCAGTAGTTGCAGGAATCCCACCAGTAACCGGCCATGTCGCCGGCATAGTTTCCGGCGTACTGATCCACAATGGCCTTCAGATCGTCGGGCAGGGAATCATAGGTGTTCTTGTTCATCATCACGAAGCAGGAGGTGTAGCTGATGGGCAGATCCAGACAGTAGTCGATGGGCTCGTAGAGCTTGAAGCAGTCGATGTTGTGCCAGTCGTTGGTGAAGCCGTCGATGACCTTCTTCTCGATGGACTCATAGACCTCAGAGGTGGGAACGGTCATGGGGTTGGCGCCGAGCGCGGTGATGTACTGCGCGGCGATGGTGCCGGCGGTACGGATCTGCATGCCCTTGAAGTCGTCAGGAGTCTCGATCTTTTTGCCGACGGTGGAAACAGGACCGTAGGAGCAGGAGTGCAGAGCAAGGATCTTCCAGTCGCCCAGCTCGGCCTGCAGCTCGGGGATCTCTTCATACATCTGCTGATAGACGTCGGTGGCCATCCGGGCGCTGGTAATGCCGTTGCCGCAGAGGTTGATGAACTCGGAGATGGGGAAGCGGCTGCCGAAGAAGGAAGTGGCGGACCAGCAGATATCAGCGGTGCCGTCCTTTACGCCGTCCATGGTCTCCGTGGCGCCCAGCAGGGAGCCGCCGGGGTTGAAGCTGAACTGCAGCCGGCCGCCGGAGGCCTCGCTCATCATGTTGCACAGAGTCTCCACATACTCTTCGCACATGGAGGTGGAGGCGTCGTGGTTGACAACGACCAGGTTGTAGGTCTTGCCGTCCGCAGGGGCGGCGGGAGCGGCAGCCTCAGCGGAGCCGGCAGCTTCCGCAGAACCGGCGGCAGGGGCGGACGCGGGGGCTGCGCCGCCGCAGGCGGCGAACAGACTCAGACATAGACACAGCGCCATAATCAAAGCAATTGTCTTTTTCATCTTAAAATCCTCCTCAATCTTTTACTGAAATCAGATCGGATATCCCAGAAGTCTGGGAAGCCACAGGGCCAGTACGGGGAATGCGCAGAGAATGATGACCGCGACGAACATGCCGACCACCATGGGAGCAACGCCCTTGAAGATCCGCTGCAGCGGAACATCCTTTGCCACGCCGGAAACGATGTACACATTCATGCCTACGGGCGGGGTGATCAGACCCATCTCCATGACCATGATCATCAGAACGCCGTACCAGATCTCGTTGAAGCCCAGTCCCTGCATGATCGGCAGGAAGATGGGAACAGTCAGCATCACCATGGCGAGAGAATCCATTAGACATCCCATGACCGCATAGATCAAAATGATGACCGCCAGAATCACATACCGGGAAACGCTGAGGCTGTTGACGAAGTTGGCCAGCCAGGTGGGAAGGCCGGTGATGGTCAGGAACGCGCCGAACACATAGGCGCCGATCAGGATCAGGAAGATCATACCGCTGGTCTTCACCGTGCTGCGCAGGCAATCCAGGAAGATCTTCCAGGTGAATTTCCGCCGGGCGATCAGATAGATGAGCGCCGCAACGGCACCGACAGCAGAGGCCTCATTTGCAGTGAACCAGCCGCAGAAGATTCCGCCGATCACGATGATGAACAGAACCACCATGGCCAGTCCGCCCTTCAGGGACACCAGCTTCTCCTTGATGGAGAAATGCAGCTTGTCCGGGGCGTATTCGGGATGGACGCGTACCATCACGGCGATGGCGGCAATGTAGCACAGGGCAAGAATGATACCGGGAATGATACCGGCGGCAAACAGCGCGCCGATGGAAGCGCCCGATACGATACCGTAGATGATAAAACCTGTGCTGGGCGGGATCAGGATTCCCAGTGTGCCGCCGGCAGCGATGGAGCCGCAGGCAAGACCGTCGTCATATCCGTGCTTCCGCATCTCCGGCAGCGCAACCACGCCCATGGTGGCGGCGGTGGCGGCGGTGGAGCCGCAGATGGCGGAGAACAGCGCGCAGGCGCCGACCGTAGCGGCGGCAAGACCGCCCTTCATTCCGCCGAGCAGCTTGTGCATCATGTCGTACAGATCCGAGGACATGCCCGAATAGTAGCACAGGTTACCCATCAGAACGAATAGTGGTATGACGGAGAACGAATACATGGTCGCCTGGGTCATTGGGATGTTTTTGAACAGAGCGATGGCTGCGTCAAAATTCCGGACGTACATGAATCCGAAAAATCCGACGGCCATCATACAGATTCCGATGTTCATGCCCATGACCAGCAGAATCAGCAGTACGATGACGCCGATGAGCGCAACCGTAATCATATTCATCTTTTCACTCCTCCTTTTTCGGCAGATTCCACAGGCCTCTATGCAGAATCTACAAACTACCTACATCATAAGTCCTTTTTTCTTGCGCATCAAGCGACATTATGGTAATATGACATTACCCCAAAGTCATGGTTTTTTCCTTAAAATTCCACAAATGACGAGAGAAAAATGAGGGTGATGTTTGTGCATCTTACACAGTTGGAGTATTTCAGAGCCGTGGTGAAGAACGGAAGCATCTCCGCCGCAGCAGATTCCCTGTTTGTGTCCCAGTCTGCGGTCAGCAAGCAGATTGGAATGCTGGAAAAAGAGCTGGGTGTTCAGCTATTTGACCGCGGGTTCCGCCAGATCCGCCTCACCGAGAGCGGACAGCTGATCTATGCCTGCATGAACCGATGTACCGAAGATTTTCTCAACACGGTGGATATGGCTCGCACGATCCAGAACGGGCATGGGGATCTTCTCCGGGTGGGATATGTGGAGTACTGGGACAGTGCGCCGATCATTCGGAGCATCATGGACTACATGGACGCCCATGGGAAATCCCTGCAGCTGACGATGGAGCCGTACAAGGTCAGCGAACTGGCGGATACTCTGGCCAGGGGCAATGTGGACATGGTGCTGTCCTTTGATTCCGCTTTTTCCTGGCGGGAGGATGTGAACACTGTTCCGCTGGGAACGTTGGAATGCGGACTGCTCTACGGGAAGGAGTTCTTCAACCATGGAAAACCGGACCGTTCAGATTTTGAACATACCCCCTTTCTGGAGACGGACGATTCCTCCCATCCCTACCGGCAGGAGCTTCGGATGATCATGGAACGGTACGGATTTAACAATCCGCTCCGGTCCTGCCCCCGGTTTTCGTCTATGGTGGCGAAAGTCTCCGCGGGCAGGGGTGTGATCCTGGTGAGCCGGTGGACCTATCTGATCGGTCAAAAGTCCCTTGGGTTCTTCCCGCTGGGAAAGGATCTTCCCGTTTCCGTTGCATATATCGGTTCGCCCTCGGATGGCAGAATGGAGCTGATCCGGGGAGTGATCCAGGCGGTCAAAACCATGATCTAAGGCGGCTGTTGTTGCAAATACAGAACGATGGCCCCGGAACTCTTCGGTTCCGGGGCCTTTTGCGGGTTCGTGCTGATAAATGAAGTGTCAGTTCAGTTTTTGATGATAGGCACGGCGCCGGATTTCTTCTATAATTTAGATATCAAAAAAAGGAGGCGGTCGCATTGTCTCTGTACATCAATGACAGCTGTATCGGCTGTACCTTCTGCCAGAACGAATGTCCCGTCATGGCCATCTCCTACGACGGCGACAAGTACCGGATCGATCCGGAGATCTGCATCCGCTGCGGCACATGTTCGGATGTCTGCCTCATGGACGCGGTGGAGGACAGCGAATGTCCCCGGCCCGCGCCGGTTCCCCACGGGCCGGAGAAACGGGAATGTGAACTGTGTGTGGTGGGCGGCGGCGCGGCAGGCTTGATCGCTGCGGCCCGGTACGCAGAGGCCACCGGCAAAAAGGTGCTGGTTCTGGAGAAAAACCGCAAGGCCGGCGGAGGCGGCTATTTTGCCGTAGGTCTAACCCCCGGCAATACCAAATGGGAGAAGGAGGCTGGCCTGCCGGACACGGTGGAGGAACAAGTCCGCAGCGCCATGGAGCGCACCGGTGGAAAGCTGAATGAAACCTTGATGCGGAATCTCTTCACGTCTCTTGGCGGGGTCTTCGACTGGCTCTGCACCTGGGCGCCGGTGGAGGAATGCTTCCAGCTGGCCCCCAATCCCTGGGGACAACTGGGCGTCACCACGAAGAGCGAGAGATACGGCAGCGGCAAATTCATCACCACACACATCCTCCCCTATCTCAGGAAGCTGGGGGTGGAGGTCCTGACCGAGACCGAGGCGGTGGAGCTGAGACGGTCTTCCGATGGCGCAGTCTCCGGCGTTCTGGCCAGAGACCCCGGCGGCCTGGTGGAGATCACTTGTCTCCAGTGCCTGCTCTGTACCGGAAGCCTGATCCGCTCCGACCGGATTCGTGCTCTGGTGCCGGAATATGCGGTGGCAAAGCCAAAACGCTACGCCCACGATATGCCGGGTCTCACCGGAGACGGTCTGACGATGGCAGAGCGGGCAGGAATCGCCCTGGACGAGGACAGCATTGTGATGGCCTTCGTGGGCTGCATGCCCGTGGCCTTTCAGCAGACCGCCTTCCAGACCGGCGAGCGCGGCGACGGGATCCGGGTGAATCTGGAGGGAAAGCGCTGGGTCAACGAAAAGGCCGACGGCAAGACCATGGCGGAGGCGCTGCTGTATCAGCCCCAGGCGGTCTCCTACACGGTGCTGGACAGCGCCATCCTGGAATCTTCCGAGCCTGTCCTGCCGCCGCCTCCGGGGGCGCCTGCGGGACCTCCCGGCGGGTTCCCGTATCCCGGCGGTGTGCCGGACTTCGCGGTCCAGCGGGGCGAAAAAATGCCTGGGACCCGGGATGCGTTCCGGGCCCTGGCGGAGCGGCTCAATTACCAGACTGTCCTCTGCGGAGATACGCTGGAGGAGCTGGCGGAGAAGATGGGAACGGACCCGGCGGTTTTTGCCCAAACCGTTGTCCGCTACAATGCGCTGTGCGAGGCGGGGGAGGACAGGGATTTCGGAAAACCGGCCCCGTTCCTGCGGCCGCTGAAGGAGGGGCCGTTCTTCGCCATCCGGAACTACCTGTATCTGGACGGGGTGTTCGGCGGTCTGGATGTCAATGAGAACATGCAGGTCCTCAGCGGCGGTCTGCCCGTCCCGGGCCTGTATGCAGCGGGAGATATCACCTGCGGCCGGTATGTAAACGACCGGCTCCACAAGACCGAAGTCGTCAACGATTACAGCTGGGCTGTGGCAGGCGGCTTCATGGCGGCCAACCACATGATCGACATAACCGAGTGAGGAGGAAATGTAGATGGCATATTTTATTCAGGGTCCCTGCATCAACTGTTCCCGATGTAAGGACGTGTGTCCTGTGGGCGCGCCCCATTCAAGCGGCCTGTCCTTTGAGATCGACCGGGAAAAATGCGTCTCCTGCGGAGCCTGCGCCGAGGCCTGCCGCCTTGGGATCATCCACCCGGAGGACTATGTGAAGGAGATCCGGCTGCACGCGCCCATTGAGAAAACCTGCGATGTGGCGGTGGTGGGCGGCGGTGCCGCCGGCATGATCGCCGCAGCCAAGGCTGCAGAGGCGGGCAAAAAGGTCATCCTTCTGGAAAAGCTCCCAAAGCTGGGCGGCGGCAGCCAGTTTGCCCAGGGACTGCGTATGTTCAGCACGAAGATGGAAACCGAAGCGGGCGTTCCGGATCAGATGGACGACTATATCCGGTCTGCGCTCAACACCTGCCGCTGGGAAGTGGACCCGCATCTGATCGCAAATGCGTTCCATGCGCTTCCGGAGTGCTTCGACTGGATGTGTGAGTTCGCGCCGGTGAAGGAGAGCTGGGCTGTGAAAGTCAGCCCTTTCGGCAACAGGATGGTCAATACAGTGAGCGGCCGGGACGCCGGCTGGTTCGTGACGCAGAATTTCGAAGCCTACTGCCGGAAACTGGGGGTGGAGATTCTGACGGAGACTGCCGCCAAAAAGCTGATCATGGAGAACGGCCGGGTCACAGGCGTGGCCGCAGCGGACGAGGGCGGCGAAATTCGAATCCATGCGGGGGCAGTGCTGCTGGCCACCGGAAACATCTCCTACGGCGAGGTGCTGAAAAAGACCCTGCCCGGTTACTATTTTGCAGACAGCTATGCCAACTCCCACCGATGGCCCGCCAACACTGGAGATCACATCTCCATGGCAGAGGATGCGGGGATCAGCGTGGACTACGAGTCTGTGGCGGCGGCCTATCTGGGCGGTATGATTGCCAAAGGCGTGGAGGGCCCCATGATGCAGCTGGTGGATCGGGGCGAGGCGATGAAGGTCAACAAGCTCGGCCGCCGCTGGATCAATGAGTCTGTAAACAGCGAATCCGCCATCTGGGCGCAGATCCGTCAGCCCGGCGCGGCCTCCTTTACCATTCTGGATAAACCCCTGCTGGACGCGGAGCCGGAGCCGGCCTACCGGCCGATTGTGAACCGGACCGGACGGAATATCGGAGAAGGCATCCCCGGCCCGGACGGTAAATTCGCGGCAGCGCCCGGCTTCGGTCCTCCCGGCGTCCCGGGCGGACCCGGTGGTCCCGGTGGCCCGGGCGGTCCCGGCGGCGGACCTGTGGACAAGGAGCAGGCCCTCCGGCAGGCGGAAGCGTATCAGGGAGGTCACGTCTTCGTGGCGGATACGATTCAGGAGCTTGCGGAGAAGATGGGAGTCCCGCCGGAGACGCTTGCCGCCACCGTAGCCCGCTACAACGAGCTGTGCGCCAAGGGCCATGACGACGACTTCTACAAGCTGCCCAATTACTTAAAACCCATAGAGACCGGCCCCTTCTTTGCCATCCGCTGCCATATGGCCACTGACGGCGTTTTCGGCGGCCTGGACGCGGACGAGAACGGGAACGTGCTCAGCCACGGTGCTCCGGTGGAGGGCCTGTTCTGCGCCGGTGATACCATCGGCAACCGATACATCAATCCCGGCGGAGAGAAGATCGAGTGCATCAACGACTTCTCCTGGGCCTTTGCCAGTGGCTATCTGGCGGGCAAAAAGATACTGGAATATCTCGGCTGAAGATAAAACAACCCCGGAAACCCGCGTGAAATGCTCCCCCTATGATGACAGTGCCTTTCTGCTGCCTTTCATAAGGGGAGCATATCATTCATCTCGGGGATAAAAGCGAATTCCCTGTACCCCGAATGCTATGTGGAGATATTATCTTTTGTTGTGTTTTTGCGTAACTAGAGATATAATAGTTTTATAAGAATGGTTGGACCAACGATGGCACGAGCCCGGTCGTCTTTAAGACTGAGCGCATCGACATTTCAGAGGATGAGGAGGAGCGGGAGAGACTGGCGAACCAGAACGTTCGGAATACAGCCGAGGATGCATATACTGGCTGAACGGAATCCGGAATGAGGCAACAGCGGAACTGTTTCGAATGCAGGATAAGGACTATGCCAATATCCTGAATATCAAGGGCCTCGTCTTTCTTTTTGACACGTGGTTAGACATATCTAACAGACGATTGATGAACAATGAGGAGTAAAACGATGATGGTAACAATTATTCTGGCACTGAGTATGTGTGCGCTGCTGTTTCTCATGATATGGGCGGCAACTTACTTCTTCCCGTGGGAAAGGCTTCTGGAGTTCTTCCCCGAAGATATTGAAGAAAAGGCAAAGCAGCATAAGCCGCCGTTTCCCTCTGCCCCGGCCATCGGTTGGATCATCATGGTGCTTTGCATGGTGGGATTCATCGGCGTGATCGTGTATGGCGGCTGGGACGGCGTACAGAGAGGCTACTCCTTCGGGCAGTTCCTTGTGAGGTTTCTCGTCATCCTGTTCGGCGTCAAAGCGTTTGATATCATCGGACTGGATTATATCCTGATTACAAAGACGCAGTTTTTCCAGCACTACATTCCGGAGACGAAAGGCTGCGCCGGTTATCAAAACTTTGGCTTTAACCGGAAGGAGCAGATCAGGCAGTGCATTATGCTGCCGTTTGCCGCGCTCCTGACCGCATGGATCTGTTCTTTGTTCTGACGGAAGAACTTTATGACGTGGAGGAAAATATGATCGTTCAGAAAACATCCGTCTTTCCGGCAAGTAGAGATATAGTTTTTCAGAAGCTGCAGCAGTTGGAGACGCTTCAGTATATTGCAAAACCCTATGCGACGTTTGAACCCATTGGGGAGGCTGTCTCCATGTGGACCGTGGGCAGCACGTCCTCCTACCTGTTCCGGCTCTTTGGTGTGATCCCGTTTGGAACGCATACGATTCATATTGTGCGGTTAGACCGGTCGGGAGTCAGCAGCCGGGAGGGAAACGAGCATGTCCCGGTATGGAATCACGATATTGGGATGGAGTCCATTGATGCAAATCACACGAGATATACCGACCGCGTGGAGATACAAGCCGGCTGGAAGACAGTGTTTATCTGGTTATGGGCGAATGCATTCTATGCCCACAGGCAAAGAAAATGGATCAGATTTCTTCAAAAAAGCATGAGGGAGGAGCAAAGACCATGAGCGTATCCCTTCGTTTGATGAAATGGCTGCTGAGAGTCATGAAAGTCAAGGAATCCTATGACCGTCCGATCGCGGAGATCGAGGCGACCAAGAAGAGACGGAACAGAAAGATGTCGTTTTCTTTGAAACCGCTGAGCGGACAGACGGTGGAAGAGACCCGAATCTGTGATCGAGAGGTACTGATCGTCCGTGACGGGGAAGGTAAATCGGAAAAGGCGTTGCTCTATCTGTACGGCGGAGGGTTTTCCAGCGAGATCAGCGGTATGGAGAAGAAAGCTTCGGTGGAATATGGTAAGCGATCCGGCAGAGACGTCTGGATCCCTCGCTATCCGAATGTAATGGACGACGGCATTACGATCCGGGAACTGTATCAGATGGTGCTTAAGACCTACCAGCGAATGCTGGATTCCTACGGGGTGGAGAATATTGCTGTGATCGGCTTTTCCGCCGGAGCAACGCTCGGATTGGGTATGTTTGAATACAACAACACGCTTTCTGCGCCGCTGCCCGTTCCCGCGCTGCTGATCGCATCGTCACCCGCCTGTATTCCACACACGGAGGAAGAACTCAGGAAGGTACAGGAGCTGGCAGATATGGATATTATGATCCCAGCCTCCTTCGTTCACTCGATCAAGGAGACCATGTGCCATGGTGAGGATCTTCCGGGCTGGATGTATGAGATCACAACGGGCGATTTATCCAATATGCCCTTCACGCACATCTATTACGGGAGTGATGAAGTGTTGAGAGCCTCATCTGATACGCTGACGGCTGCCTTTGAGAGGGCGGGCTCCGGGTACGAACTTCACATTGGGAACGGAATGTTCCACTGCTATCCGGCCATCCGCTTTATCCCGGAGTGCAGGGAGGCCTTTGATGAGATCGTCGGGTATTTAAGGGGTCAGACTATGTCAACTACCCACCCAATGAAGTGAGTGGGGGTGTAACTATCCAGTAGTGGGACCTATGCCGTCCAAAAATATCCGCCGGAAAAACGGGAAAACGGCCTGCTGATCAGTAAGGACTGGAGAAAAAGACAAATGATAAAGGAGTTCTGCTTGTAACGATGAAATTCTTTGAATTTGGCAAAGAGAACAAGGAACTGATGATTCTTTTACACGGCGGAGGGACGAGCTATCTCGGCGTCCTCCCCACGGCGAAGAAGATCGCGGAGAAATACCATGTCGTACTGCTTGCCTACGACGGCTTCAACCCGTCCGAGCCGGAGACGGAGTTTAAATCTTTAGCCTATGAGGCGGGATGCCTGGAGGACTACATAATCAAAAACTACGGCGGGAAGGTAGATATTCTCTATGGCCTTTCCTACGGATGCCGTACTCTGATGCAGGTGCTGGAGGACAACCGGCTGGAGATCACCACGACGATTGCCGACGGTATGTCTCTGCAGGATTATCCTGACATCAAAAGCGATTTTTGGAAAGAGGTCTATCTGTTTTTCTTTACCGGGACGTTCTTCGTCATCATGGGCAGAGCGGGAAAGTTGCGAAAGCGGTTTCTGGCAAAGATCACGGGACGCAGCCTGGAGGAAGCTGATAGGGTTCTCTATACCAAGGCCAGCTGGAAAAGCTGGAAGAATCAGGACAGATGCCTGATCGGCAAGAAGACGGATTATAGTGTTTTTCAAAACACCGATATGCATATCTGGTACGGGATCAAGGGGACGGTAGACAAAAAGCTGTCCGCCAATCTGGAAGAACTGAAAGCGAAGGGATATCCCTTCACCTGTAAGATATTTGAGGACATGGGCCATGGTGGCCTGATCGGCGAAAACACGGAACGCTTTATCGAAGAGGTGGACGCTGTACACCGGCAATCGAAGAAAGAAACGGAGGGAAGACCATGACAATGGAACAACGCGCGAGGATATCCAAACGGATGCTGTGGATCATTCCCGGCCTGATCCTTGCCATCATCGGCGACTACTGCATGGGGATCGAGCCGAAAGACAGCACGAGCATTTCCTTTATGATTTCTTCCGGTTGGCTCACAATTGCGGATTGGCGCATTGCGCTGTCGAATATTGGCGGCCTGATCGGAACGGGTTTCTATGCAATTGCGGCTTTGAATTTTATAGAATACCTGAAATACAAACTTTCTCAGTGCAGCGACAAATGGGACAGACGATTCCTGAAGCTCTATATCGCAGGACTGATCTGGGGCTGCATGGTTTTTATCTACTTCCATCTGGCCTGCGGAACGCTGATCCACAACTACAACGTCATTTATGAAGCTGCACAGGGCGATACGGCGCGAGCTGTGGCTGCCTGGAACCGGTCCTACGCGGTGCAGGCTGTTCCGTACTGGGTATCGTTTGTCGTGCTGGGAATCGCCTCCACCGGCGGATGGATCGCCCTCGTTCTAAAGGGCATTCTACCGCTGAACAAGATCTGGGTGTTGGCGGCTCCGCTTCTCGTCGCTGGAATCGGATTCCTGCTGGAGTGGATCCTTCCGCTGCCCTTCAACGGCTTTGCGTCCGGCTTTGAAAGTTTTGGCTGGATCGTGATGTTCCTTGGGGGAATACAGGCGATAAAGAAAGGATAAACAGATAGAACTACAGAAACGGATGAATGATCATGAAACACGAGAATTTCAATTTTCACCAACACGGTTTTGTGGGACATCTGGCCGAACCGGATGCAGGCAGCGACAGGGCGGTCATCGTGATCATGGGCGGGGAGCAGAGCTTGCTTCCCGGGATTATATTCGCGGAACGGTTTGCCGATTACGGAATTACGGGTCTGTCTGTATCCTTATTCGGAGCCGAAGGTCTGCCGGACGCGCCGAATCAGATCCCATTGGAGATGTTCCTCCCCGCTGTCCGCTATCTCAGGGAACAAAAGCAGATCAGGCGAATCAGCGTTTATGGGCAATCCATGGGCTCTATCTTTGCAATTCTTGTAGCGCAGTATATCGGCGGGATGGAAAATCTGATTCTGGTGTCGCCCACACATGTGCCCTTTGAAGGAACACTGAAGGACAAGAGAACGATGACAGGTCACAGCGTGGCGACATGGCATGGGGCGGATGTTCCCTTTGTCAAGGCGGATTTTGCTGCTGTGAAAGCCGGGAAATATCAAAAGCATCCTGCAGTCACGCATAAGGTTACGGGCATGTGGACCGCTTATTATAACGCCTACCGGGACGAAGCAGCCGTGGGGAAAGCAAAGCTGGCGGTGGAAAAGACCAGCGCAAGAGTGCTGCTGATTGCCGGGCAGGAGGATGAAGCCTGGCCTGCGGAGTTCTCCGTCAGAGAGATTGAGCGTCGGCTCAAAGGCGGTGGCTATCAGAAGGATGTCAAGGTTGTCCTGTTCCCCCACGGCAGTCATCTGAGCGGCCTCATGCCAAATCGGGAGAGGGAAAAGAAGCTGTACCGGATGATCCCCCTGATCGGGTTGATGTACAGAACCTTTGGACGATACCGCAAAGAGAATCTGGAGTATTTTGCCCAAGCGGAAAGGGAAATCATATGCTTCTGGAGCAACTCGGTAGTTGTGGTTCCAGCTTTTTGGAAATAGGTGATTATTCTGACTGCATTTAGCTTATTCATTTGCTGCCTCCATCTCAAATGTGCGAATCTGAGATTTACACATTTGATCTTTCAATTTGACCTTGCGGGGAATAAGAATATAGTCGTATCCACTGGAATCACACTTGTCACACTGTTCTTTGGCAGTGGCAAACGGATCAAGTCTTCTCACAATATAACTACTGGAATGAATGTAGTCCTGTAAACAATTCTTACACAGGCATCTAACATCTGCTTGTCCCCGCGGCTTATAATCCCAAAGGCCAAAAGTTTTTTTCAATCCACGCCGAATTGCTCGCCTTACTGAATCGTTGTCAATGACGCCAACATATAGTCGTAGTACTTTTTCAAACCCTCGATACAGGATTTCAGAACGTACTCACGGCTCATAACATTGAACAAGCCCGTTTTCATGCCGGACAGTTCAATATTAGAAGGAAGCAGATCAACGCCTTCATTATGGGCGATAATCGCATTGCCGGAAGGCTGTTCATCTTCTATGACCGATTGCATGAGCGAAGATAGCGACACATCCAGCTCGTCTGGGTTCTTCACACCGAGGCTCACCGTGAGGCTCCCTTGCGGGTCAGCGTCAATCAGTAAGACCTTATTTCCGGTGTTTGCAAGGCCCACGCCGAGGTTGACTGTCGTGGTCGTTTTACCGACGCCGCCTTTCTGGTTTGTGATGGCAATCACTTTACAGTTTTCCATGCGTTTTCCTCCTTTCTTGAAATTTGCCGATGTTTAATCGGCATGTAAGACGCAGTATTTGTTCTCAACACCCCCTGCGTTACGGGAAGTCATCAGGCGACCATGTGCTTCATGGTCTCATAGGAGTCTCACCTCTGCCGGGTTCTCCGCCAGCCCCGTAGGGAAGTATCATTGTCCTCAAACCTGTCATGGCCATATCGGGAGCAACCCGATATTTACAGCACTGGATTCTCGCAAGAGCGTACATGCTGCACGGCTCATCAGTTTGATTAACGTACTTGATGACCTGTATATTCAATTTTCAAAGATCACGAAGTGGGTTCTCTGTGAGTTTTTTGAAGTACCCCTTCATAAAGGGATGAATGGCAAGCACCATTTTTATGGGTCTCCATATAAAATTTTGAAAAAATTTTTTTCCAGGCAAAACAAAAAAGCCCTTGCGAAATCTTAAGTGATTACGCAAGGGCTACAGGATGGTTTTATTCGGTTTTCTTTACTTCACGTTGTGACAAAGCGTTTCAAATGAAAGAGATAGGCAGGATAAGCGCTGATATTGTTGCCCAAAGAAGCCTAAAAGGTGTCCCCGTGGTTGTCCCCGAAGTTGTCCCATAAAGACGAAAAAAGGGGAGTTGTCCCCGAGTTGTCCCCGATAAAAACGTTTTGGTTGGGTCAGGTTGAGTCAGAACAAGACAAAAGAAAAACCCCGGAAAACCGCATGGTTCCGGGGTTTTTGGGCATTTTGAAGTCTTGATCAGCGCTTGGAGAACTGAAATGATCTCTTGGGCAGGCATTTACGAGAGAAATTAGCCCATTCAATTTGGAGTTTTTTGCGTTTTCAGCTCCGAAAAAGAGTGGATTTCATGCCTGTTTCTATGGATTTCAGAATAATTCGGAGTAAATCCAATTTGCCCCTCACATTGGGACTTTGCTGCCTGCCTGCTCCCTATCCACGGTATCCCAGGACCGTGGAGGACGGCGGGGGCAGCAGATTCCAAACCACGGAAAGAATAGATTGTAATGAAATCGAAGTTTGAAAAAATGGGCGGAACATACACCGAGATCGGCGGCATCTTATATCCCAACATCACCCCACCGGACCCGGATCACCGCCCCATGGGCATCTGGGGAATGCGGCATGAGGAATACCTGAAGGAGCATCACTATCTGACCTATATAAACCTGCTGACCACCGGAAAGCTGGAAAGTTAGCTGGCGGATGTGGATGAGCAAGTCCAGGAGATGCTGGACCATCTGATTTCACAGATGGCCGGGGCCGAAGGGGTCACAGAACAGATGAAAGCAGAGGATCAGATGGAGTGAGTCAGGAGGATGAATATTCAACCTTGTCCTTGCTGACATTGAAGTAATCGTAGGTAATGCTACCGTCCTTCACACGCTTTTCGTGATCGGATATGTTCCATTTCCGTGCAATATCAAAACTGTTCGGCATAAGGTTGATGACGGCAATGATTCTCTTAAAGAAGTTTCTGCGCTTTTCAAATCCCTTGTTGACGATCTCTATCGTGTCCTTATCAGAATAACCGAAGGATTTGATTTCCAGGCACATTGCCATAACCGCATAGATGTATGTGGCGTTAGTTGTCGGGTACCATCATTTGTGCCGTCACACTTTGTCAGGTGCCAGTTCACGCCTATTAGGACACCATGCTTTGAAAGAAATCTCAGTAAACCATATTTCCCGTAATCTCCAATATCTCCAACATACTGATTTTTCAACGCTTTTTTCTCCTTAATATTTGTTCGGCTTTTTCGCTCGATTCAGACAGTGCTGCCGTATGTTCTTTTGGCAGTGAAAAATGAACGTAGTGATTACAAAGCATGACACCCCTGTACAATATTACCAGGATCTATACTGCTGTGCCGGCTTCTTCACGAAGTTTTCCGAAACGATCTGGAGCCCAACAATATATGCCGCATATTCTGGATGAGAACGTAAAACTATGTTCATATAGCGGTCGCCTGGCTGGTCGAATTCCTTTCGGAGACGCTCGATGAGTGCAGCATAATACGCTATTGCCTGGTGTGCCGTGTCCTCTTCCAAAGGCTCATATCCAAGGTCCTTGAACAAGACGGATGTTCTTCCTTCCTTAGAGCCGAGAGTGATACCGACATTATTGACAAAGATACCGATATCGACGACTGGGGAGTACTCTTTGTATACCTCGTAGTTTTTTCGATACAGGGAGACTATCACATCCTTTACGGGTTCGATGGCATCGGATGCCGCCATGCGTTGGGTCCAGCTTCCGCCCAGTTGTTTAAATATTCGAAGCTTCTCATCGAGGCTTTTTTGTACTACCTCCCGCATCTGTTGTCCTGGGATCTGGAAGGAGATGACGTGTTCGATGATGTGTTTGCGGAAGTCCTTTTTCGAATAGCCGGAAATCGATGCGAAACGCTCCTTGGTGACAAGGTCCGCTCGGACGCCTATCCTGCCAAGGTAGTCTTTGGCATCGGCAGCTTTTTGGTCGGCAAGTTTTATATCCTCGTCCATATGACTTAAGTTGAGCGTATCGAAGCGCGACCATTTCCCGATGAGCGATCCCGGAAATCGTTTCTCTTCGGCAAACTGTACGCTTGTTACGGTCTTTTGGCAGCTGATCCCCCTCAGATACCCTGTGGTATCCTGGTCCTGCGGAGACCAGAGCTCACTATCGAAGACATTGAAGATGTCGGCATGGTAGGAAATTAGATTATGATTCATGATGCTCCTCCCTATAAAGTCAAGTGATATTTCCTTGTAAATCAAGGATTTTTCAACGTTATACCTCTTCTGAATGAGCCGGAAGAATGGGCATCTCAGAGTATCTGGTACGAGAATAGAGGTGTTTTGGGTATACGAATCAGAACGTCGTTCATCCTGATATTCATGGCCGTTGTATAACCCTTCCCTCTATGGCAGCGCACCTCCCGTATCTACCAGGATCACCTTCGATTCCCCGACGGGTCCTCACTTCCTTCGTTCCGCCTGCCCATAACCAGGGTGTCAGCTTAGCTCCTTTACTGGGTCATGCCCGATGGACAAAATTCCTGCCGACTACTGGCTCATTCTTTGTTGTTTGCTGACTCCAGTTCCTGCTCACCAGCACCTTTCGGCGGACGTTTCCCTGGTGAACCTCTTCCTTCGTCACTCCCATACGGGAGCCGGTCGGCTGCTTGTGACCGGAGCCGGATCGCCGATGCAGGATCAGATGCCCGGCTCTGGTCGCAAGCAGTGGTTGCTCTGTTTCTTTGATGGCTGTCAAGCCGCCACAGGTCTCCGAATATCGCCCATCAGTTTTGCTGCGTCATAGGTGGTTCCCGTCTGAAGGATCAGATAGAACACCCGGATCAGTTTGCAAGCCACTGCAATCATCGACTGCATCTTCTTTAAGGGATTCTTCTCCCTTGTAGTGTTGTGCCATGCAAATTGCCCCCTTTTGCTGTTGGAACTCAGACATCTTTCAGCTTTATTCCATCCGCAGTTTTCCAGTCCACATTGCCGTTTGACGTATGTCCCAGAATTACTGCTGAGGCTGCCGACGGAGCATTGAACTCATAATCTCTGGTAAACAAACGGTCCACAATTACCCCGTCTTTAAGCAGTGCGTTTCGGAGATTATAATATGATTTGCCCCTTGTTTCCAGTGACGGCACCGTGTGATCGGATATCAAGGAACCCTTTAATACAGTGAAGCCGCCTGCACTCACAAACCCTTTTGCCGATGCGCCGGACCCCTTGCAGTACAGATAAACTGTGTCATCATTGGCTTTTGGCACAGGCACAAGCACCTTATACCCAAGTGTGTTAATGAGAACCTTTACATTATCAATGAATTCTTCCATACTGGCGATCTGCGCCTCTTTCAGCACAGTGTTCTTGTATGTGTTTTTCGTCAGAATCGCATATCTTCCGCACTCTTTAGCGATCTCAACAAACCTGTGCTCAAGATATCGGATCAACGCTTTATTCAGATCCCTGCCGACAAAGATGACAGCCGTATTCCAGTAATACTTTTCCTTACCGGCTTGATAGTCACGGAGATGCTGCAACAAACGCTCTTGTATGTTTTCCGCTTCGCCAATGTATACAGAATCCGTGCCGTCGTCCTCCTGGCAAATCAGAAAGTACACACCAACGGCCTTGATATCATCCCGATCACAGGATGCAACTTCTGTTCTGGGAATTTTGATTGCCTTGCCGTTCCAGTTGGAAAGCTCTGCAGTAACAAGGCTGTCCGCCGTACCATTTACAAGAAACAATTCAATTGCTTTTCCGTATGCCATGATGATCACTCCCTGTATTCCTATACCGATATCACGATTATAAGATTAGCTGTTATCTGTCCACAACTCGCACTGCCTGATAACAGTGTTGATCGCATCTTCTACCCCTTCCGGCGGATAATTGTATTTCTTTAACAGGCGTTTAACCATTTTTCTCATGGAAGCGCGAGCGGTTTCTTTTTTCTGCCAGTCAATGGTTCTGCTTCTTCGGAGCATTTCTGTCAACTCACGGGTCATGGCAATTAGCTCATCATTCTGATAAAAATCTTTGATTGCCTCTGGCCGAGTCAATGCATCATAAAATGCCATTTCTTCCGTAGTAAGGCCCAGGTTTTGGCCTTGCTGATGAAGCTGCGCAATTTCAGCTGCCGCGTTAAGCAACTCTTTTATTACTTCCTCATTTGTAATGAGGCCATTATAATAGGCGTTCATCAGTTTCGTGATCTTCTCAGAGAATTTCTCTGATTGGACCAGATTTGTTCTCCGGAAAAAGCTCACTTGCTCTGCCATAAGCTTTTTCAGGATCTCCACAGCTATATTTTTCTCTTTCATTTTTGAGATCTCATCCAAAACTGACGGATCAAAAAGAGAGAAATTATCGCCATGATCCTTGCTGTCAAAAAGATTGATAACGCCCTCACTTTGGATGCTGGCTTTCAAAAGGTCGCTGATCTGCTGGTTGATTTCGGACAGAGAAAGCATTCTCCCTCCACCGCCAACTGATATCTTGCTGACAGTTGATCGCACCGACTCAAAATATGCTGCATCGTGACGTTCCTGTTCTGTGGTCATACTTGAGCAAAGAGAATGGGACTGCTTCAACAAAAAGGATTCCCTCAAGAATTGATCCTGTCGATCCGGAACCGTTGCATCAAGTACATAGTTCGCACCACCAGCAATCAATTTTGCCATTGTAAGTGGAGATCCGCCAGTAAAGCCACTAAAATCAAATCCATAAAAGATATCCTTACAAACCTGTAGCTTCTCCTGGAATTTGGGATATGCCACCCTGGCAATATTCATATCACCATAGCGGGACTGATCCCTTGCGGTGTATTCCTTCATGGCAGCCTTCAATGCGGAAGCAATACCAACATAGTCTACAACCAACCCGCCCTCTTTATCTTGAAAAACCCTGTTGACGCGGGCAATGGCCTGCATAAGATTATAGCCGTGCATCGGTTTGTAAACATACATGGTAGCCAGCGATGGGACATCAAAGCCTGTAAGCCACATATCCACGACGATGGCGATTTTCATCGGATCGTTGTTATCCTTAAACTTACGGGCCAGTTCTTCTTTGTGTGCTTTTGTTCCGATGACCGCTTTCCAATCTTCCGGATCATTATTACCGCTGGTCATGACAACACCGACTTTTTCCTTCCAATCCGGGCGTATTTCAAGGATCCGACGGTAGATTTTCATGGCTATCGGGCGGGAATAAGCCACAATCATGGCCTTGCCGGTAAGCAGATTGGCTCTGTTTTTCTCATAATGGGAGACGATGTCGTCGCAGAGGGAGGCAATTGTGGAATCTGCCCCAAGAACGCTTTCCATCTGGCCGAGCATCTTTTTGCTCTTTTCAATGGTCTGTGAGTTCGTCTGGGACTCCAGAATATCGTATGTAGAATCGATAAGGGCGAGGGTGTTTTCATCCAACTTCAGGTGAACAACTCTGCTCTCATAATAAACAGGCCGTGTAGCCCCATCCTCAACAGCTTGGGTCATGTCATAGATGTCAATGTAGTCACCAAATACTTCCCGCGTGTTTCGGTCTTTCGCAGATATAGGGGTGCCTGTAAATCCGATAAAGGTAGCGTTCGGCAGTGCATCGCGAATAATCCGGGCATTTCCAACCACAATTCGGGCTTCTTTCTCGCCCTTTTCATTTTCGTTCATGACGATGCGCTCATCAAAACCGTACTGTCCGCGGTGTGCCTCGTCCGCCATAACCACTATGTTCCGACGTTCCGACAGCGGTCTTTCCCCGTGCTCGAATTTGAACATGGTTGTGAATATGATTCCGTTTGCCTCTCTTCCATCGAGCAGCGATTTCAGATGCTCTTTGCTTGTGGCCTGTACCGGTGTCTGGCGCAGGAAAGGAGCGCATTTCGCAAACTGTGAGTAGAGCTGATCATCCAAGTCGATGCGGTCGGTCATGACAACAATAGTTGGACTATCCAACGCCTCTTGCAGAAGATGCGCATAGAACACCATTGACAACGATTTTCCGCTGCCTTGGGTGTGCCAGAACACGCCGCCTTTTCCATCCGTGGCTGTGGCCACTTTTGCTTTCTCCACAGCTTTTCGGACCGCAAAATACTGGTGGTATCCGGCGAGGATCTTGATGGGCTTCTGACTATCTCCGGAAAACAAGATAAAGTTTTTAACGATATCCAGCAGCCGCTCCCGTGTGAACATTCCCTCATAGAAAGTATCAAACTGTGCGTAGGCGGTGTTTTCATAGTTTCCATCTTTGGTTTTCCACTCCATAAAACGGTCAAGACCAGAGGTGATTGTTCCCGCTTTGTTTGTGGAGAGATCGCTGATGACACAGATAGCGTTATAGCAGAACAATGATGGAATGTCCTGCATATAGTTCCGAATCTGATTGTATGCATTCTCCGCGCCTACCTCGTCTTTCGAGGGGCTCTTCAGCTCCATAAGAACGAGCGGCAGGCCATTAATGAAAAGAATGATGTCCGGGCGGCGGTTATTTCCGTTTTCGATAAACGTAAACTGATTGACTACATAAAATGAGTTTTTGTGTACGTTGTTGTAGTCCATCAGATAGACAATAGAAGAACGTTCCTCTCCCTTGACAAAATACTTTACAGTGACACCGTTTTGGAGGTAGTCCATGAAGGTCATATTTTTTTGTACCAGGCTCCCGTTTTCAAAGGATTTCACCTTTGCAATTGCTTCCTGAATAGCCTCCAAAGGGAGCCCCTTATTGATGCGAACAAGGCTGTCCTGCAGAACTGAATCCAGCAGGGGGTTGGAGTAATCAGTCCTGTTCATATCCGGCGCATAAATATGAGTGTATCCCATGCCCTCAAATAGTTCTATGATGGCCTGTTCAAAGGTGTCTTCGGTAAAGACCATTTTGGACGCCTCCTTTCGGTGGTGTGATGTAGGGTAAACGCGAATTTAGCGGCTTAAATGTCAAGGCCGGAGACGTCCAGTTCGCCGGACATCAACCGAGGCAACAGAGAATCTCTAAGTGCTGCAAGCCGCATGTTCTCCGCACTGTTATTGTGTATGGTTTCCATCATCGGCTTAATAATTGACAATACAGCGTTTGAATCGTCATCAGAGAGTATGTTGATGGTTTCACTGTCAAAGTCGCGGGTTACTATAGCATCAAAAACAGCTCCGGAGGCCTTATGCTTCAGTGAGGCTACGGCTTTAAGCACATAGAAATATACGAGCAATGGATCAATTGTTTCACTTGCTAAGGCATAACAAGATTGGTTCATTGCCATCGGAGTTCCAGCCAAGCTGACCTTGCCAACAGTGCCGCGAGCTGTCACAAAAGTTGTGTCTTTCTGATAAAGACGGCTGTTACAGTGATCTAAGCCAGATTCGGTAATATACTTTTCCGTCTGGAAAGTATATGGTGCTCCAACATCCTTCGGAGTAAAGAAAGGAATGGCACCGTCCCAGAAGTCGGGATTGCCTGTTTTAGGGGTACCTCCGCCTAAAACGTTGATCAGCGAAGTAAATGGTTGAGTATTCGATGATTCTTCATAGGCCTTATCGAAAACAGCACCTGCTTCCAGAAGTAAATTCGCGTTTATTGCCACATTTGTAGCGATTTTTTCATTGAATGAATCCAGGACTGCTACGATTTTCCTCTGGATATCCATATCTGGGATTTCCACGGGAATCTTATACAGCTCATACCGATCTGTAGATGGTATAGCCGATCCACTATCCATTCTATTTATGTCATAGGTTAAAAACTTATAGTACGCCCATTTCATATTCACCTTGTCGGTCAGAGGTAGCGCATAGAACGCTGTATCTATTACCGAGAAAGGAACCGGTGAATAATGAACGCCTCGATAAGCACCCTTCCGCCCAACAATAAATGACGGTATCTTGCAAAGTGGAGGTTGGTGTGAAGTGCCAATTTGTCCATTTGTTCCGTACACTGGCACTGGTCCGTCAGATGACTCTTTATCTTTAACGGGCTTTCCGTATTCTAAAGAAATATAATCAGCCCAAACCATCTGAATCCTCCTATCCGATATATTTTCTGTGAGCCGTCTTTACATTACTCTGCTTAACCATAGCGTACTGCAAGGTCGTATCGATTCTCTGATGCCCAAGGAGCCGCTGAAGTTGCTCAATAGGCATTCCTTTGTCAATGGCCATTGTCGCTAGTGTCCGCCGGAACTTGTGCGGATGCACTTTCGGGATATTCAACCGCTTACCCATCTCACGGAGCCGATGCTCAACGCCGCCAATCTGGAGCCGTTCATATGGGGCTCGCAGTGTTACGAACAGGGCCGGGTTTTCATCCGTCCGGCTGTCAAGGTATTCCTGCAGGTGCAGCTTTGATCTGGCGTCAAAGTACACAACGCGTTCCTTATCCCCTTTGCCGAACACCACACATTCCCGTTCTGTATAATCAATATCTTCCCGATTAAGGAGAACAAGTTCCCCAACTCGCATTCCGGTGGATGCCAACAGATCGATCATGGCAAGATCTCGCAATTCCTCGCAGTTGTCACGCATTTTTTCCAGGTCTTCATCTGAATAGGTTTCTTTGATGCTGCTGGCTGTTTTCACTTTGTGGATGCGGCGTACCGGACTTTTTATGATATAGTCTTCATCCTCCAGCCAGGAAAAGAAGCTGGACAGGATCCTGCGGATATTGTCAATTGTCACCCGGCTGGAATGCCGCTCCGTTTGATACCCGGTCAAGTAAGCGCGGAGATCTTCCGTACGTATCCGGCGGACGCTTTTTCCAAGAGATGCTACCATAGCTTCAATGGTGGTTCTGTAATACTTCAGCGTTTTCTCAGAGCAGCCCTCAATTCTCTTTGCCGCAATGAATCTCCCAATCAGTTCACAGCTATCATCTATCTCCGGATTATCTGTGCTCTCGACCACTTCATAATGCACAAGAGTCTGTTCCATTGCCTGCCTGAGCTGTTTCAACTGAACATTGTCGAGGATAGGCAGCATATGCTGCAAAACCGCTGTTATTAATTCATCTTTCATTGTCGTATCTCCCTCATTTTGTATTCCAGAGAACGACATCAACGGCAGTTCCGTTGGTTTTACTCCCGCCGTTGGTGGGAGGGTTAAACGCGAATTTAGAGCAGCAAGCTGCGGCATATTTCTATCATCAGTTTATAGTAAATGCGGATCCTTCTTGGAAAGAAGGTACGATCAGCGACCTTGGCACCGTCATTGGCGGCAGCACACCGTCGAAATCTAAACCGGAATACTATACTGATAACGGTATTGCTTGGATAACGCCCAAAGATCTTTCTGTCGATAAGTCCAAATTCATCTCGCACGGTGCAGACGATATTACTGAGCTGGGACTTAGAAACAGTAGTGCGTCTATAATGCCTGCCGGAACAGTACTTTTTAGTTCTCGTGCCCCGATTGGCTATATTGCTATCGCGGATGGTGAAGTAACAACCAATCAGGGCTTTAAGTCTGTTGTGCCTAATGGCAATGTGGGAACCGCATTTGTATACTATTTCCTCAAAAATGCGTTACCAACCATAGAAAACATGGCTTCAGGCTCAACCTTCAAAGAAATATCCGGTAGCGCAATGCGCACAGTTCCAGCCGTGATTCCTGACGATGGAAGCCTTCAGGAGTTTTCTGATTTCTGTGAGCCTTTGTTTCAGCAACAACGCACTTTGGAAGCGGAAAACCGTTCCCTGGCAGCGTTACGAGACTCGCTACTGCCCAAATTATTGTCCGGCGAGCTGGATGTCTCAGAGTTGGATCTTTAAGCCGCTAAATTCGCGTTTATCTGATTATTCAGTTGAATTTTCTCATCTATGGAAATGCAAATAGAGACAGTCTGCTGTTGCTCGTCAATCGAAGGATAGCCTATTGGCATACGTTTAAAATCTTTGAGTACTATTCTTGGGATTGCAGAGCCCGACCCATAATTATCCCGCACATCTTTTCGCACTGCCGGTGTTTTCAATGTGTAATATAGAAATTCAGGCAGAACTTTTTCCCTGTTCGTCCGTAGTATTGCAATAGATGATAGGAGGGCTGGCTTTTCAGGTTGTCTGTATAAAACAATATCCTCGAAAAAGCGTGCGCCATCTTTTCCAACTAGAATATCACCGATTTCAGGAACACATCCTTGCAAGCGGAGTTTTTCGTAGTCGTCTTCACTAATCATTCTGCACGATGAGAAATCTATGCCATATTCAGCAAAATCTTTTACGGATGCCATAAACATCCCTTTGTCAACGCTCTTGGGACTGTTATGTGCTCCATCTGTCACAAGAGAACAGATGTCGTTGATTATAGATTGATTCCAATCAGATTTCATATCCAATCGCCCCTAGCTTTTTCCGGATTTCGTCTTCCAGCTCATGGGATTTGGCAAACAGGCTAGACAGTTCAGATGTCAGCCGGTCCATTTTTTCTTCAAACGGCTCGCCGTCGTTTTCCTGTTCTTCGATCCCAACGTATCGGCCAGGGGTGAGTATGTAGTCTTGCGCGGCAATATCTACGGTGTCCACTACTGCACAGAAACCTTTCACATCCGCCAAGGTTCCATCACAATAAGATTTATAGGTGTCAGCGATTTTGGTGATATCCTCCTCCGTTAATTCACGGAGTTTACGACTCACCATTGTCCCCATTTTGCGGGCATCAAGGAACAGCGTTTTACCGGGCTGCTTCTTCGCTTTGTTGAGAAACCACAGGGAGACAGGAATTTGAGTTGTATAGAACAGCTGGGTGGGCATAGCAATAATGCAGTCCACTAGATCTGCGTTAATTATATTCTTCCGAATCTCGCCCTCGCCGCCACTCTGAGAGGAAAGGGAACCGTTTGCAAGTACCATTCCGATCTTGCCATTCGTGGCCAAGTGGTAGATCATGTGTTGTAACCATGCGAAGTTCGCATTTCCAGCAGGCGGCATTCCATACTTCCAGCGGGGATCATCTGCCAGTCGATCTGCACCCCAATCAGAGAGATTAAAGGGTGGATTCGCCATGATGTAGTCTGCCCTCATGGTAGGATGACGGTCATCCAAAAAAGTGTCAGCGGCATAGGCACCCAAGTCTGGTTCAATCCCCCGGATCGCAAGATTCATCTGCGCCATTTTCCACGTGGTAGGATTGGAGTCCTGACCGTAAATAGCGATATTGTTGATGTTGCCACTGTGGTTTTCCACGAACTTTGCCGATTGAACAAACATACCGCCAGAGCCGCAACAGGGATCATAAACGCGCCCGTTGAAGGGCTGTAGTACCTCGACCAAAGTGCGGACCACGCAGGACGGCGTGAAGAATTCTCCACCGCGTTTGCCCTCCTGTTCCGCGAACATAGAGAGGCAATACTCATAAGTGCGTCCGAGGATGTCTTTCTCACTGCCGTGCTCGATCATCTGAACATTCGTAAACAGATCTACGACATCGCCCAAGCGCCGCTTATCCAGCTCTGGTCGTGCAAAATTCTTGGGGAGAATATCCTTGAGCCGTTTGTTTTCCTTTTCAATACTACGCATGGCATTATCAATGACTGCACCAATCTCCGGGGTGTGTGCAGCCTTGGATATTTCAGACCATCGCGCCTCAGGCGGCACGAAGAAAATGCCTTCAGAAGTATATTCATCGATATCCTCCTCAAAGCCGTCACCCTCTTCCACAAGCTCATCATACTTGTCCTCGAAACGGTCAGATATGTATTTAAGGAAGATCAGGCCTAGGACAACGTTTTTATATTCTGACGCATCCATATTTCCCCGCAAAACGCAGGCGGCGTCCCAGATCTGCTTTTCAAATCCAATACTGGCAGTATTCTTCTCAGCCATGGTTTCATCTCCAGTGTGACGCTCCCAAAAACCGGGAGACGTATATTTGAATCCATTCTATCATTAGAACAGACAAATTTCAATTATCAGGAAGATGCTTCTTGCGTTTTCGCTAGATGATCCGTGTGGCTTTCCTGAGTTTATATCAGTTACAAATAGCTTGGACTGTTGCGAACAGAAATAATGCTCTCTAAGTGCGTTTTATCCTCCACGGAACCCTTCCTGAAGAAGTTTAAAGAGCCTCAATACGAAAGAGGCTCTCCTCTGGTTCCCAATTCTTCAACCAGCGTATCAATCCGCTCGGTATTAACTGCATCCATTTCCCGCCACAGAATCGCAAGCAAATATGCCGTAGATTTCCGTTTCAGCCCCTGCCGAAAGAGCTTCAGCTTTAACGCAGTTTCATTCTCCGGAGACAGCAGCCAGCGCTCCCGGCCATGATCACATACGTCACAGTCCGGCTCTGTACAAGTAAGACACACCTCTGGCAGCGGATTTGCTTCTATGTATTCCATCTTGATTCCTCCAAGAATATGATAGAATAATCTTAGCAAATTAATGGTTATTACGCAAGCGCGTATACGCCGACGCGTCTAAATGGCTACACTATCTCCGGGGTGATGGTATGGCCGTCAAAGATGCCGTGGCAAAACGATTTCGGGATATTTGTGCAGAGCGGAAAATCAAGCCGAACGAATTGGCCAGCATATCAGGTGTAACACCATCAACGGTGTACAGCATGTTGGATGAATCCCGCCGTGATGTTTCGATTGTAACAATCAAAAAGCTATGTGATGGACTGGAAATCACGTTAGGGGAATTCTTCTCTACGCCGGAATTTGACTCCTTGGACCAAGAAATAAAGTAATCTGTGGGCCGCCCATTCGGGCGGCCCACGATCAATTTATCGAGACATCTGGTATTCCTGTTGCCTCTCTCCCATCCGCTGGTTTGCTTCCTCCGCCCGGATTCTCTCCATCTTCTCCGCCATCCCCTTGGACCGCTCCAGGATATTCTTGCACATCCGAATATCGGCCCGGAGCGCAGTCATCCTCTGGGACAGCACATCCATTTCCGCTTGAATTTGTGCCGCTTCCCCAGGTTCCGTTACCTTTTTGAGCTGATACTTCAGCTTCCTCCGTCGGGAAACCAGCGGCTCCAGTTCCTGCTCCTTCTGCGCCTGCAAGGCCTGTAGCTGCACATCCGTCAGCATATGATTCTCATGGAGGAATCGCAGTTCCCGGTTGTACCGATCCAGATATCGCAGCTCCTCCCGCAACAGGAAGTGCATCTTTTGGGGTGACTGCGGGTGCTTCTTGAACACACCAAGTCGGTAGCAGTAGTAGAAGTACAGCCGCCGGAGATAGGGCCGCTGTTTCTTCGGGAATGTGCCTTTCATGCGGTAGTGCCTTTGGGCGGCTGCGGGCTTGGGTGTTGCCGGCATCTGGTACTGCGGACGATTCCGAAGTATCCTGCGGCGGATGCCCTCCATAGAGTAATCCTCCCCCAGATTCCGGGCAAGCCGGAAGTATCGCTCCTTTCCGGGAGGCCGAACGGAGATGTCCTGCCCCAGTTTATAGTCATAGCCCATCTGCCGCAGGTTGTAGAAGAACTGCTTATCGGTCATAGAGTGGGCGATCACCTGATCCATATCCGCCTTGATCATGGCCCGCCAGGTGGGCTTTCCATCCTTTTCGGCCATGTACTCAGCATGGTGCTTGGTCCGGCCCTGACCGGGTTCCCGCACCACGGACAGGCCGTTCTCCAGGCAGAGCCGGTCAGACGCCTCTCGCAGCCGGTGGAGGAATTTGGCGTCGGAGTGGAAGCGCTTGCCGTCCACAAAGGAAACAGAATTGATGACGAAATGGGAGTGGATATGGGATTCCTTGTCCAGATGGGTGGCCACCAGCACATGGAACCGGTCACCCCACAGCTCATTTGCAAGCTGGACTCCAATGTTGTGAGCCTGCTCCGGCGTGACCTCTCCGGGGGCGAAGGACTGATAGCCGTGGAAGGCCATGGTGCCGCCGGTTTTGCCGAACTGCTGCTTGGTGGCGGTCATGACTTCCTGGGCGGTGTCCGGGGTGCAGTTGATGCCGGAGACCAAGCGGCCCAGGTCGGTCTTGCCGTCCTGAGTTACATACTGGAGGGCAGAGCCCAGCAGATCGGGGTGCCTGCTGAGCTCTGTCTTTTCTTCGTTAGCGGCATAGCGGAGGACGTAGCCAAGCTGCCGTTTCACCGGCCAGATCTTAGTGGTCGCCATGGCGGATCTTCTCCGGCTGGATGTTTTCCCGGTTCAGCTGCCTTACTGTATCCCGGTACTGCTCCACCGCCTCGTCGTATTTCTGGGCGTCCACCACGTTCAGCGCATGTGCTTTCCGGGCGATCTGATTGAGGGCATTGCCGCAGTGGTAGAGCTGCCGCATCATAAGATGATAATCCCTGGGCGGCTGGTTCCGGGGCTGGAGGCCGGAGATGATCTGCCGGAGATAGGCCTCCCGGCTCAGGCCGCTCTTATTTACAAGATTACTCAGTTTATCAAACTCTTCGTCGTTGAGTCTTAAATGCAGGTCGTGGTTTCTTCGGGTCATTTAATCTCCTTTCTGGGGTGAGGGTTTCAGGGATGCTCCCTGACAGGCGGTGCATTGGCCCCAATGCGCGATGCTTGTTCCAAACTGATAATTGAAAATGCGGGGACTGTTTTCAGACCGCCGGAACAGGGCCCGGTGACGATGGGTGACGATGGTGACGATGATGACGATGATTTTGGGACCGGGCCCGCTGTCATTTTAATCGTCACCACCGTCACCATCGTCACCCTAAACGGTTAAAGTCAGGGTGATGAAGCTGCCGTTTTTGTTGTGCTTCACATCGTATTGCACATGATACTGGTCGCTGAGCTTGCCGCGGCTGACGTTCAACTTCCGGGTGAGCATATTGGGCTGGAGGTCGGTTTTCAGCACCTGACCGAGGTCAGAAGCCCGGCCCTCCCAGGTCGGGTTTTCAGCGGTCAGGATTCCGGCCACCTGACGGAGCAGGGGATCCTCCGGCTCCTTCCAGAGGTCGGTTTCCACCCGATCCAGATTCCATACCAGGCTGGCCTCGTCCCGGATCAGATGGAGCTTCTGCTCCTGCTGGTCCCGACCGGTGACTTCCAGAACGGCGGCGTTGCTGTTGCGGTTTTCCTTCATCAGCAGGAACGCTCCGTCCGCTGCGCCAAGCAGGCCGTTGGTGCCGGAGATCATGTCAAACTGGTCCGTGGCCTGCTGTTTCCGGGTGTGGTGGACGATCAGCAGGCAGACGCACTTGGTGTCGGAGAACTGCTTGATTTTCCCGATCACGTCATAGTCACTGGCATAGCTGTAGTTCTCGCCGGTGGTCTCCCGGACCTTCTGCAGGGTGTCGATGATCACAAGGCGGGTATCCGGGTGCTCCTGCAGGAAGCCGTCCAGCTGCTCCGGCAGTCCGTCGGACAGGGGCTTGGCCCAGACGGTGAAGTGGAAGTCGTCCGTGCCCTCCACCCCGAACATCCGGGACATGCGCTCCTGGAGCCGCTGGTAGTCGTCCTCCAGTGCCAGGTACAGCACGGTGCCCTGCCGGACGTTGTACCCCCATAGGGACTTGCCGGTGCTGACGTGGTAGGCGATCTGGGCCACCAGGAAGGATTTGCCCACCTTGGGCGCCCCGGCTATCAGGTAGGTACCTGTACGGAGCAGCCCGTCGATGACCGGGGGCCTGCTCTGGTACACGTTCTCGTAGAGCTCGTTCATGGTGATGGTGGGGAGGTAGTTGGGGTCGTTGACTCTCTCCATCTTCCGCCGGAGTTCCTCCATGCGGGCGGCGTATTCCTGTTCGGTTTCTTTTAAGGTTTCTTCTTGATTCATACTTGCCTCCAAATTTGTCTTTTCATTTGGCGGCTGCTGTGGTATACTGTCTTTGGTTGGAAGATGATACGCACAGCAGCCGCTGTTTGGATTATCTACCGGGAGCTCTTATCTTTCGAGATCAGAGCTCCTTTCTCTTTCCGGGTCGGGCCGGAAGTAGCCGATCTCCTCCCAGACTCTCCGGTCCGGGCAGTAGTAGTTGTACTCGCTGGACCCAGCCATCTTGAAAGCGCATCCGAAGCGGAAGATGCCCTGCTGGAGCCCGACGCGCACATACTGGGGATCCTTGTGCATCGCCTTGGCGATCTCGGTGATGGGGACGTTTCTTCCGGTGAAAGCCGGAATCCGAATGGGTTGATTGTTGTTTGTCATTTTCATGACCTCCTTTTAAGTTTTTTGGCGATCAACCAGGTTCATTATACGCAATATTATTGCGTATGTCAAGATCGAATTGCGTATTTATGCGAAATATTTTTTCAATAATCCTATTGACAGCAATCTGAATATGTGATAATATTGCGTTGAGGTGAATCGCTATGAGTAGTTCTGCGGAGACAATTGCCAACAACATCAAGGCGGCGAGAAAAGCGGCCAGGCTGAGCCAGTCCGAACTGGCGGCGCGGATCGGGAAAAGTCTGCGTACCGTCCAGGGATATGAGAACGGGGAGACAGAACCGTCTATCACCATGATCCATGAGATCGCGGCTGCTCTGGATGTGCCTTCCAGCTCGCTTTTGGGATACTCCAGAACTGGCCTTCAGCTCAATACAGTGGCGGATGTACTTCTTGCCATCATTGAACTGAGTGAGATCCAGGAGCTGAATATGGAGATCGAGGTGAAAAAGCCGCCCCACTACGAGGAGTGGACCTGCTCCCTGCGCTTCGATGGTGCAGATGCAAGCGCTTCGGAGAATGCGGATATCTGCATGTTCCTGGAGGAACTGCGAACGAAACGCAGTGAATATGAGGGGTACTGGATCGACCAGGCCCAGTATGACCGTTGGGTGGACCACACTCTGGCCTACCACGCAGAATTTCCCGTCACAAAGAAGGTGCGTCCAGTGCTCACGGCTGAGGAAATGCGGGAGCGCAAGAAAGCGGAGGTCCTCCGGGAGATGGAAGAGATCAAGCGTAAAAGAGAAAAGGCCGCCGGGCGAAACGGCGACCAAAACAGTTGATAGCGGGAAAACCCGATATCATAGATTCTATTACCTGGGAGAAAGGATGATTGATGACATTTGAGATTACCCAACGGATATGGAACCGTCAAGAAAATGTCCGGAAAACGCAGAAGACCCTATGCAGTAAGAAAGACCGTCGGCTGGGAAATCAATGAGGAGACCGGCAAAACGATCCAGAAGACCATCACCATCGGCTACGCCGCTACCAGAGCGGAAGGCCTGAAAATGCTGGCGGAGTACAACCAGAACCCCTACGATGTACAGGCATCGAAGATCACATTCCAGGAGGTCTATGACCGCTGGTCCGCGGCCAAGTTCCCCACCATCTCCAAATCCAACGTCCACGGCTATGAGGCCTCCTACAAGGTGTGCGGCCAGCTTTACAACAGGCCCTTCCGGGACATTCGACTGACAGATTTGCAGCTTGTGGTGGATACCTGCGGGAAGAACTATCCCACATTGAAGAAGCTCAAAAGCCTGTTCAGCCAGCTCTATGACTATGCTATGATGAATGATATCTGCAACAAGGACTATGCGCAGTACGTGGATATCGCAAAGCACTCCGGTAAGAACCCGGATAAGCGGAATCGCAAACCGTTCAAGCGAGCAGAGATCGACCGGCTGTGGGAGCTGTCGGAGGACAAGTGGGTTCAGATCGTCCTGATGCTGATCTACAACGGCTGCCGGATCTCGGAGTTTCTGGACCTCAGGAAGGAGCACGTCCATCTGGAGGAGCAGTATTTCGATGTGATCGCCAGCAAGACGGACAACGGCATCCGCAAGGTTCCTATCGCCGACAAGGTTCTGCCCTTCTACAAAGCGTGGTATGAGGACTCTGAATGCGAATACCTGCTGCACACCCCGAACCAGAAGCACTTTGACTACCGCAACTACTATGACAGCTACTGGCTGGCGCTGATGGAACAGATCGGGTTTGATCACAAGCCTCATGATACCAGACATACCTGTATTACTATGATGGCCGAGGCCCATGTGGACCCTACCATGTCCAAGAAAATTGTCGGACACGCCGGAGCCATGACGCTGACGGAGCGTGTCTACACCCACCCGGACATCAAAGCCCTGGTGGAAGCAATCAACATGATTTAATTACTTAGCGAAATCCATGAAACAGACAAAAAACAGGAGATGCTCTCCTGGTGGAAAACATCTCCTGTTCATATACATATTTTATGCTGCGAACTTTGCGTCCTGTGCGCTCCCTGCTTGCTCCTTACGAAAAAGCGCGGAGTTCCAACCAGAACATTTCACGGCATAGAAAGTGGGGCATTTCCCGCAATAAGATGGTAAAGAACGCATCGAATCGCGGTGAAATAATCTCCTGCTCAGCGCTTGCTGAACTGAGGTGCGCGACGGGCTGCCTTGAGACCGTACTATACTGAGCCTTAGCAGCTCAAGCCCTTGGTTTTACTAGCTTTTTTGATGATGCCATAAAATTTAGCCCGTAATTTAGCCCATCCAATAATTGGTCGATTCACTGGCATCTATGTTATTGCCCGAACGCATTATTAACTACAGTTACCAGTTCGTGTGGTTTATTATACTTTACTTTAGCATAAATGTCCATGGTGATCTTACTGTTCTCATGACCAGCCAGATATTGAACAGTTTTTGGGTCAACCTGTGCATAGATAAGGTTAGTGATATAAGTGTGACGGAGCTGATGCGGCGTCACCTGGAAGTCTAGACTGTAAATTACCCTTCCGTTATGAGGGGCTGCTTCTCCAAGAACCGGTTTTACTGTATGCTTAATCTTTTCTCCATTGACATACCTGACATAAGTGCGTTCTTTCGTGGAACGCGTTACAATATACTGCCATACACGTCTGAATTGTGTGTATGAGAGTGGAGCCCCTTCGCTGTTGGCAATTACATATTGCGACTTTGAATTTGCTTTTGCTTCTTTTAGGCATTCTACCAGGCACGTTGGAATGGGCACATCCCGGCGTGCCGCTTTTGTTTTCAACTCTGTCAGAATAACAGGTCGGTTATGCTCTGTGTGCCAGGCCCTTTGGACCGAGATGTACGGGGCATTTTCATCGAGATGTACGCAGTCCCACTGGAGAGCGAGTATTTCTTCTCTTCTCAAGCCTGCATATAGTCCGATCATGACGAACACATACGGCGGAAGCCCTTTGATTGCAGCTAACAGCTTGTCTACCTGTTCATCTGTTAGAGCTGCCTTTTCCTTTTGAGGGATACCACCTTTGGCCGACAGTCGCTTCGTGGGGTTGTCATCAATGATGTGGCTGTCCTCTGCTGAATTAAAGATACATTTCAGCAGCATGTTTACGGACCGATAGACAGATTCCGATTTTTGTGCTGCAGGGATCACTGCCAATTTCACATCATCCGAGGTGACATCTGCCATATACATGTGACCAAGGGGCTTAATAATGTAATTTTTAACTTTAGAAGAATAGTCGATAAGTGTCGTGGAGCGAATATGCGCAGATTGCATGAGTAACCATTTTTCAGAGTACTCCTTAACAGTAGGGGTAGTTCTCCGAAACTTGCATTCTGCGATTTGACGCTTTGCTTCCTCCACCTTATCATATAACTCTTCCCGAGTCTTTCCGTAAAGAGGAACTCGCTTCCCATCGGCGTCTTCTATGCGTGTTCTATAATACTCGATACCGTTCAGTGTTACTATTCCATAGTTGGGGATTGCTTTCCGCTTCGCCAAATCCAGTCCTCCCATATGAGTATTTCAGCGCTGATGGTATTCTTTTATCAGATGCGCTGTTTTTTTGCAATGTTGTCACAGAAAGAAGAAGTTCATCCTCTGCGTTTTCGGTAAGTCTCTGAACGCTCTTTCTTAGGAACAGCACGATGGGTAGATCGGGCTATAAATTCCTGGAGACCAGCTTCTGTAAAAAAGACGCAGCCATTTTCAACATACTGAACAAATGTGATCAGACCATTATTCCTGGCATCATCCAGTGTTGCAAGGCTGATCCCCAGGATAGTTGCAGCTTCTTTTCTTGTAATTAACCGTTCCATATGAAACCTCCGATTCCTTGTTGTCTTATTGTCTGGATTAGGGCCGCCTGCGGAGTCTGTGAACAAACGCTCGAAGTTCATCCATGCTGTAATAGCTGCGGGAACCAATTATGACACAGCGAATTTTCTGCTGACGCTTCAGATCATCCAACATATCCACACTGATGCTCAACATTTGCGCTGCTGCCTTTCTTGTAACCAGTAATTTTTCCATTAGATCATCCCCCTTATGAAGTCACTTCACGATTTTGACGATTTGTAGTGGTAATCCGATAATCGTATCCCATCTTTTCACAGCACACACATGGCTCTTTTGTCTGCATGTGATCCAATCGCTGAACTCTGTATGATCTGTTATGAAAAAAAGGCTTTAGATGTTCATGGCATAGCGTAATGATCATTTCATCATTTCCCTGCCGGTCAGTCGAATAATACCTTGACGGAACACCCAGGCTGATCAATAGAGCTCGATTGATGCGATCCAGGTCGGTTTCAGATAGACTACACATATATGGACCGACTTGAGATTTGGCAATCGTTGTGATCTGCTCACACATGGCGATAGAGTTTTCATCAATGCCTGAAGCAGCAGAAAGAAAAACATGAACCGGCAGCCACGCTTTCTTTATCTCGGTTGACATTGGAATAACTACCAAGGTGGGACCGTTGTGGTTCCCCTTATTATTTTGGATTATGATGACCGGTCTGAATCCGGATTGCACGGAACCGGAGTTTTCACCTAAATTGGCATAATAAACGTCTCCGCGC
>JAFUFT010000021.1 GCA_017469795.1 Oscillospiraceae bacterium
GGAGAGACCTTTCAACTCTCCAAATCCGGCTTCCTTCAGATTCCACCTCGCGATGGACACCCTTGCCTTTGGCTAACGCTTCCCACTGCCGGGCGCGTTCGGGACTTTCACCCTATAGAACGTGCGCTCGCCGGGCGCACATCAACTGAAAAAAGGACGCTCCCGAGGGAGCGTCCTTTTTTGTGTCTGCGTTTGAATTCTCAGCCCTTCCACAGGGAGTGGAGATTGCAGTAGGCGAATACCGCCTCCACCGTTTCCCCTGGCAGCAGCGCGAAATCCGTCTTGGGCGGCTCACCGGGATTGAGGACTTTTCTCTGGTTTCCCCGGTCGGTCTGGAGGGAGATCCACTCGATGTAGTGTTCCGGCAGCATGGGATGCTCTGTGGAACCCACCGTCACATGGACCACATTGTCCTCAACAGTGTATACGGGGATGTGCTTCTCCACGGCAGCCTCGGTGGTGCCGGCCACCAGTTCCTGCATCTTCTGTCCGCAGCACATCACCGGAACACCCGTATTCTTCACAAAGGCGATGATGTTGCCGCAATGACTGCATACATAGAATTTCTGTTCCATAATCGCGTCCTCCTGAAACGTCTGTTTTTAGCTCTTGCGAGCGCTTCCATAATCAATACACGCCGAGCTGGCCGATATACCGGTCGATCAGCTGCAGCTTTTCAGCGTTGGCGCCGCCCATCCGTCTGGACAGTCCGGCGCACAGAATCTCCATGACAAGCTGTACGCCAACGTAGGAATTGAAAAACGTATTGGTATCCACATCCACGGTCAAAAGCACCGTGGCAAAACGGGCCAATGGCGCGCTGGGACGGTCCGTAACCACCAGGATCTTTGCGCCCGCGTCCTCCGCCAACTGCATCGCCTGCCGGTCCATCTCCGAATACCGGGGGAAGCTGAAGAGGACCACACAGTCCTCGCTGCCGATATCGCACATGTGGTCTATGACGTTGACGGAGCTTTCCCAGGTGGGGATCACATCGGTGAGCTGATGCCGCAGAAGCAGATTGCAGTAAGAAGCCACGCCGGTGTTGGCACGGGAGGCCACGATATACCTTCTCCGGGAATTCACCAGCAGATCGATGGCCGCGTCAAAGGTGGCCTTGGGATTGTTCCGCACCACCGAGGTGATGTTGGTCTGGGTGTTGAGCAGGAACTCCTGGATATAATCCCCGCCCTCCGTGGCCATACTGGCCTGAAGCCGTTCATACGGCACCGCAACGGCACTGGAGATCCGCCCCAGCTTTTCCGTGTGGGATTTCCGCAGATTTTTCTGAAACTCCATATATCCGGAGAAGCCCAGCGCCCGGGCAAACCGGATCACGCTGGCTTCGCTGACATCCAGCTCCTGCGCCAGCTCCGTAGAGGTCATGAAGCAGGCATCTGTCTCATGATCCAGAATAAAGTCGCCGATACGCCGGCTGGTTTTTGTAAGTCTCGCGGTCTTCAGCGCATCCTTCAGCTGATCCATCTCGCTTCCCCCTTTCGTTCCCTTTGACTCCATTAAACCACAGTTTTTGACAAATTGCAATGGGAAACCGCCGCCCCGAACGGAGCGGCGGTTCGATCTTTGGTTACTTTGGATTATACGCCGTAAGCCTCTACATAGCGGTCATAGGCGCCCTGATAGATATCGATGCAATCCTGCAGACCCATATCCTCGATCTGACCGATGAAGTTGTCCCAATCCTCGTCAAAGTTGTACTCGCCCATGACGAACTTGAACACTTCCGTAGCGGCATAGGTGGCGATATCGCTCCACAGCACGCTGTACTCGGAGTTCTCATCGGAGGTCAGCTCCACCTGGGAAGGCAGCGTATACAGGTCGTCCGCCGTCTCGGTCCACAGCTCCATAGCGGCCAGGTTGGCCTCCGTGTAGGCCCGGTCCTGACGGTGATAATCCTGAAGGGTCGGGACACAGGCCAACGTATAGTAGGTGGTGGCAAAGGAGATCATCGGGAACTGGTCATTATTGAGCACCAGATCAGTCAGCTCCGGCTTGCCCTCTGCGTTGTACTCCCAGCTCTCGCCCTCGATGCCATAGTTGGCCAGCTTGATGCCCTCGTCGGTATACCAGAAGTCCAGCCATGCCAGGGCGGTATCCACATCCTCGCAGTCCTCGGTGATGGAGACGTTCTTACCCATGGCGTTGGCGCCCACACCGCTGTCGGCGAAATGGAACTTCTCGCCGTCCAGGGTGATCTGCGCCATGGGGGCGATCTTGTAGTCCGGGTTCAGATCCTGGCCGGTGGCCTGATTGGAGTCCATATTGTCAGACTGGGAAGTCCAGACGCCGGCATTGCCGCTGGAGATATAGCGGTCCGCGTTGGAGGTCCAGGGATCGTTGGACTCGGTGGCGAAATCCCGGGCGATGATGCCCTCGGAGAACCACTGGGCCAACATCTCCAGATAATCCTTATAGCCGTCCACGGTAAAGCCGTTCTTGACCTCGCCGTCCATCACAAACATGTTGGCGGTAGTGTCCGCGCCTTCAAATCCGCAGGAGCCGAAGCCGCCTACCAGCGCACTGCCCTGCATCTGGGTAGAGCCGGTCAGCAGCAGCGCATGGTCCGCGCCGTAATCATTGGTGAAAGCAAGAAGCACATCGTGCAGCTCGTCAAAGGTGGTGGGAAGCTCCGCACCCATGTCGTCCAGCCAGTCCTTGCGGATCTGAAGGCCGGCCTGCTCCCGGTAGTCGTCGGCAATGGTGATGGCCTCGGGCAGATAGCCGTCCTGGGTGATGGCCACGGTCTTGTATGCGTCGTAGTAGTCCAGCACGTTCCAGTAGTTGGGCATCTGATCCTTATACTCCATCAGGTCGATGGCCGCGCCGTCCTCCATCATCTGCTCGGTGCTGGAGTACTGGGAGCTGGCGCCGGCGATCATGTCGGTGAAGTCGCCGGAGGCCGCCATCAGGGAGAAGGTGGTCTGCAGAGACTCCATGTTGACGATGGTGAAGTCCATATCCACGCCGGTCATCTCCACGGCCTTGGTCCACGCAGGCACGTCAGAATAGCTGTTGACGTTGAACATGGACATATAGCCGGGCAGCTCTACAAAGTAGCTGAATCTGGCGCCGTCCGCCACGGGCAGCTCCGCAGGAGCAGCTACAAAATCGCCCTTCTCTTCGGGCTCCGCCGCTTCCTCCACCGCACTGCTCTCATCCGCAGGCGCGTCCGCCGTTTCAGTGTCCCCGGCAGGCTCTGCCGCTTCAGGCTCCGCCGCTTCCTCTGCAGGTGCAACCTCAGAGGCCGAGGCTGCCGCGGCGTCAGGGGCGGCGGCGCCGCCGCATCCGGAGAGCAGTCCCAGAACCATCAAGGCCGCCATAAGCAGAGCCAGAGTTCTTTTTTTCATTGGTTTTCCTCCTTTGATCGTTTCCGATCTGAAATTCACAAATTATATTATAAG
This sequence comes from Oscillospiraceae bacterium, assembly GCA_017469795.1. GTDB lineage: Bacteria > Bacillota > Clostridia > Oscillospirales > Oscillospiraceae > HGM13006. The sequence continues at coordinate 3,423 of JAFUFT010000021.1, forward strand.
AAAAAGAAAAACGCTCTGCAATCCGCAGAACGTTCATTTTGTGTTCAATTTGATAAATAACCTACATTTTTTGACCAGTATATTTCCTTCTTGCCCTTCTTTTCCGGATAATATTTCAAATGTGTTTCTTCTGTGAAGAAAAAGCGGTACACAGGCGCACCGCTTTCCTCTTCATTCTTCTCCCGTCTCCCGAACCACTGCTGAAACGGGGGCGTCCTGTTCCGTGGGGATCACGCCGGTCAGCCGGAACGTGAGCAGAATCGCCATCACAACCGCGATCGTGACCACCGCCCGCAGGATCAAAACGCTCAGCTTAGGTTCTTTTTCTTGCATGTTATCGTTCCCTTACAAAAATATATTGGTCTTCTCCGGACCGTTCCGGCGAGAATCTGTAGTCCAGCAGGTCAAACCGCTGCAGATCCTCTGGATCCTCCACTCTGTTTTCCGCCATCCATCGGACCATCGTTCCCCGGGCCATTTTACACTGGGTCCCCTTTTCCCGGAATTTCCCGTCAATCAGTTCTCCGAACCGGACCCCTAAAAAGCGCACCGCCGATCCGGCGCCCTGCCGGGCCGCCCGGCTGTACTCCTCGGAAGCCAGATCGACCACCAGATCGTTGTCCCGGCTCAGCACTTCGCCCAGGTCATCGCCCCAGTATCGATACAGATTTCCACAGAAATCCGGCTTTGCCTGCATCTCCAGGCGGTAGGGAAAGATCCCGTCAAATGGCCTCAAGCACCCGTAAAACCCGGAGAGGATCCGAAGATGGGACTGGAGGTAGTCATATTCTCCATCGGTGAAGGCCGTGGGCGCCATGTATTGATACTGGATCCCCTGATAGGCAAAGATCGCTGGCGTCCGCTGGTTCCGGCGGTCCATCTCCTGATACCGGCGGTAGTTCTCCAATGCAATGCGGTCATTGCATCGGAGCAGCGCTTTGAGTTCCTCCGGAGAAAGCCCTTTCAGGTATTCGTACAGTGCCCTGGTCTTTTCCGGAAAGGGAGGCATGCCCAAAACAGGCATGCCGTCCGTATCTTCTTTCATCCGTTTGGCCGGGGAAATGATGATCTTCATTCCTCGGTATTCTGCGGCAACTCTTCCACCGGCTCAGCAGCGGCAGCCTTTTTCGCGCCCCACTCCCTGCTCAGCAACCATTCGCACACCAGGGAAACAATGATGCCCACGATCAGGCCCGTCTGGGGATTGGTGATGGCCAGAACACCGCCGATGAGTCCCGCCACACCCCGCTGGGTGTTGTTCTTGCACAGGCCCAGGGCCACATAGAAGCATCCGAACGCCTGGATCATCAGGGTCAGGGACATGGACAGCGGCAGGATCGGCCGGATCAGCGCCACCATGGGCAGGATCAGGCAGCACAGCCACTTGGTCAGGTTAAAGGTGATACACCCGCCGAAGAAAGAATACATATTCTCTTTGCCGGTCTTATACCGCTCGCAGATGGTGACCATCATGGCGGACCAGAGGGGCCCGGACAGCGTGCAGGTGGGGAAGAACATACTCTGAAGAATATTCCGGATACCGCAGCACACGTTGGTCAGGTTGGGATTGACCGCCAGGGCCTCGTCCTTCCGGTAGTTTTTGGTGTCCTCCAGGAACTCCGATCCCGTGACGATATCGCCGAAGGAAATGATATAGGCCACCACCGCCATGGTTGCGGCGGAGGAGATCACATGCCAGCCGGGGAACCCAAGTCCCACCAGGCAGAAGTTCTGCAGCACATACTTCAGTCCCGGGAAAGGATTGAACACGATCCCGTCAGAGAGCACATTCACCGGCAGGGAAATCTCGCCCACGATCATGCCCACCACATAGGCCAGCAGCAGGGCGGGAACAAATCCGCATTTCCCCAGAAATTTCAGGAACTTGTGGCCGGGTTTGCTTTTCTGCCTGGAAAAACCCACGGAGAACAGCAGAAACAGCGCCGCCAGCACGCCGACGGAAAAGCTGATGGGACTGCCGTAGAATCCGAGACCGCCGTTGTCAGCGGACATAAAGCCGTACTTTCCGATCACCGCGGAAAAGCCCGCGCCGATCAGAATGCCCGCCTTGACCGAGACCGGAACCTTATTGACCAGCTTGGACGCAAGACCCGTCACACCCAGCACCACATACAGGATACCCAGGATCAGCTGCAGCATGACCAGTGCCTGGATCCGCTCTGTGGTGTCGGAAAAGCCCAGCAGCCAGGTCGTAACCAGAGGAAGAGCCGGTGTGATCCAGCCGCCCACGATAGGATCGCCCACAACATTCTGGAAGAAGTACAAAAGCTCGTGAACCGTCACGATCGCCAACGCGATCTTGAAGTCCAGCCCGAAAATATCCTGGAGGTAGGCCACCGCCGATACGCCGGTGACGAACACAACCATCGCCTGGATCATTTCCGGGATCTCCCAGGGTGCATGAACAAAAGGCAGACGGATCCGGAACATACCGGCCTTGATAGACGGCTGTTCCGCGCCGTCCTCCCGGTATGAGGTTTTTGTCATAATCGCCATGTTTTCACACTCCCGCTTCTTCGCATTGCGAAGATTTCGTGAATAATATCATACCATCACGCCCAGGGCAAGTCAATTCCTCCGAACGAAAAAACAGAAAAAACCGCCCGATTTTCGCGTTTCGGACGGTTGTTTCCGGTATTTCCGCTCAGGGGAGCTTAGCCATAAGATCATCCAAGGTGTCCATCCGGCTGATATAGATCCGGTCCACCTTGTACCAGCTCTCCCCGGTGATCCAGATTCCCCCATTCATGTCCACGCCCAGGGCATAATAGTCCGGCATGATCGACAGGGTATCGTCGTTCCTGCTCCCGGAGGGATAGGCCAGCACATAGGGGATCTTTCCCGTAACCCGGGCAACCTCCAGACGTGACTGGCTGATCTCGCTTTTCTGCGCGTCGTAGTCCAGCTCCTCCAGCTCCGGATGATGCACCGTATGGCTCTGGATGTCCACCAGCCCGGACTCCGACATCTCCCGGGCCTGATCCTCGGTCATATAGTGTTCCGTACCCAAGGATCCGGTGATGACGAATATCGTGGCCTTCACATCATATTCCTGCAGCAGCGGAAAGAGTTCGGTGTAATTGTCGTCATAGCCGTCGTCAAAGGTCAGGATCACCGGCTTGTCATAGTCGGAAAGATGGCTGAGATCAGAAAAGAAGATAGGGTCATAGCCGTTTCCCGTCAGATATTCCAGTTGGGCGCGCATATCGTCCGGAGAGACAAACAGCTCCTCAATTCCCCACAAATCGTCCGACACCGCGTGATACATCAGCACCGGCACGGAAACGCCTGTGGGAATTTCCCTTGTATCCAAGTATGGCGTGACATAGACCGCCTGCCGCTCCGGATCCTCAAGATACCGGTATCCGAACCGCAGAGCGACCCACTCTGCGGGAATCCAGTATTCCTCCTCGTCCCCGGAATAATAGACGCACTCTACGCCGGAAAACTGCTCCGCTTCCACGCAGGAAATCTCCGGCGGCTTTGCCTGTTCGTCCGTCCACTCCCCGGTAAAGGTCCAGGTCTTCCCGTCTCCGGCGCCGCGGAACCAGCTCCAATGGTCTGTCCACTGTCTTGCCTCCACCAGCGCAGCACCGTCCCTGGCCAATCCTTCCACGGCCACGCCGTCCAGCCAGACCGTCACTTTCTCCGGGATGATCTCATCCAGGGAGGCCGGTTTCGGCTCCGGGGTCTCCTCCGGCGCCTGGGTCTGGGTCTGCAGAGGAATCGGGGTGACAGACTCCGCCCCAAACACGCCCCATTCTTCTCCCGACGGCTCGGTCGCCGCCTGCTCCGTTCCCCCTGTCTGCCGGGTCACGCCGCAGCCGGTGAGACAAACCAAGAGGGCCAGGATCACACACATTTTCCGCAAGGCCTTCCACCTCCACACCGATTATTATAGCGGCGGCGCGAAAAAAGTCAACGGGAGCGTGTATCGCTCCCGTCCGCTTTCATATCTCCCGGCACAGCTCCTCCAGCAGCGCTTCCGCCGTCCGTAGAATCTCCCGGATCTGCTCCGGCTCTGCGCCATCGTAATGGATCCCGCAGGCCACCACCGCTCTGGCGCCGACGGTCTGGGCCAGCTTCCCGGCCCATTTCTCTGTGATATAATGGTCTTTATGGCCAGGAAACAGTTTGGTCTCCGGCGGCAGCCCCGGTTCCGCCCAGGAGACCGCCCCCACGTGGGTCCTGTCCCCGCCGATGATCAGTACATGAATCCCCTCGTCCAAACGGTGGGCCGTCACTCGGATCGGCCGGCCATACAGGTTCTTCTCCAGATGGATCATACGTCCATCCCCGTCCATTCCGGCACCTCACCCAGTCCGAACTGGCTGAGGACCTTTTCCGCAATCTGCCGGTTCACATCCTCCACCGTCTGCGGATGGTTGTAATAAGCCGGAACCGGCGGGATCACCACCGCGCCGAGCTCGCTGGCTGTGGCCAGATTCCGGAGATGCAGCGTGCTGAGCGGGCACTCCCGGGGAACCAGCACCAGCTTCCGCCGCTCCTTCAGCGTCACGTCCGCCGCCCGCAGCAGCAGCGTATCACAATAGCCTGTCACTACCCCGGCCAGCGTCTTCATGCTGCATGGAATGATCACCATACCGAGGGTCCGGAAGCTGCCGCTGGCAGGACCTGCACCGTAATCTTCATTGTCATAGAGCCGGGTGCAGCGGGCAGACAGATCCGCCCGGCTCAGACCGGTCTCGTGCTGCAGGGTCATCTCCCCGCAGCGGCTGAGGATCACGTGAGTCTCAAGCTCCGGCTGTCTTTGCAGTCGTTCCAGCAGGCTCAGCGCCAGCGGTGCGCCGGAGGCGCCGGTTATTCCAATGATCAGTCGTTTCATCCGTCCTGTTCCTTCCCTGTTCGCATGACAAAATCCCAGAACCTCTGCCCCAGACGGGTCAGAGGTCTCCCCCTGCGTCTGGCCAGACAAATGGCTGTCTCCACCGGAGGCGAAACCGGAACAGACGAAATGCCGGGACGATACAGATAGTCCACATGGCCCTTCATCAACAGTCCTACACCCATTCCCTGGGCAGCCAGTTCCAGAATGTTTTCCGGCCGGTACCCGGTATAGGCGATGTCGGGAACAAACCCCGCTCCGCGGCAAAGCGCCGTATAGAGATGGTGGAATCCGGTCCGCTGGTCCAGAAGCAGCAGCGGCTCCTCTTTCAGGTCGGACAGCGTGATTTCCGACCGACCGGCCAGAGGATGATCTGCAGATACCACCGCCACCAGGCAGTCCCGACACAGCTCCAGATACTCGATCTCGTCGTCCTCCTCCAATCCCCGTCGGAGGAAGGCAAGCTCACATTTCCCATTCTCCAGAAGCTTGAGCAACTCCTGCCGCTCACACTCGGAAACCTCCAGTGTGACCTCTGGGATCTCACGCTGAAACCCCGCCAAAAGGCCGGGAATCCCATACTGCGCCATCACCGGGATGGAGCCGATGGACAGGACGGTACGTTCCCGCTCCGCCTGAGCGGCGGCTGTAGTGTGGATCGTGTTGTTGAGTTCCGTGATCTTCTGGGCCATGGGAAAAATCTGCGCACCTGCCGGGCTGAGGGTCACATTTCTGGAGCTTCGCTGCAACAGCGGCACCCCCAGCTCCCGTTCCAGCGCAAGAATGTGCTTGGACAGAGAGGACTGGGAGATACAGAGTTCCTCCGCCGCACGGGAAAAGCTCTCCAGCCTGGCAATCATCGTAAATTCATAGAGGTATTCGATCTCCATCGCTCCGCTCCCCCTTTATTCCATATTACGGAGGAAAATGCCGGAAGTCAAGGCCGTTTTCCAAGTCGCACCTCCACCGGATCTCCGATCTCCATGGTATCCTCCGTCACCAGGCAGTCCACCGCCAGGACCTCTACGCCCGCGGCGGCGGCCTCCCGGAGGGCCTGTCCAAAGGCCGGATCTGTGGCATCATTGGGTTCGAGATACTTCACCGGCTTCATCTGGATTACAAACAGCACAGCAGCGTCCATGCCTTCCCGTTTCACCTTGATCAGTTCCCGCAGATGCTTGACGCCCCGCTCCGTCGGCGCGTCGGGAAACCGGCACACGCCGCATTCCTCCAGGGTCACGCCCTTGACCTCCAGGAACATGCCCCTTCCGTTCCGCTCCAGATAGAAATCAAATCTGGAGTTGCCGAACTTCCGTTCGGGAAGCACCAGCTCAGCGGTCCCCAGTCCGCCGCCCTCCAGCCACGCTTTTGCCACCGCGTTGGGGGCCTGGGAATCCATATTGATCAGGTACTGCCCTTTCTCCACCGTGATCAGATCGTATTTCGTCTTGCGGGCCGGGTTGTCCGAAACGCTGCACCAGACCCGTGCGCCGGGCTGAAGCAGTTCCCGGCAGCGGCCGGTATTCTTCACATGGACCGTTTCAATGTGCCCCTTCATTTCCACGTGGGCGATGAACCGGTTGGGACGGTCGAGAAATCTGCCCTCCGCCATGGTTCCGTATTGCATGGGATGCCTCCTGTAAAAATACCGGCGAGTTATCCCTCGCCGGTATTTGATCAGTTTTCCTTGGGGGTGGTCACAGGCTCGCCGTAATCCACGCCGTAGGTCTCCACCCGGATGGACTGGATCACAATGTCCTCCCGGGGCTTGTCGCTGGAGTTCACCTCGCACATGCTCAGCTTCTGCAGCACATTCAGGCCGGAAAATACCTTGCCGAAGGCCGCGTACTGTCCCTGCAGGTCCTCCTTGTCCTTCATCAGGATGAAGAACTGGCTGCCGGCAGAGTTGTAGGCCTCCGTCGTGTCGCCGCCGTTGCTGGAGAACCGGGCCATGGCGATTACCCCAGCCTCCATGGGGATATCGTTCTTTTGGAATCCGTTGTCGGCAAACTCGCCCTCGATGGTATAGCCGGGGCCGCCGGTGCCGTCGCCGTTGGGGTCGCCGCCCTGCATGATGAAGTCCTCCACGACCCGGTGGAAGGTCAGCCCGTCATAGAAGCCGGAGTTGGCCAAGGAGATAAAATTCGCCACGGTGTTGGGGGCTTTGTTGGGATAGAGGTAGATCAGGATCTGATCCCCATCCTCCAGCGTCAGGGTCGCCATGGGGTTCTTTTTGTCCCCGCAGCCGGAAAACGCGCCCGCCAGCAGGCATATCGCCATCAAAAGGGCCAGAAGCCTCGTCAGTCGTCTCATGGTATGATTCCTCCCGGAAATACATTGAAAAGTCCTATATACTATACCAAAATTCCGCTCCGTTTGCAACCTTCCCTCCCGGTTTTTTCACAGTTTCCATGGAAAACGCGCGCAGAAACGCAAAATGTCTCAAACGTCCGTACTTCTTTGAAGGAGTTGTTTTCCTGTTATGCACATTTTCTCAGAAATTGTCGCTTCATTCCTGGATTTGTCCGTGTATCAAGAACGAATTGACAGTTTCTCTTGCATTTTCATTCATTATATATTATGATGGATGTGAAAAACTGCCGGGGTCCAGGAAACCTGCGGCGATTGGAGGAATACGAATGGCACTTACCAACAACGTAAAAGTCAACGCCTGGCTGGACGAGGTCATCGCTCTGGTAAAGCCCGAGAAGGTCGAACTGATCACCGGTGATCAGGCGCAGCTGGATCGGCTCACCGCTGAGGCCGTTTCCACCGGTGAATTCATCACGCTCAATCAGGAAAAACTCCCCGGCTGCTATCTGCACCGGTCCGATCCCACGGACGTGGCCCGTGTGGAAGCCCGCACCTTTATCTGCTCGAAGAAGGAAGAGGACGCCGGTCCCACCAACAACTGGATGGATCCGGAGGAGATGAAAGCCAAGCTCATGAAGCTCTATGACGGCTCCATGGCCGGCCGCACCATGTATGTGCTCCCCTATTCCATGAGCGTTGTGGGTTCCCCCTTTGCAAAATACGGCATTGAAGTCACCGACTCCATCTACGTGGTCATCTCCATGAACATCATGACCCGGGTGGGCCAGCCCGTTCTGGACGCCCTGGGCACCGACGGGGACTTCATCAAGGGCCTGCACGCCAAGAAGGATCTGGATCCCGAGGAGCGCTATATCGTGCAGTTCCCCGAAGAGAACACCATCATGTCCATCAACTCCGGCTACGGCGGAAACGTGCTGCTGGGCAAGAAATGCTTTGCACTGCGGATCGCCTCCTATCTTGGCCGCCAGGAGAACTGGATGGCCGAGCATATGCTGATTCTGGGCATTGAGAACCCCCAGGGCGAGGTCCGCTACGTCACCGCCGCCTTCCCCTCCGCCTGCGGCAAGACCAATCTGGCCATGCTGATCCCGCCGGAGGGCTACCGGAACAAGGGCTACAAGGTCTGGTGCGTGGGCGACGACATTGCCTGGCTCCGGGTGGGTGAGGACGGACGGCTCTGGGCCGTGAACCCGGAGAACGGTTTCTTCGGCGTGGCCCCCGGCACCTCCGCAAAATCCAACTACAACGCCCTGGCTGCCACCCGGAAGAACACCCTGTTCACCAATGTAGCCCTGGACAAGAGCGATATGACCGTGTGGTGGGAGGGCCTGAACAAGACGCCTCCGACGAATGCCGAGGACTGGCAGGGCCGTCCTTGGAACGGCGAGACCTCCACGGAGAAGGGCGCCCATCCCAATTCCCGGTTCACCGCCCCTGCAAAGAACTGCCCCTGCATCTCCCCCGAGTTCGAGAATCCCAAGGGTGTGCCCGTCTCCGCCATCATCTTCGGCGGCCGCCGGGCCAAGACCGCGCCTCTGGTCTATCAGTCCCGGGATTGGCAGCACGGCGTATTCGTCGGCTCCATCATGGCCTCTGAGACCACTGCCGCCGCCACTGGCGCCGTGGGCGTGCTCCGCCGGGATCCCATGGCCATGCGGCCCTTCTGCGGCTACCACATGGGCGACTACTGGCAGCACTGGCTGGACATGGGCAAGCTGATCCCCAACCAGCCCAAGATCTTCAACGTCAACTGGTTCCGCACCGATGATGAGGGCAACTTCATCTGGCCCGGCTTCGGCGACAACATGCGGGTACTGGAGTGGATTCTGAAGCGCTGCTTTGACGAGGTGGATGCCCAGGAGACCCCCATCGGCTACGAGCCCTATCCCACAGACATCAATCTGGAGGGCACGGACGTTTCCCTGGAGACGCTGGAGGATCTTCTGAGCGTGGACAAGGACCTTTGGATGGAGGACGTCGCCAACATCGAGGAGTTCTACAAGGACTTCGGCGACAAGCTCCCCGCCGCCCTGAAAGACGAGCTGGAGACCCTGAAGAAGAATCTGGCGTAAGATACGGCAAGCCCCGTTCGGAAATCCGAACGGGGCCTTTTTCTATCCTCGGATATTCGGTTTTGACTTCTCCCGGTCCTCCGCCTGCCATTTTCGATGTTGCTTTCGCCAGGTGCAGAATTCCAGGGCGCCGCGGATCAAGCCGGAGATCACGCAGGTCCATGTCCATGTCCAGGGCCAATAGCCGCCATAGTCTATCTGCATCCTCGGGGAACCGAACCAGTTCAGTATGATCATAAAGCCTGAAAATGCAGCGATCCCCGTAAAGATCCCTTTCAGGATCCGTATCCATTTCGGATCCCGCTCCACCTTAGACGCAACCGTACCGTTTTCCATTTCTGTCTGATAGTCGTCGAAGCCCAGCCCCCGGAAGATGTCGTCATAACTCACGGGTTTGATGCCGCCTTTACGCTCCATGGCCAGATGCCAGTAGCCGGCATTTCCACCGTCCTCGGTCAGATTGGTCTGAATCTGTACTCTCGACGGCCGCTCCTCCATCTCGTCGAGATAGCGGAACCGTGGATGGATGTCCGAAGGCGGCAGGGGCAGCGACCGGGCGGGCTGCTCCAGCCGGGCCACCAGCTGCGCCATGTCCGCTACGCCGGTTTGGCGCAAATCCTCCGCTGCCCGAAGCAGTTCCGCCAGCTCTGCCTGCTGAGCCTGCAGCCACAGATAATAGGACCGGAAAATCTCGGGTGTCTCTTCCGGACTTTCCTTCATGCGCCGGATCTCGTCTATGGTGAACCAGGCCTTTCGGAGCACCGCGATCTCCCGGAGCTCCCGCAGGTTTTCCTCGGAGTACTCCCGGTATTCCCTGCCGTTGCTCCATCGCTTCTCCGGACGGAACAGTCCCTTTTCCTCGTAGAACAACAGCGCTTTTCTGGTCAGGCCCGTAGCCTCGCATATCTTTTTGGTTTTCATCGTTTCCGCCTCCTTTCCCTGTTATCATAGAGGCGTCCCCAGGGGCCATGTCAACAGATTTCGGTATTTTTTGTAAAAAAGTGCCCGGCCACGGCCGGGCGCTTTCTCGTTATTTGTCCATGTGGACGTTCATGTGGTTGTAGCTGAAGTCGATGTTGTTCCGCTCAAAGGAGCGTTTGACCTCCTCCAGCAGGCCGAACCACACATCCCAGTAGTCGTCCCCCAGGCACCAGCAGCGCACCTGATACTGGATGGTGTGATCCTCGTAGGCATTGAGCCGCACGAAGATCTCCTGATCCTTCTGAACCTTCTCCACGTGGTTCACCGCTTCGGTGAGAGCAGCCTTGACATCGTCCATGTTGTTCTCATAGGCCACGGAGAAGTTCATATCCACCCGGCGCTTTCCGTCCACGGAATAGTTCATCACGTTGGAGCCGGTGACGGTACTGTTGGGCACATAGAAGGTCCGGCGGTCCCAGGAGACAATCTTCGTGTAGGTCATGGTGATCTCCTCCACGAAGCCCTCGTTGCCGCCGATGTCCACATAGTCGCCCACCTTGAAGGGCTTGGTGGTCAGGATCACCAAGCCGCCCGCCAGGTTCGCCAGAGCGCCCTGAAGGGCAAGGGACACGGCCAGACCGGCAACGCTCAGAATGGCGATCAGGCTCGTGATGTCCACGCCCAGGGAAGAGGCCAGAATGGTAATGGCAATGAACCAGAGCACACCCTTGACGACGGAAAGCAGGAAGCTGTGGGCGCTCTTATCGATCTTGGACTTGGAGATCACGCGGCTCATCAGGCTGGTCAGCAGCTTCACCAGAATGATCAGCACGATCACCAGCACCACGAATTTCAACACGTCGAACAGGCTCATGCCCTTGATGGTCTGCGCAATACTGGTCACATCCTCGGTGTTGATCTCCGGTGCGTTCAGTTGCTGCAGCATATTATTCCCTCCTCAGATTGATTATTCGTCAGGCAGCTTTTGCTGACTGCGCATGGGGTTACTTTCCGGCATAGTAGTTGATCAGGCAGCCGGCCAGGATCACATCCCGCTCCTCCCGCTGGAGGTTCTTCATATCCAGCCGGATCTCCGTTTCCCCGGAGGGTTGGATCAGGACGCCCTGTACGGATTCGTCCTCCCCTTCCAGGGCCTTCCGGATGCCGGGCACATAGATCCGGTCGCCGGGCTGGATGTTCAGGGACTCGACGTTTTCCACGGTGAAGGGCACCATGCCCCAGTTGATGACGTTGGAGCGGTAGCGTTTGGTGGCGTACTCCAGGCACACGTTGGCACAGCCGCCCAGCACTCTCTGACAGGAGGCCGCCTGTTCCCGGGCGCTTCCATCGCCGGGACGGATAGACATGACCACGCTGCCGATGCCCGTAGTCGCCGGATCGTAGCCGCCCAGATCCGCGGTGGAGGGATTCTTCCGGCGGGCCAGTTCCCGCTCCCGAATGGCCTTGGCCCGACCCACATACTGGGGATCCTTGCGGCTCAGGGCGAATTCACTCAGGCGCACCGGATTGGACCGGTAGGAGGAGGTCTCTCCGGAGGGGATCAACTCGTCCGTGGTGGTCAGGGGATCGTAGATGGCTGAGGCCACCTCCAGCAGCAGATTCTCCGGCATGGGGATCTGCTCCGGCCAGTCGGCAATATTGGGGCCGAACACCAGTTCCTCCTCCGGATCCGGCTTGCCCGCGCCGAAGAATACCCGGGCCTTGTAGGCGGAATCATCGTAGCGGTATTCCATGTACTTCGGATCCTCCGCGATCTCCGCCAGATCGGAGGCCGCGGTGATGGCGCCGCCATTGAGCGCCGAAGCCGCGATGGACCGGGCGTCCATCAGCGCCACATAGCTGATCTGTCCCTCTCCGGGCTTGCTGCCCTCCCGGTTGGGGAAGTTGCGGGTGGAGTGGCGGATGGAGAAGGCGCCGTTGGCGGGCACGTCTCCCGCGCCGAAGCAGGGGCCGCAGAAGGCCGAACGGATGGATACGCCGCTGGCCATGAGCTTTGTCAGGCTTCCGGTGCGGCTCAGTTCCATCATCACCGGCATGGAGGCGGGGTAGGCAGACAGCCAGAAAGCATCGGAGCCCAGGGGTTTCCCGTTCAGGATCTCCGCCGCTCGGGTCAGGTTCTGGAAGGTGCCGCCGGAGCAGCCGGCGATGACACCTTGATCGGCATAAAATTTCCCGTTCCGGATCTTTTTCAGCAGGCTTTCCGGCTCGGATTTCAGCTCCAGCTGGGTTTTCGTCCGCTCCTCCACCTGATGGAGCAGGTCCGCAAGATTCTCGTTGAAGGTGTGGATCGACACTGCGCAGGAGGGATGGAAAGGCAGCGCGATCATGCATTCCACCTTGTCTAGCTCCACATGCAGCACTCTGTCGTAATAGGCGCCATCATCGGGATGGAGCGGTCTGTACTCCCCGCCCCGTCCGTGGATCTCCAGGGTCTTCTTCACGGTGTCGTCGGTCTCCCAGATGGAGCTGAGGCAGGAGGTCTCCGTGGTCATCACGTCGATGCCGCTGCGGTAGTCCATGGCCAGGTTTCCGATGCCGGGGCCGAAGAACTCCATGACGGAATTCTTTACCGTACCGGCGTTGAAGGTCTTTTCGATGATAGCCAGCGCCACGTCCTGGGGGCCTACACCGGGCCGGGGTTTTCCGGTCAGGTAGATGCCCACCACCGGCGGATAGTCGATGTCATAGGTCCGCTGCAGCAGTTGCTTTACCAGCTCCGGGCCGCCCTCGCCGATGGCCATGGTACCGTACGCGCCATAGCGGGTGTGGGAATCCGAACCGATGATCATCTTGCCGCAGCCCGCGTACCGCTCCCGCATATAGGAGTGGATCACCGCCTGATGGGCAGGAACAAACTCACCGCCGTACTTCTTCGCGGCGGACAGTCCGAACACATGGTCATCCTCGTTGATGGTACCGCCCACCGCGCAGAGACTGTTGTGGCAGTTGGTCAGCACATAGGGCAGCGGGAATTCCGTGAGGCCGCTGGCCCGGGCCGTCTGTATGATGCCCACGTAGGTGATGTCGTGGGAAGCCATGGCATCAAAACGCATCTTCAGATGGGCCATTTCGCCGCTGAGATTGTGCGCGGCCATAATGCCGTAGGCCATGGTCTTCTCCCGTCCGCTTTCGGGACAGAAGCCCTTTGCCGCTCCCTCCTCCGGGGGAATGTATTGTCCGGCGGAATAGTATCCGCCCTTTTCATAGACCGTGATCATGGGAATCGCCTCCATACTTTCGGATGGTTTTATTTTAACAGGTTAAAGCACACAATGCAAGGGGATTTCCCGGGAAACAGATTCCGATTTGACGGACCCCGCGGGGCGTGCTATGATGGCAATATCATGTGCCGTCCGCCCTTGTCAAAGCATTTTGACAGAAAAAGCCGCGGATGTCAGCCTCATTTGGTGGACGTTTGTCCGAAAAAAACGTATGCTGGGATCGTTCCCGGCCGGAACGAGTCATTTTGAAAGGCGGCGGAATTCATGGAAATCGGTTCTATCATCAAAAGCGCGAGAAACGAGGCGGGTCTGTCTCAGGAGCAGGCTGCAGAGGCCCTGGGGGTCAGCCGTCAGACCGTCTCCAACTGGGAGACGGGAAAGACCTACCCCGACATCATCAGCGTGATCCGAATGAGCGATCTTTACTCCGTGAGTCTGGACCGCCTGCTGAAGGAGGAGTCATCCGTGAAGCAGTCTTACAGATCCTTTTTGGAGGAAAGCACTAACACCGTAAAAAGCAACGAGAAGAAGTCCATTCTGGCCTTAGTGCTGACAACGCTTGGCATCTGGGCACTGTCGCTGCTGGCTTTTGTCATGATCCATACCGGTGTGGACCGGTACGGCTACGGCGCTGCCGTCACCTGGACGATCCTGCCCATTACATTTTTTGTAGCGTCGTTCCTCATCGGCAGCCGGAATTACTGGGGAAAGCTCAAGTGGCTCTCCGCACCGGTTTTCAGTCTGATGTACTCCCTTACCGGCTTTTCCACCTACGTTGTCACCGATCGCAGCGCGGTCCAGTCCGTGATCTGGCCGGATTTTGCCAAGCTTCCCATTGGCCTTGGAATCTCCCTGGCGGGTCTTGTCATCGGAACGCTGATCCGGTTCCGGCAGAATAAAAAGGAACAATGAGCGCATAAAAGGGAGCGGGCAAATGCCCGCTCCCTTCGCGTCTACAATCATTACAGCCGGTATTTGGGCTGCGCCTGATAAGTGGTATGGAGGATGTGGTGCGCCTTCTCACCGCCCCATTCGCCGAGGTACTCCGCATAGACCTCCTGCACGATGGGGTTGTGATGGCTCTTCCGAAGCTCCTTGCCGGCGTCCTCGTCATAGAGGGCCTTGGCGCGCAGGCTGCGGTAGTCCACAAAGTTCTTGATCTCCGCGGGGACATAGGGCTGTCCGCCGCCGTTGATGCAGCCGCCAGGGCAGCACATGACCTCGATGAAGTCGTACTCCTTTTCACCGGCCCGCACCGCATCCAGCAGAGCGCCGGCATTCTTGGTGCCGGAGACCACCGCCACGCGGACGGTCTTGCCGGGCAGCTCGTAGGTGGCTTCCTTGACGGACTCCAGACCGCGAACCTCGTGGAACTCCAGCGGGGCGTTCTCTTCGCCGGCCAGAATCGCGGACACGGTACGAAGGGCAGCCTCCATCACGCCGCCGGATGCGCCGAAAATATCCGCCGCGCCGGAGGCGATGCCGAAGATGGGATCAAATGCCTCGTCCGGCAGCGCCGTGAAGTTCAGGCCGGAACGCTTGATCATCTCGCCCAGTTCCCGGGTGGTGATAGAGATGTCGATATCCTGATAGCCGGGCGCACCCTGCATGTCAGGCCGCTTGATCTCGTATTTTTTTGCGGTGCAGGGCATGACCGAAACAACCACCATGTCCTTGGGATCGATGCCCATCTTCTCCGCATAGTAGGTCTTCATCAGACCGCCGAACATGCCCTGGGGAGACTTGCAGGAGGAGATATTGGGCAGGAAATCGGGGTAATACTGCTCGGCATACCGGATCCAGCCGGGAGAGCAGGAGGTGATCAGCGGCAGCACGCCGCCGTT
The DNA here is from genome assembly GCA_017469795.1 of Oscillospiraceae bacterium. Classification (GTDB taxonomy): domain Bacteria; phylum Bacillota; class Clostridia; order Oscillospirales; family Oscillospiraceae; genus HGM13006. Next base: position 18,703 of record JAFUFT010000021.1, read on the forward strand.
CTTGATCCGCTCAAGCAGCTCCGTACCTTCTTCGATGATGGTGAAGTCCGCGGCGGTGTCCACGTCGAACACACCGTCGAAGCCCATGCGGCGCATGGCGGCGACCATCTTGCCCTCCACGTTGGTACCGATGGGCATACCGAAGCACTCGCCCAGGCCGGCACGGACAGAGGGCGCCGTGGCGATGACCACATGCTTGGTCTCGTCGGCCAAAGCCTCCCAGACTTTGCCGGTGTCGTCCCGCTCCGTGAGAGCGCCGGTGGGACAGTTCACGATGCACTGTCCACAGGAGATACAGGCGGTCTCCACCAGGCCGCGGCCGAAGGGAGAACCGATCTCCGTCTGGAATCCGCGCTCGTTGCAGCCGATGACGCCGACGCCCTGTGCGGCGCAGGCAGCCACGCAGCGGCGGCAGAGCACACACTTGGAGTTGTCCCGCACCAGATGCAGGGCGGAATCCTCGATCTGAGGCTCCATCTTCTCCGTCTGGAACCGGACCTTGTCGATGCCGAAATCATGGGCCAGATCCTGCAGTTCGCAGGTGCCGCTGCGGCGGCAGGTCAGGCACTCCATCCGATGGTTGGAGAGCAGCAGCTCCAGGGTCATCTTCCGGGCATCCCGGACTTTCTGGGTATTGGTCCAGACCTCCATTCCCTCATTGACGGGATACACGCAGGAGGCAACGAGGCCCTTGGCGCCCTTGACCTCCACCATGCAGATCCGGCAGGCGCCGATCTCGTTGAGATCCTTCAGATAACACAGCGAGGGAATCTTGATCCCGGCCAAATTCGCGGCCTGAATAATGGTAGAACCGGCGGGGGCCTCCACTTCAATGCCGTTGATTGTTAATTTCACAGTATCCATATCGCTTCAGCCTCCTTAACCCTTGGAAATCGCGCCGAACTTGCACTTCTCCATGCAAGAACCGCACTTGATGCACTTGGACTGGTCAATGACGAAGGGCGAACGTACCACGCCGGAAATCGCATCCGCGGGGCAGACACGGGAGCAGGCGGAGCAGCCCTTGCACTTGGCAGGATCGATGGTGTAGTTCAGCAGCGCCTTGCAGGAACCTGCGGGGCAGCGTTTCTCCACCACGTGGGCCACATACTCGTCCTTGAAGTTTTTCAGCGTAGAGAGCACCGGGTTGGGCGCCGTCTGGCCCAGGCCGCACAGGGCGTTGCCCTTGATGTGGGCGGCCAGCTCCTCCAGCGTGTCCAGGTCCTCCAGCGTGCCCTTTCCGGCAGTGATCCGATCCAGGATGTCGTACATCCGCTTGATGCCGATCCGGCAGGGGGAACATTTGCCGCAGGACTCATCCACAGTGAACTGCAGGAAGAACTTGGCGATATCCACCATACAGTCGTCCTCGTCCAGGACGATCATACCGCCGGAGCCCATCATGGCGCCGATCCGGGTCAGGTTCTCATAGTCGATGGGAACGTCGATCTGACTGGCGGGGATGCAGGCGCCGGACGGTCCGCCGGTCTGCACTGCCTTAAACTTCTTGCCGTTTGGTACGCCGCCGCCGATCTCCTCGATGATCTGGCGCAGGGGCGTGCCCATGGGGATCTCCACCAGGCCGGTGTTGTTGATCTTTCCGCCCAGAGCGAAGACCTTGGTGCCCTTGGAGCCCTCGGTGCCCAGAGCTGCATAGGCTTCGGCGCCGTGGTTGATGATCCAACACACGTTGGCGTAGGTTTCCACGTTGTTGAGGATGGTGGGCTTGCCGAACAGGCCCTTCACCGCCGGATAGGGCGGACGGCAGCGGGGCTCGCCGCGCTTACCCTCGATGGAGACCATCAGCGCGGTCTCTTCGCCGCAGACGAAGGCGCCGGAACCAAGCCGGATGCCGATATCGAAGCTGAAGTCGGTGCCGAAGATGTTTTTGCCCAGGAAGCCATACTCATGGCTCTGCTCCAGCGCCTTTTTCAGACGCTCCACAGCGATGGGATACTCGGCACGGACGTAGATGTAACCTTCCGTGGCGCCGATGGCATACCCGGCAATGGTCATGGCCTCCAGCACGGAGTGGGGATCGCCCTCCAGCACGGACCGGTCCATGAACGCGCCGGGGTCTCCCTCGTCCGCGTTGCAGCAGGCATATTTCACAGGGCCGGGGGAGTTGGCCGCGAACTGCCACTTAAGGCCGGTGGGGAAGCCCGCACCGCCGCGGCCCTTCAGGCCGGAGGCCTTGATCTCGTCGATGACCTGCTGCGGGGTCATCTCAGTGAGGACCTTCGCCAGGGCGGCATAGCCGTCATAGGCGATGTACTCGTCGATATCCTCGGGGTTGATGACGCCGCAGTTGCGCAGGGCAATGCGGACCTGATCCTTGTAGAACGCGGTGTCCGTCAAGTTGGTGGCCTTGCTGGCATCCTCGGCATCGCCGTGGATCAGGCGGGTCACCGGGCGGCCCTTGAGCAGATGCTCCTCCACGATTTCAGGCACGTCCTCGGCGGACACATAGTTGTAATACACGCCCTCGGGGTAAACCACCACGTTGGGGCCTTTGGCGCACAGTCCGAGACATCCGGTCTTGACTACGCGAACTTCCTCGTCCAGTCCGTTCTTCTTCAGCTGATCCTCAAACGCGCTGATGATGCCCTCCGCGCCGGCAGAGGAACATCCGGTGCCGGTACAGACAAGGACATGAGCTCTGACAAAATTCATATCTGCTCCTCCTTATTCCGCGGCGCCGATGGTGTAATCGGTAACCACCTGCTTGTTGACGATGTGCTGCGCCACGATGGCGGGCACCTTCTCCGCGTTCATCTTCACATAGGTGACTTTCTCCTGACCGGGGACGAACACCTCCACGATGGGCTCCAGACGGCACACGCCGATGCATCCGGTCTGGGTCACCTGGACGTTGTTCAGGCCGCGCTTGTTGACCTCTTCCATAAATGCGTTGAGAACCGGACGGGCGCCGGCGGCGATTCCGCAGGTAGCCATGCCCACCACAACGCGAATGGTCTCGTTGTCGTCCTTACGGACGTTCATTTTGCTCTGCATCTGCTCCCGCAGGGCCTTGAGCTCTTCCAAAGATTTCATTGCAGATCGCTTCCCTTCTATGTTGGATTAGATATACTGGATTCATTTTCCGAAATATAATCGCCGAGCCATGCGAGAATCTCCGGCTCAGCCAGGGATATATCTCCCATGATCTCCCGGATCTCCCGGGTATCGAGGGTGTAGCTCCGCTCCCCGATGGAATGGGTAAACAGAAAGTCGATGTCCGGACTGCCCTGGATCAGGGTCAGGATCGAGGAGTTCAGATCTCCCAGCGGCGGCATATCGATATGGCCGGGATCGAACCACGCGCTGGTGGTGGTCCCTTTGCCGACCTCGGATTCAATGGAGAGGTCGCCGCCTGCCATCTGCGCCTCCATCTGCAGGAGGGGGATGCCCAGTCCCACCTTGCGGGTGGTCCGGGTGGTTGTAAAGGGGTCTGTGACCCGCGCCACAAACTCCGGCGTCATGCCGCACCCGTTGTCGCTGACCGAGATGGTCAGCCGGGCAGGAGTCTCCGTCACGGTGATTTCCACCAGTGTGGCTCCGGCTGTTACGGAGTTTTTGGCAATATCCAGAATATTGAGGCTCAGTTCCTTCATTATTTATACTTCGCCAGAACGTCGTCCACCTGATCGGGGGTCATCCGGCCATAGACGTCGTCATTGACCATCATAACAGGAGCCAGGCCGCAGGCACCCACGCAGCGGGTCGCGTCTACAGAATACTTGCCATCCTTGGAAATGGAGCCCACAGGACATCCCAGCCGGGCAACGATCTTATCCAGGATCGCCTGATAACCCTTGACATAGCACGCCGTGCCGAGACATACGGTGATCTTGTACTGTCCCTTCGGATTGAGGTTGTACAGAGAATAGAAGGTCGAGATCCCGTAGACTTCCTCCAGGGGGATCCCCATACCCTCGGCGATCATGATCTGCACCTCTTCCGGGAGGTAGCCGAAAATCTCCTGTGCCTGCTGCATGACAGGCATGGTGCCGCCAGGTACGTCCTTATACTCCGCGATCACAGCCTTGAGCTGTGCCTCCTGCTCCGGCGTGCCGGAATAAGGAACAACGGTTTTCGTATTTGGCATAACAGTTTATCCTCCTTCTCGGGCATATGCCCGCATTGTGCCTCTCCCCGCCGTCGTAGCATGCGGGGAACAGTGTTATTATAACGTAAAATCCCCGCTTTGGAAATCCCCAAAAATTGTATGGAATTCCTATTAAATCAGAGGACTTTCGTTCGTAATAATTTCAATTCTTTTAAGTCTGTGACTTTTTTCACAACCCGCCGGAAACAGTCCGTTATTTTTGTATCATTTGGAACATAATATGAAGGAGAATAATTCCGCATCCAGCGCTTTTTTCGTGATTATCCATAAAAATACACAATTTTCCCGCCGAATTTTCTACATTTTGTCATTGCTGCGTTTCTGGGACCGGACCCGGTTCCAAAGGGAAAACGGAAGGTCTGTCAGCAGGATGATCCCCGCCGCCAGCAGGCCGTATCCGGCCAGATATCCCCATTTGCCGGGCAGCCTGGCGCAGAGCATCAGAGGCGTCCCGAGAAGCGGATGATTCAGGAACATAAAGTTCGTTCCCAATCGGAGATTGATCCCATACACTCCCGCAGCCAGCACAAGCAAAAAGAGGATCGCCTTCCAGGCGCGGCTGATACGGGGCCGGATCTGCCCGGAGATCGCAGCAATCAGCGCGAACTGGATCAGCATCCCATGATACAGAAAGCTGTGGAGAGACTGGAACTGCAAAAGCGGCATATTGGTCCAATCCGGGAACAGCAGGGCGGTCGCACCGGCGGGAAAACAGACGTTCCAAACCAGCTGTCCCGCCAGATCTGATCCGGGCCGCCAGGCGAACCACAGACACAGGAACATGGCTATGCTGCACAGATGCAGCGGCAGGTAGCCCACCGAGAACGCTGCCATTCCGACCAGCATCCCGTCCTTCCAGATCTCCAGCGCAACCATGGTCCCCGCCATCGTCCGCATAAGGCGGATCCGGCCGCGTTCTTCCATCCGGCAGCCCCAGACTGTGATCCCGGCACTCAGAACCGCCAGAACAGCCAACATCATCAGATGCTCCGGGCCAAAGTGTTCAAATCCGACGCCGGCAGGAAGTTCTCGCTCCGGCACGAAGAAAAATCGCAGCATTGTGCGCTCCTTTTGTAAATATTTTCCTGTCCGGGTCAAAAAAACCGCCCGGATCTCTCCGGGCGGCAGCGCTTAGAAATACTTCTTGATCCCATCCGTGGCAGTCGCCAGATCTGCGGAGATCGAGATGGTAAAGTCGATCTTGTTGGCTTTGCCGAAATCCTCGCACCACTGGAGGAAAGACTCCGTCTGCTGCGTGTCGTCATTCACGGAGATTTTATACAGGCTGTCGATAAAGATGTGTGTAATATCGTAATCGCCGGCATGAAGACCGCTGATGAATCCCTTCAGGTAGTTGTAACCGCCGATGGGATAGTCGCTGGCCTCCACAAGGCGGACGCTGGACTTAATGTCATAGACCATCTTGCTGCCCTTTTCGATGCAGACAATGTGACCGGCCTCAGTTTCAACGGCATTGTTGATGGTTTCCACCATCTGCTTGGTTTTACCGGAGCCCTTGACGCCCATAATAACCTTGACCATAGATGATTCCCCTTTCTTTTGTCAGCCCACGCTGACCTTGGAACTATAGTAGCATTTTTGCAGGTACATTTCAACCGTTTTTGTGATTTTTGTGAGACCGGACACAAAAATACCTGCCAATTCTGTGAGGTATGCCCTCAGCGTCCAAGGTTCGTCATCATATTCCGCTTATAATCCTCCACGCCGGGCTGGTTGAAGGGATTGACGCCAAGCGTATAGGCACTGATGCCGCAGGAGAGCTGGAAGAAATACATCATATAGCCCAGCGTTCTGGCGTTCATTTCCCCGCATTTGAGCACGATCACCGGAACGCCGCCGTCCACATGGGCCTGAAGGACGCCCTCATAGGCGTTTTCCTCCACATATCCCACGGTCTTGCCCGCCAGATAGTTCAGGTCATCGATGTTCTTCCAGTCGATCTCAATGGAGAGCTCCCGGCCGGAGGGAACAAACCGGACCACCGTCTCAAACATATTCCGCTCGCCCTGCTGGATCAGCTGGCCCATAGAGTGCAGATCCGTGGTGAACTGCAGGCAGGCCGGGAAGATGCCCTTGCCGTCCTTGCCCTCGCTTTCGCCGAAGAGCTGCTGCCACCAGCGTCCCACATATTCGAAATCCGGCTCATAGCTGCAAAGGATCTCAATCTTCTTGCCGTTTTCATAGAGCATATTCCGGGCCGCCGCATAGAGCCATGCCGGGTTTTCCATGCTCCGCACGTCCAGCTCCTGCTCCGCCTTTCGGGCGCCGGCCATAACCGCACGGATGTCGATGCCCGCCACCGCCATCGGCAGCAGACCGCAGGCCGTAAACACGCTGTATCGGCCGCCCACATTGGAGGGGATCGGGAAATTGGTATAACCCTCCTCCTGCGTCAGCGTCCGGAGCTTGCCCTTATAGGGATCCGTCGTCACATAAATCCGCTCTTTGGCCTTTTCCACGCCGTACTTCCGATTCAGCAGCCACCGGAACATCCGGGCCGCCACCGCCGTTTCCATGGTAGAGCCGGACTTGGACACGATATTGATGGAGAAATCCACGTTCTCCAGCCGGTCCGCCAGATCGTTCAGGGCCCGGGTGGAGAGATGGTTGCCCGCGAAATAGATCTTCATGGGGTCACTTTCGTTGTGCATGGTGCCGTTCAGGAACTCGATGGCGGCCCGGGCGCCCAGATAACTGCCGCCGATGCCGATGACCACCAGTGCCTGAGACTCCTTGCGGATCTTCTTTGCGGCTGCGGCAATGGCGTCCAGCTCCGCCTCCGTGGTGCCGGAGGGCAGATGATACCATCCCAGGAAGTCATTTCCCGCGCCGGTTCCGTCCGCCAGGCTGGCATGGGCCTCCCGCAGACGCTCCTCCATACTCATCAGTTTAGAAAAATCAATGGATCCCCAGATATTCGAAATATCGGTTTCAATCATTGTACTATCCCCTCTCAAATGTTTGGTACAAGTCCCCTTTATCTTACTGGATTCCATTGGAAAATGCAAGCCGTTTTTCACGAATCCCGGCCCATCCAGAGAATTTTCAGAAATCGCTTTGCAACCTCCGTCCAGCCCAGCCGCTCCACGCTGTCCTGTGCCTGCAACGGCACCTCCGCCAGCAGGCTCTCTCCGCTGTAGATCCGCAGGGTGCCCAGAGTCTGTCCAGGCTCCACCGGCGCCGCAACGGACGGCTGCACCTGGATCTCCCGCCGGATCGAAGCGGCAGCACTCCGTTCCAGCAGCAGCGGCTCGGCGCTCATCGGGACTGCCTGCACCCACAGCGCTTTTCCCAGTTCCACCTCTGTGCGCGGGATCTCCTCCTCTCCGGCAGGATCCACCAGCGTAAAGTTGGAGAATCCATATTCCAGAAGCGATTTGGCGGACTCGAATCGGTCCGTGCTGCTGCCGCAGTGCATCACCGCGGCGATCAGCTCCATGCCCTCCCGTTCCGCCGAAGCGGACATACAGTATCCTGCCGAGCTGGTATACCCTGTTTTCAGCCCTGTGGTATCCGGATAAAACCGCACCAGCTTATTGGTGTTGCTCAGGCCGAAGGTCCCGTCCCGGATGGTGTCCATCCAGATGGTGGTAAACTGCCGGATCTCCGGGTGGGAGAGCAGTTCCCGGGACATGACGGCGATATCCCTGGCGGTGGTGTAATGGACATCCGCACCCGCTTCATCGTCGAGTCCCGTGCAGTTGGCGAAATGCGTACCGGTCATGCCCAGTTCCTCCGCTCTGCGGTTCATCAGTTCCACGAAGGCGGATTCGCTGCCCGCCACCGCCTCCGCCAGCGCCGCCGCACAATCGTTGGCGGAGGAGACCGTCACGCATTTCACCATGTCCCGGACGGTCATTTGCTCGTTTTCCTCCAAAAACACCTGAGAGCCGCCCTTCTCCGCAGCGTGAGCGGAGGCTGTCACCAGATCGTCCCAGCGGAGCTGTCCCCGGTCGATGGCCTCCATTACCAGCAGCAGAGTCATGACCTTTGTGACGCTGGCCGGAGCAAGCTGCCGGTCTGCCTCCTTTTCATACAACACCGTACCCGTGGACCGCTCCATCAGCAGACAGCTTGGCGCGGCCACTTCCGGCGCTGCAAGGCAGCTCCCTCCCAGGCACACCGCCAGGCACAGCGCGATCAATCCCTTTTTACACATAGTTTGTCCCTCCGTTTCCCGTTACAGACTATGTGTATTTCTTCCCTGATATGCAGCAGGCCGGAGACAGGCTGCTCTGTCTCCGGCACTTGTTTGTTTAATGTTTCGTTCCCCGCTGAAACAGTTTCTGAACCAGCCGATTTTCCCGGGTCAGGTCAGTCATCACCACGGCGCACCATCCGCTCTGAGGCTGGTAGCAGTTCATCCGCATAAAGGATCCGTCCTCCAGCATGTCCTCTACGACTCGGGACGAGCCGTTGATGGCCACATCCGCAAACACGGTCAGCCATTTGGCACTGCCGATCTCCTTCAGAGCCGTCACCGACTGATCCTTCACATTCCGCAGCAGAACCCCTTCCAGCTGTTCCATGGCATGGTTACAGTAACGGATCGCAAAGGACGCGCTGCCATTCCTGCCCTGGTAAACCAGTTCCAGCACACACATGGGCATCGGCAGATCATCGATCCACCAGCTCATATCCTCCGTCGGGAATTCCCGCAGAACGGGAGCCGGTGCAATCACCCGGGGCTTTGGCTTCACCCGGTCGGAACGCACCCGGCGCTTGAACTCCGTGCCGTCCTTCATGGTGAGGATTCCGTTTTTCTCATGTTTCACATAGGTTTTTGATACGACGATCCCCCGGTTGATGCTGGTAAAGACTTCTCCAGGCAGTTCCGCGTAGATATCCTTCATGCTCCGGTTCGTACGCAGGGCAGAGCCGTCCTTCCGGGTGATCTTCGTCTTTCTGCCGTCGACGGTCAGATACATGATTTCATCCACCGGGACGAGCACTTTGTGATAATCTGACTGTACAGTTAAATAGCGTTTCTCTTCCACATCTGGCACGTCCCTTGCTTTTTTCTTTGATTGTACCAGAGGGATAATTTTATGTCAACTCTATTCCCGTATATTTTTTACATTATTTTTTACAGTTTTTCTCCCTTTTTTCCCATATTTTCCGAACTTTACATCATATTGTGTTGAATATTATTTCACATACAATTTATTGGGGTTCATGGAATTACCAGTTCTGCTGTTAGTATTATGTTAATCTGTTCTTACGGTTTTCCGGCGTAGGCCATCTCGCTGATGTGCAGCGGGAACACCTTGTCGCCCTCAGCCTGTTCCAGCGTCAGCTCATACACCGCTGCCGCCGTGCCGTCCACCAGCAGCGTGGCGTTGTAGTGATCCGCCCAATCGGTCTCCTCATATTCCACGGTGTAGCCATCCAGATCCTGAACATGGACCAGATAGAACTCCCCGTCCTCCGTGGACTCCCATTTTACAATGTCAGTCTCCTCGCCCAGATCCGGGTAATCAACCTCCGACTCCGTAAAATGATCGTCAAACAGGGCCTCCACAAAGGGCGTCAGGGCCTCTGCGGGCAACCGGATGTAGGCGCCGTCCTCATCTTTTCCAGTCTCCGCCTCTGCGCTGTAAACGCCGGCCTCACTCATCAGGTAACCGACTGCGCGCCAGAAGAACGCACCCTCCGGATCATACCAAAGGTCGTTGACATAGTCGGCGCAGAGGGCGCTCTTGATCACCAGTTCCGTCATATCCGCATCCGGATCCGGCTCAAGCTCCGGATCGACAGGCTCCGGTTCCACAGCACTCCCGGGTTCTACCGCGCTCCCGGGCTCTTCCGGATCCACCGGCTCCTCCGCGGACACCGGTTCCTCCACAGCACTGTCCGGAGATTCCGTGGTCTGTGCCATCAGGGACGGGGTGGCCTGGACCTCTGCGGTCCCAAAGGACGCGGGCGTCTCCTCCGCGGGGGCCGCAGAAGCAGTCTCCGCCGGAGCGCTGTCTCCGAAGAAGGGCAGACCGCAGCCCGAAAGCAGAACGGTCAGCGCCAAAAGTATCGTCATCATTCTGATTGTAGTTTTCATGCAAGATCCCTCACAGTCATAGGATATATAGGAAGAATAACACGATTTCAAAAAAAACGCAAGTGTACTGGCCGCTTCCATACAAAAGTCCCCTGGAAATCCCCGGATTTTCGGCGAAAGCACGATTGACCTGCCGCAGGATATCAGGTATAATTTTTTCAAATGAATCTTTCCCGGAATCCATGTCAAAGGAGATTGATCGTTATGGGCGCAAGAGCCAAGGAACTCTACGGATCCATGGTATTCAACGAGCATGTCATGAAGGAACGGCTTCCCAGCGCCACCTTCAAGAGCATCAAAGCCACCATCGACGAGGGCAAGCCGCTGAATCTGGAGCTGGCCAACGTGGTGGCCAGCGTGATGAAGGACTGGGCCATTGAAAAGGGCGCGACCCACTATACGCACTGGTTCCAGCCGCTCACCGGCATCACCTCGGAGAAGCACGACAGCTTCATTGCTCCCCTGGGTGACGGCACCGCCATCATGTCCTTCAGCGGGAAAGAACTGATCCAGGGGGAACCGGACGCCTCCTCCTTCCCCTCCGGCGGCCTGCGGGCCACCTGTGAGGCCCGGGGGTATACTGCCTGGGATCCCACCAGTTTTGCCTTCGTCAAGGACGGAACGCTCTGCATCCCCACCGCCTTTTGCTCCTATACCGGCGAGGCACTGGACAAAAAGACGCCGCTGCTTCGCTCCATGAAGGCCATCTCCCAGGAGGCCTGCAAGGTTCTCCGGCTGTTCGGCAAGAACGTGGAGCAGGTCACCGCCACCGTCGGCCCGGAGCAAGAATACTTCCTGATCCGAAAAGAAGACTACGCCCGGCGGGAGGATCTGATCATCACCGGCCGCACCCTGTTCGGCCACTCCGCCGCCAAGGGGCAGGAGCTGGAGGAGCATTACTTCGGAACGCTCCGGCCTCAGGTGGCCGCCTTTATGAAGGAGCTGGACGAGGAGCTGTGGAAACTGGGGATCCCCGCCAAGACGGAACACAACGAGGTGGCCCCCGCCCAGCATGAGCTGGCGCCCATCTTCGACGCCGCCAACAAGGCCATCGACTACAACCTGCTGACCATGGAGTACATGAAGCGGATCGCGGACCGCCACGGCTTCGTATGCCTCCAGCATGAGAAGCCCTTTGACGGCATCAACGGCTCTGGCAAGCACGACAACTGGTCCCTTTCCGCCGGTGGGGAAAACCTGCTGGATCCCGGCGACACGCCCATGGACAATCTCCAGTTCCTGACCTTCCTCACCGCCGTCATCAAGGCCGTAGACGAGTACCAGGATCTGCTCCGCGCCATGGTCGCCACCCCCTGCAACGATCACCGCCTCGGCGCCAACGAAGCGCCCCCCGCTATCGTCTCCATCTTTGTGGGGGATGAACTGGGCGCCATACTCGACGCCATCGTCGGCGGAAACACCTACGAGGCCCACGACCAGAGCCAGATCGACCTGGGCGTGGATGTACTCCCCGTTTTCCCAAAGGACACCACCGACCGAAACCGGACCTCTCCCTTTGCCTTTACCGGCAATAAGTTTGAGTTCCGCATGCCCGGCTCCTCCATCAATCTGGCGGATGTGAATACGGTGCTCAACACCGCGGTGGCCAAGGTTCTCAAGGACTTCTCCGCTGAAATGGAAGGCCTGTCCGATTTCACGGCCGCCGCTGCCAAATGGATCAAGCACACCATCCGGGATCACCAGCGGATCCTTTTCAATGGAGACGGCTACTCCGCGGAGTGGGAGATCGAAGCCGCCCGCCGTGGGCTGAGCAACTACAAGACCGCCGTAGACGCGCTGCCCCATATGCTTGACGCGAAGAATATCGCGCTGATGTCCGAGATGAACGTCCTCTCTCCTGTGGAAATGCAGAGCCGCTGCGAGGTGGAGCTGGAGCACTACTCCAAGGTCATCAACATCGAGGCGCTCACCGCTCTGGGCATAGCCCGCCGCAGTCTGATCCCCGCCGCCATTCGATTCATGGGCGACGTGGCGGAGGCTGCCACCCGGAAGAAAGCCCTCAGCGCCCATATCTCCACCCGCACCGAGGAGCAGATGCTCCAGTACATCAGCCGGGACACGGACATGATGAACGACGCCTGCGACAAGCTGGAGATGCTGATGCGGGGCGTGGAGCGCACCAATGGCACCTATGAACGGGCGGACTACTACTGCCACACGATCCTGCCCGCCATGAAGGAGCTGCGGGAGGCGGCGGACCACTGCGAGATCATCGTCGCCAAGGACTACTGGCCCATTCCCAATTATTCGGAGATTTTGTTCTATATCTGATCGGGTAGGAGGTCACCCATTAGTTTAGTGACCGTCCTCCCACACCACCGTGCGTACCGTTCGGTACACGGCGGTTCAATCGCATAAGTGCAGATGCTCGTACAGGTCAAGGGCGCTTACAAGCCCGGCCTGTGCGAGCACTTGTTTTGAAAGGCCCTCTTGCACA
>JAFUFT010000022.1 GCA_017469795.1 Oscillospiraceae bacterium
CATCGGGTAGGCTGAGAATCAATGAGAGAAGGCCTTTTGCTTTCAGAGAAAGCGCCTTGTCTCTCAGATGGACATTGGACATGACTGTATAGTTCTTATTTTTCTCAACACGGATTACAGCCATTTCTTCATCACCCCCTTTCTCCGTGGTTCATTTACTTGGCTTTATCCTTGCCTTTCACGCTTTTGATGACCTCCTTCATGCAGTAGCCGATGCAAGGATGCGGTACGGCGTAGGAGCACCCGTCACAGGGACTCCTCTTAGGTTCCGGCTTGACTTCGTAGTAGCAGTGCTCTCCGAAAGTGCAACCCTTGCGTTTTTCGTACCAGTAACAGTACTTGCAGTCTTTCGGTTTATCCTGAGAATACTGGATCTCACTCATGTCTCTGCGCCTCCTTTTCCTGCTCCAGCCATTCCTCTTCAGCTCGGTCAGCTAAGCCAGCTACGCGGCAGCAACACCAGATGAAGAAGGCATCGGTCAGCATGATTACCAGTCCAATAATGATTCCGATCATCGTAAAACCCCCTTAAACGCAAAAAAGAGCGTCTATCTCGACTCCCCGAAGGGAGAAGAAATGAACGCTCTCTTTCTTTTTGATATTCAGTTTTAGGCCGTGCCTTTGATTGTGTTGACCACTCCAGAGATCAGCTGGAGCACTAATGCGAAGCCGCCGATGATACCTCCGACAATCACATTTAGAACGACAACCCCGACTGTGCCAGCAAGATCAAATCTATGCGGCACGAGCCACAGGAACATGCGTCGAATGCCGAAGGGGAAGCCGATGCAGATCCACGCAAGCAGATAGTTCGGTTGACCTTCGGAAAGATATATAGGTCGGAAGAGTATGGCGAGTAGAAGCGCTACACAGACTGGCAGCGCCACGCTCCGCAGAAAAATTCCTATTCTGCGCATATTGCCTCCTATGAATTGCTTTGTCAGCTATTTTTAGGGTCAATAAAAATAGGACTAAGCCGCGAAAGCCTTGATTTAACTGGCTTTTCAGGTTTAGTCCTATTATCTCATACTCATCAACTATGACAGCGCAGCTCTCCGGGAGAATCGAAGCTTTGCCATCTGCCTTATGGATGGCATCCGCGATCAGCAGATTGTGATTGCAGACCTGGAAGAGATAAAGAAGCGAGTTGCGCTGCGCAATGTACTGTTTATACTGGCAGGTATTGAGATGGCACTGACAAACCGTCGGGACACAGATATTGGATTTCTCATAGGCAGGAAGCCCTTTGACGTTGTCCATGTCCACTTCACGCTCCAGATAGAGAAGCGCTCGCTTGCGGCGGTGAGCTCCTTTTGCAGAAACAAGCTGTTTAAGCCGCTGCTCCCGTCTGGAATCACACACATAATGCTGCTTACCCTTTCTGAGCGCAGCCCTGACAGGATGATCGAGCATGCCAGCCTCGAGCAGTACTGAAGACAGAAACGGAAGATACTCATTGATCACAGCATTCTGTAATGCAATACTGGAGGTCGAAACTACGATTGGCTTCAGCTCCCTGTTCTCGGCTTTACGAAACCGAATGTACACGATTCCTGCTACCAGGTAGGCGTAAGTCTTTCCAATGCCGGTTCCGGCATCACACAGGGCAATGCGCCTGCAGATCATGGCATCGAGCATGTTGTGGCTGAGCTTTTTTTGTGCTTCACGTTCCAGGAAACCATGCTTTGGGAGCAGCTCAGAAAAAATGTACTCAATATCCTGGTGTGCCTGCTCCATATTTGCTTTTGTATTCATAATGCACCTCTGTATTGTAAAAATAGCATCGTATTTTTCTCAGCCCCCGATACGGCAAAATGCCAGGGGCACAATACAGGAGTGTTGGCAAATCACTTCACATGCTTATACCAAAGGTCTCGACTGCTTTCAACCAAAGGGCAGCATCGCCTGTCTTACGCGCAGGCCGGCCGGCGTCTCATTATGATCCTGAGCAGCATCGTGGCTGGGCAGCTTGCCGCACTGCCCGTTACACCTGCGTAGAACGCTGTGCCGGCTCACTGTTCAGGGGTTCCTGTATTGCTGATATTCTGGTTTCAAGGAGCATGAGAGCAGTGCTCTCATCTCCTTACCTGAGGAATCAACCAGGTGAACACCAGCAAATTTGCATTTTCTGAAATATATGAATACGTTTTTCCTGTTGTGACTCGTTCTTCTCCCGAAAAAACCAAATCAGCTGCGCATATTTCTCGCAAGGATACCGCAGAATCCTCGTTTTCTCCTGTCCTTTGGGCCGCGTCTATGATATGATAAGGAATATAGGGGGGTGACAGAGTTTGGACTATTTACGCTGCGTTGTTGAGCGCATTACCTATCAAAATACAGAGAACGGCTACTCTGTCATCAAGTGCAAGGCCAAGGGCTATTCCGATCTTGTCACAGTCGTCGGCAATATGCCGGAGGTCCATGTGGGCAGTGTTCTTTCTCTGGGCGGCAACTGGAAGATGGACGCCAAATATGGCCGTCAGTTCTCCATGGAGACCTTCGAGGAAACCCTTCCCGCCACCGCCTACGGCATTGAGAAATACCTTGGCAGCGGACTGGTCAAAGGCATTGGTCCGAAGTTCGCCGGACGCATTGTCCGTCAGTTTGGGAAGGATACCCTGGAGATCATCGAGACAGAGCCAGACCGTCTGCTGGAGGTCCCCGGTATTGGAAAGAAACGAGTGGATCGGATCAGGAAAAGCTGGGAGGAGCAGAAGGAAATCAAGAATATCATGCTCTTTCTACAGGGCCATGATGTGAGCACCTCCCATGCCACGAAGATCTACAAGCAGTACGGCAACGACAGTATCGCCGTGGTACAGGAGAATCCCTATCGGCTGGCCGATGATATCTGGGGCATCGGATTCAAGACAGCCGATACCATCGCCACAAAGCTGGGCTTTGACCACGAGAAATATGTACGCATCCGCAGCGGAATTCTCTATACGCTGAATCGGCTGTCGGAGGAAGGTCACTGTTACGCCACTCGGCAGATGCTGTTGGAGACCGGCGCAGAGCTGTTGGAAGTCAGGCAGGACCTGATCGGCTCTGCCCTAGAGCAGATGATCACCGCCGAAGATGTGATCGTAGAAAAGAAGCTGTCTGAGCAGGAGGCAATCTATCTGCCGCCATTCTACTTCTCAGAGGTAGGGGTGGCCAAGCGCCTGTCTGCCATGATGGACAACAAGAATGGCCTGCATATCGAACCGGAGGGTCTGCCTGAGTGGATTCAAAAGCGCACCGGCATGACCTATGACGATGTGCAGATGCAGGCGATCCTGACAGCTGTGCAGAGCAAGGTGCTGGTGCTGACGGGCGGCCCCGGCACCGGCAAGACTACCACAACACTTGGCATCATCACAGCGTTCCGGGAGGTCAAGGCGGAGATCCTGCTGGCAGCACCAACAGGACGTGCGGCGAAGCGGCTTTCCGAAGCCACAGGCATGGAGGCTAAGACCATCCACCGCCTGCTGGAGTACAATCCCATGGAGGGCTACCAGAAGAATGAGGAAAGCCCTTTGGACGGAGATGTGCTGATCGTGGACGAATGCTCCATGATCGACATTATGCTGATGTACAATCTCCTGAAAGCAATTCCTGACACCATGACGCTGATTCTCGTTGGCGACATTGACCAGCTTCCCAGCGTGGGAGCCGGGAACGTGTTGCGGGACATTATTGAATCTGAGCAGTTTCCGGTGATACAATTGACCCGGATCTTCCGGCAGGCCCAGTCCAGCCGGATCATTATGAACGCCCATCGGATCAATGCCGGACAGTTCCCGGATATCTCCAATGGACGAAATACGGACTTCTTTTTCATCGAGAAGGAGGACCCGGAGGAAGTGGCAGAGGAGATCGTCTCGTTGGTGCAGGTCCGTCTCTCCCGGCATTACCGTGTTCCAGCCAGCGAGATTCAGGTGCTCACACCGATGCAAAGGGGCGTAGTTGGCGCATCCAATCTCAATCAGGTTTTGCAGGGGGCTATCAATCCCGGTGATCTGGGCCTGAAGCGCGGCGGGACCATTTTCAAGCCCCATGATAAGGTCATGCAGATCCGGAACAACTACGACAAGGAAGTGTTCAACGGCGATATTGGCGTGGTGGAGGACGTAGATCTGGAAGAGCGCGCTCTGTCTGTCAATTTTGACGGCCGCAGTGTGGAATACGATGTGACAGAACTGGACGAACTGGTGCTGGCCTACGCCACTACCATCCACAAGAGCCAGGGCTCGGAATACCCCATCGTGGTCATGCCGGTGCTGATGAATCACTTCGTTATGCTCCAGCGGAATCTGATTTACACGGGCATCACCAGAGCAAAAAAGATTTTGGTGATCGTGGGCACGAAAAAGGCACTTGGCTACGCGGTACGGAATGTGACGGTTTCAGATCGAAACACGCTTCTAAAGGAACGTCTGAGAAAGGCTGAGAACAATGGCAAAGAAACGGAAGCAGAAAACAAACAGTAAGCCAAAGGGAAACTATGAGCCTGCAGATACCACAGTAAACTATGATGATCCGAAGCAGCTTGAGGCCGCAACCAGAAAGGCATTTCAGTATTCCTTGGAGAACATCCGCAGGTTGGAAAAGGACCACCCGAACATTCTGATTCAGGCGGACCTGGATTCCCCCCGGGCAAAACGCCGCAGCAAAGCGGTCTGCGCCTGTGTGGGCAGAGTGCGCGAAATGGTTAAGGATTTCTGCCCGGATATCCCCGATGTATTTACCGTTTCAACGGAGTGGGCACACATCAACACCATGCCGATTACCACTTATGACAATCAGGAAGGCGGCATGTACCTGATTCTGGGCGCGGCCATCTGGATGCTGGATCACATCAAGCAGAACGGAAAGATACGGGAAGCCATCAACCTGCTGCCCAAGGATGAGGATCTTCTGGAGGATGTGTCCATTCCGACGCTATATGACCCGGTGCATCGGGAGGAAGTGATCCGGGCCATGGTGTATGCGCTGGAGCAGCGCAACAGAGATTGCGAAATCCAGGGCACCAGGCGCTCCCGGAAGAAAGCCCAAAGGCCGGACCCGGTGGACCGGTACTTCATGGATGTGGCCACCGTTCTGCAAAGCCAGCATCAGGAGGTGGCGTCCCGGAAGCGCTTTGAACAGCTCCTGAGCCTGATCCCACAGGAGGACATTGCTGCAGCAACGGCGCATTATGAGGAAAAGCTCTTTGAATGGGTCAGGTGTTATTTCCGCTGCCGCGTTACCTACTGCAAGCGGGAGCAGGAGTTGGATGAACGCCGGGCCCGGTTTGAAGAGACGGCCATGAAGCGTTTCCATACTGTTTTCTGTCTTTGAGGTTTGGATCATATAGATTCTCATGCCAGCCGGGAACATCCATCTGGGAACAGAAGATTGTGGACGCCGTCTTGGTTCTGGCCTCAACCAGCTCCAGCACATCCCTCGCTTCGCTCTCCTTGAGCGGATAGAGCAGCCATACATCCAGGATGAGCAGCTTAATCTTCCTGAACTTCTTCATGTACTCCCGGTAGGTACCTTCGCCGCGGGCGATAGCAATCTCCACAAGAAGATCCGGCAGCCGGATATAGCGGACGGTGTAGAAGCTCCTGCTGGCGGCCATGCCGAGCGCACAGGCAATATAAGTCTTGCCGGCTCCGGTGGCGCCGAGAAGAACGACGTTGTGTGACCCTTGGATGTATGAACAGGAAGCCAGCCTGGTGAGTTGGGCTTTATCCAGCTTTCGCTCTGGAAGATACTGGCGTAGAAGTAATGGCCGTAGATGTGCGTTCCCTCGGTATAATACCGATTGCAGTACCATGTGGGAGATTCATACTCCGCAAAGTCCACGCAGGTGCTCTTGGTCATACTGCCGCTGACGGGATCTCCGGCGGCTTTTGCCTTGGCCTGCAGGGGACCTCGGACTGTGATAGCCGGGACCTCCGCACCGAACAGTTCTTCGGCACGGGTCAGGGTTTCGCCGTCATCACTGCGGGGAACATCATCGTCACCAGAGGTCTCCTCGGCGGGTGTCGCTTCCTCAGGCTGATCTGTTTCCGGCGCTTCGGATGGCTCCGCTTCCTCTGACGGCTCCGGCGAGGGCGTTTCGGTGGGTTCAGCAGATGGCTCCTCTGGTTCTGTGGATTCCACAGGGTCCTCCATCGTGGAATCCATGACCTCGGCCTCCTGTTCTGGTGTGGAGACGGCGCTCTCATCTGAGGCGGCGGCGACCGATGACACAAAGGTCACCAGCATCACCGCCAGCAACAGTAGCGCCACAATTCGTTTTCGTTTGGAGTTCAAGATGAACACTCCTTTCCATGGAAATGAAAATAGCCCCCGCACCGATTCGTCAACCGGCACGGGGGCGTGGACATCTATATAATCAGCCGTAGCTGTTGTTTTCTAAGAAAACGCAAAAAGCCCCCGGCGTACCTTCCGTTTCTTATGGAAGATACGCCGGGGGCTCGGACGGAACGGTTATTCGGTTTCCAGCGCCTGCTGGATCAGGGTCAGAAGGAATTCCTTCTGGCTGATTTTCCGGCCCTGGCGCTCTGACTCCGCGGCCAGATGGGTCTTGAGCTTTTGAAAGAGCTCTTCTGGGATTTGGACTGCCAGTGTTCTCGTTCCTGCCATGCTGCTGCCTCCTTCGTAGTATTGGGTCAGGATTTCGGTGATGTACTCGCTGAGGGATTGTTCGCTTCTTGTCTGTTCCTCCCGGATCCGGGTGTGCAGGGAGAGGGGGATCTGTGCGCACAGGTTCTTCGTTTGTTCCATTGGATGGCCTCCTTCTATATGATTTGCAAGTGAAGTATATCGAAGAAGCCTTGGAAAAGCTATTCACCAAACCCAACGAAGAAGCATGTAAAAACGAAGAATAAGCAACAACCCTGCGTTCCCTCGCAGAGACCGCCGACCCGGGTGGACCGGCGGCTCCGCATAGAAAGGAGGGTTTTGTAACGACAGGTCAATGACCTGTGTTCCGCACGTTTACTGTAGTAAGATACTCTAGCAGCGCCTGTTCTCCACGCAGGATCGCCTGCTCCTCCCGCTGGGCCGGAATCTCATAGTACCAGCACCAATACCAGGCGGCGTTATATGCTCCGGCCGCGCTGTTCTCTACAGTTTGGAGATACGTCAGAAGCTCCGGATAATCTTCGTTCACTTCCTGCTCCAGATACCGCATCTGTCCGATGACGGAATCCGGAGCATAGCCATTCTCCTGGCAAAACGAAAAAAGGCTCCGGCAGCGGCTTTCGTGCCACTGACAGAGCCCATAGCTGGTACCGCCGTCGCCCCAGGTCGTGGGGGAGAAGTCGGATTCATATTCAATATTCGCCAGGATGCCGCAGACAGCGGCATCGTTCAGTTTCATCTCTCTGGAGAGATAGGTTGTAACGGCCGCATCCACGTCCATCTGGCTGTAGTCCAGGACGACCTCATAATCCTCTTCGCGGACGATATTTGCTGCCAACGCATGGGACATACAAAGGATCACGGCTATCAGCAGGGCCAGCAGACGGGTGCTATTGTGTCTCGTCAAGGCAAGACCTCCTTCCTATATTTATATTGTGCAACACCAATGAAACAAGCCCCGGAAAGGGAAGCAAAACCACCAAGCTTTCAGGAAAACGCCTGATAAACGCAAAAAAGGGCGCCGGTCTCTACGATTTCTAGCAGAAGCCGCCGCCCATTTGCGTTCATTATGGATTTCTATGGAAGATCCGGTGTTCAAGTCACACCAAAACGGGATGACATCTTTTTTATCGTGAAAAAAATATAACAAAGTTAGATTTCTGAATATCGAACTTTTTGCGTCAAAAACAGGCTGATTTTTGATAAAAATACGATTTTAGCCCCGAAAATCGGGGCTAAAAGTTGGCGACATCTTTTTTGTCGCATAAACATGCCTTGCCGATACAAAAAAGATATATTGGCCCGAATTTATAGGATTTCGGCCATGTATGTTCAAAATTCACTCTATTTCGCATGAAATTTGCAACATTTTCAAGTCAAAACACTGCTATGATACAAAAAAGATATATTTCTATATACCTCGTTTTGTACATCTTTTCACGAAAATAACTGTTTACAGTGCAGCAAGGGTGGCAACCTTCACGGGCATATACCAAGGGTCTCGACTGCTTTCAACCCAAGGGCAGCTCCGCCTGTCTGATGTGCAGGCCAACTGGTGTCTCATTATGATCCCGGATATTATCATCGCCGGCAACGGCCAAGCTGCCCATAAGACAGTCAAATTGACTGAAATCATTTGCTCCAATATCCAGGGGTTTCTACACTGCTGGTATTCGGTTTTCAAGTTACACACAGGAGTTTAAATGCATATCCAGACTCCTGCGTATATATTGTAATTCCTGTGCCCGTATTTGTCCATAAACGGATAGGAACAATTATGTTCCTATCCGACACAATGATACAAGGTACTTTGGTGAATTCCGCACACATTGGCTCAATTGGAATACTCACAAATAAAGGCCATTGTAAGCTCAATATATAAAAGCAACTACAACCAAACGCCTGTGATTTCTTCCCCATTGTCTGTTGGACATTGTTCACCGTCGCGGTATAATAGAGAAAAGACGATAGAATGGGGGCGTTGTCATGAATGAGATGCTTGCAGGGGCGGCGAAGGTCGCCATTCCCTTCCCGGAAGCCTTTTTTCCCTATCGGGCATGGGGCCCAAGAAAGCTCACCGGGGAACATGACCCGCTGTGCGTCCGGGCCTTGTTCCTGAAGGCGGACCAGCCATGGCTGCTGGTCGTCATTGAGACCGGAGACATTCCGCCGGAATGGAACGGGCGCCTTGCGGAAGCGATGGGTATGTCTCCCAGCCAGGTCCTGATCTCTGCCACCCACACCCATACGGCGCCCTATCTCGGAAGCTATTGGCCGGAGGATGTACGGGATCCGGAAAAATCCGTCCAGTACTCGGCGCTGGCATGGGATGCGGTACTGGAGGCAGCTTCCGGGGCCGTTTCCAGCGCGGTCCCTGCCGCCATAACATTCGGAACGGGAAGCTGCCATGTGAACGTCAACCGGGATGTGCAGCAGCAGGACCCGTTCAGCGGTGCGCTCTCCTGGACGCAGGGACAGAATTTCCACGGTCTGTCCGACAAGACCCTTGGGGTGATGAAGGTCACCAAAGCCGACGGGACGCCGCTGGCGGTTCTTCTGAACTACGCCGTACACAGTTCGATCCTGTTCGGCACCAACCAGAAGGACGGCGGACAACTGGCCTCCGGCGATCTGGCGGGCTCGGCTATGCGGCAGATCGAAGCCCGGCTGGGCTGCGTGGCCCTGTTTACCATGGCTCCGGCTGCGGATCAGGACCCGCGCTACCGGGCGCAGGTGATGTCCGTATCTGTCGATGGCAAGCCGGAGTTCACGGATTATGGCATGGGCGGCTATGCCCTTGTGGACGCTCTTGGCCGGGAAATGGCTCTTGAAACCGTCTCCGTCTGGGAGGGTCTTGACCCATCCCCGCTGGCCCGGATCTGCTCCGACATCGGAACCATCTGGATCCCGGGCAAAGAGCGAAATGAGGGGCCCAACACCCCGATCCCCAAAAGCCCCGCAGATTTTGTATCCGCTGCCCCGGTTCCGGTGGTGATCTCCACCTCCATGCTGGGTGAAACCCTGGTCGTGGGCGTCGGATGTGAGATCACCACCCCAATCGGAATGGACATACGGTCAGCCCTTGAGACTGCGGGTTTTGATCAGGTCCTGATCATTACCCAGTGCAATGGCTCCAGCTCCTATATGAGCGACGACAAGGGATACGAGACCATGACCTTCACGGCCAAGGCTTCCCGAATGATGCCCGGCGCCTCCTGCTATCTGGTGGACGGGATCGTCGCGCTGGCAAAATCCTTCTATACCTGAACAGAGTACGGCGCCTGCCACGCACAGATTCGCGTGACAGGCGCTTTTCTATGGAATAATCTGCGTTAGATCATAGGGTCCGCCGGAAAACATCTGCGTATGCTGCTGAAGGATTTCCCGTAGCATGCTGATGAAATTCCGCTCCACAGCGCTCAGGCATTTTCCCGGCCGGTAGCCCAGGGAGATATGCTCTGCATACAGCGGTTTCTTGAGGGGGATCAGACAAATCGGGTCCTCAACGTCCAGTTCCCGATAGAAACGGCTTCGCTCATAGAAGTAGCTGCCGATCTGCGCGCCCCGCCCTTGAAGGCAGAGCATGGAATTCAGGTCGCCGTTGTCAGACTGAAAGCCGATGACTGGTGTGAAACCGTATGCCCCGAACACATCCTGTGAGAACTGCGGGATCCGCCCGGAGCGGCCCTTCAGCAGCAGAAACGGAACCTCCTTCAGGCAGCACAGATCTCCCCTGCTGCGGGTCTGACGCAATACGCTTTCCCATTCCGATCCGTAGACCGACTGGATCAGAGACCGGCGCAGGGCCACGCAAAAGCAATCCCGATCCACCAGGGGAATGTGCTCCAGCTTGCTGCTCAGCGGCGGGAAATCAAAATACAGATCAAAGCCGTCCTCGGCGCCGTCCATTTTGTCCTTGATCCGTTTGGTTACCTCGATCTCCACGTCGGGATACCTTTTGGCGAATTGTTCAATGATCTCCGGAAGCAACGGCGGCGCCTCGAAGGTGGATACCGCCAGCACCAGCTTTTGCTCCTTGATCTGCTGCGCGGCTCTCAGCTCCGAGAGCACATTGTCCCGCTCCGCCAGAATCCTGCGGGTGCCGTCGAGAAAGATCTTCCCGGCCTCCGTCAGCTCCAGGGGGCGGGTCCGCAGGAAGAGCTGGGTTCCCAGCTCCTCCTCCAGCTTTTTCAGATGGGCGCTGAGGGCCTGCTGGGAGATATACAGCTGATTGGATGCAGTGGTGAAGTTCTTCTCTTCCGCCACCACCAGAAAGTATTCCAAACTGAGAAAATTCATGTCCTCACCCACCTGTAGTCTATATTGTCAAGCCCGGTTCTCGCCGCCTGCGGCCGAGATCAGCTCCTTCAGCGCCTCCTCGATGGCCATGACGCTGCTGCAAAAGGGATCCCAGTTTTCCGCCTGCACCCGGTCCCGGCCCGCTTTCCAGAGGTCCTTGGAGATATTCAGTGCCGCCGCGCCGCTGGAGCAGGCCTCTCCATACTGGACGTTGGTCAGTCCAAACCCGCCATGGAGAATGATGGGGCAGGATGTACCCAGCGCTTCCCGCACCGCGATCAGCCGGGGCAGATCCACATGGGACCCGGCCTTGTCCCGGATCACCAGTTCCGCAGCCAGACAGTCGATCCCGGTTTCCTTTACAAACGCTGCCGCCATATCCGGCTCCACCGGATGTTCCTTGTCACCCAGCATTCCGGCACAGGAACAGCCGGCGGCATGGACCATTTCCGTCAATGTGCGCACTTGCTCTGCGGACAGCGGCTGACGTCTGGGTCCTTCGTGGATGGAGATGGAGGTGACGCCCAGATCGAGCGCTGCCTTCACCGCTTCTTCCGTTCCCTCCGGCTCCGCGCTCAGCGCCACCGGGACGCTGGCCGATTCGCAGCATTTTCGCAGCCAGACCGCATAATCCGCCCGATTGCGAATGTCAATGGGGTCCGGGCGAAGCTCCAGTACAATGGGGCTTTTTTTTGCCTCAGCCGCACCCAGCGCAGCCCTGACCTCCCCGGAGTGGTTGCAGCGGGTGATGACCACGCCGTAACCCTCCCGGGAGGCTTTTTCCAGAATATCCTTTAAGGTCACAAGCATATCTTTGCTCCTTCTTACAGCAGGCAGGCCTTGCCGTAGGCGCTGCGGTTGCCGGTCTGGAGATCGCTGCAGTGGTCCTCCACATCACCGGCCATAAAGAACTCCGGCGCGCAGCCCGCGTACCGCATGGCATTGGGGACCTCCTTGAACTGGCCGCCGTTGACCACAATGCTGTCGCATTCGATGGTGTATTCCCTGTTCTCGTTGTAAGGACTGGGGAACCGCTCCGGGGGCACCTGCCCGATGCGATGAGGCTTCCAGCCCTCGGGCAGATCCACGGTGAAGGTCACAGAGTTCGGCGTCACCTTGGTCGTAGTGGCAAAGACCGCATGGGTGAGATTCTCATCCCGGTGCCAGTCAGGGGCCATATATCCGGTGGTCTGGCCCTCCGGGATATAGGTGTGGCTCATGGTCACATAGTGGATGGAGTGGTTGTCGTGCATCAGCCGCTCATGGCGGGTCAGCACCGTCACATCGTGGCCGGTACGGCACAGGTACATGGCGGTCTCCATGTTGGACTCGCTGCCGCCTACGATGACCACGCGCTTGCCCAGCTCCGCTTTCTGCTCATACACATCCTGGATGGTCCATACGTTTTCGTTTTTGGTGCCGTCTTCCCGGGTGATGCCGGGGATATTCGGCAGCTTTGTGTTGGATCCGGTGGCGGCGATGACGGAGTCGAAGCCCTCGGCTTTGATCTCCTCCGGCGTGGGCTCATGGTTCAGATGGACCACAACACCCCGACGGTCCAGCTCCTCCACCAGCCAGTCCCGATAGTCCTTGATGGGCCACTTGAAGGGATAGATCTCCGCATGGCTGAGTTTGCCGCCCAGGTATCCGGTCTTTTCAAACAGGGTGACCTTGTGGCCCCGTTCCGCGGCGAAGCAGGCAGCCCGCATACCGATGGGGCCGCCGCCGATGACCGCGACCTTTTTGCTGGTCCAGGTGGGCTTGATGATAGCGGGGAGCTTCTGCTGCATGCCGGACTTGGGGTTCACGGAGCAGAAGTTGATAAAGGGCGGCACGTTCATGTCGTCAGACTTGGAGGTGCCGTGGCACTTGTTGCACTGGATGCAGGGCGTGGGCTTCTCCTTGGGATAGAAGAACAGCTTGCGCATATAGTCCGGCTCCGCGATCAGCGCCCGGCCTGCGGAGATCAGGTCGCAGGTGCCGTCCTCCAGCAGCCGTTCCATCTCCTCCGGGTCGCCGTAGCCGCCGTTGGGGGCGATGGGAACCTTGACGCCCGCCTCCTTGAAGGCGCGGCAGTATTCCACGGTCAGATGTTCGCCCCGGCCATGGTTGTAGCCGATGGGATGGGCCTCGGCCATGCCGGGATCCCGCAGCTGCAGGATGTCGATACGATCCTCGATGAGCTTGGCGAAGCGGATCGCCTCGTCCAGAGAATAGCCTTTCTCCAGTCCGCCGTTATAGCCGTGGGGCACCTCGCCCTGGAGCACGATCTCCGTGATGAAGTCCTCGCCCAGCTCCCGCTTGATGGCGTCGAACATCTCGTAGAAGAACCGGCCCCGGTTCTCGATCTCGCCGCCGTATTCGTCGGTGCGGTGGTTGTCGCTGGCGCACAGCTGCTGGGTGGGACGGAGGTTCACGCCGTCGTAGCCCCACATCTTGTAAAGCTTCAGCAGGTCAATATACTGCTGGATCAGCTCCGGGAACTTCTCTTTGGGATAGGGCTCTGTCTGCCGGCCGAAGGAAAATCCGCCGCCGTAGGAATAGCCTTTGGGGAACACGAACCACAGCCGGACCAGCGCCTTGGAGCCGAACATATGGGTCTGCTCCGCCAGCTGTGCCAGGGAGTGCCACACCGCCTGATCTTCATAGTCGAAGCAGGCGATGGATCTCCGTCCGCCCGCATGGGGGTCCGACGCGCCGGTGGAGCCGCCCCCGAAGGGCAGGCCGTGGTGCCGCCAGGAGTACAGGGCCGCGCCGGCGCTGCAGAACTCCGTCGCCTGATTGGTATAGCCGTCATTGGGCCAGGTCTCTCCGTTGCTCCAATAGCTGTGGAGCACGTTGGGGCTCAGGAGCCGGTTTTTCAGCACCTGGCCGTTTGGCAGTACAAAGGGGGTTGTCAGCTTGTCAAAATTCATGGAGATGCTCCTTTCACAGGGGTTTCAGCCAACTGCCGGCCCACAGACCAAAGCGGACTATGGACCGGCAGGTCGGTTCTGGGTATCAGGACGAAGCGCCGGTCGGCGAATCGTCAGTCGATGTTGATGTCGATGTCGTAGAAGCGATCCAGGGCGGCCTGATAGATGTCGATGCAGTCCTGCATGCCCATATCGTTGAGCGTGCCGACAAAGCTGTCCCAATCCGCCAGGTCATTCTCGCCGGTGACGAATTTGCTCAGATTCTCCGCCAGATAGGTGGAGATGTCGCTGTAGCGCTGCGCATACTCCCGGGTCTCCTCCTCATTGAGGCTGATGGAGGGCAGAATGTAGGCGCCGTCATCATGGGTGGTCCAGATGTCCTCGGCGGTGAACTGGATGTCCAGAGAGTAGGTCTTGGGCACGTCCAGGCCCAGCTTCGGAATGGAGGCCATCAGGAAGATGCAGTTACGCTCCTTCTCGTTGTAGTCAGGATTGTTCAGGAAGCTGTCCAGATACTGGATCTTGCCGTCCACAAACTCGTAGCTCTCGCCCTCTACGCCCACGTTGCACAGCAGCGCGCCGTCGTTGCTGAAGAAGAAGTCCAGCCACGTCAGGGCCTTTTCCACATCGGAGCAGGCCGTGGTGACACAGGTGGTGTCCACACGGGAGATCTGGGATTTGTTGTTCAGCAGATGGGTGGTCTGACCGGGCGTCTTGACGATATCGGGGATCAGTTCCAGCTCAAAGTTGGGGTCTGTGGTCTGGCCCATCATGTAGATGGGGATCAGCTCGGTCTCGCCGTGGAACAGGCCGACTGCGCCGCTGGAGATGGTACCCATATTCGTCATACTGTTGGGGTTGCCCTCTCTAGAGGCAAAGTCGTGGGAGATCAGGTCCTCGTCATACCACTGATGGATCATGGAGATGTAGTCATAGTAGCCTTCCTCCATGATGCCGTACTTCACCTGGCCGTCCACCTGATACCAGGGGGAGACCACGAAGCCTGTCACGGAGAAGGTGCCCAGCACGTCGTAGCCGGAGACCAGGGCATTGCTGGAATAGACGAAGTCGGAGGCAAAGAAGATGGGATCGGTGAGACCCAGTTCGCTCTTGAAAGCGGTCAGTACATTGTACAGGTCATCATAGGTCTCGGGGACGTCCAGGCCCAAAGTCTCCAGATAGTCCTTGCGGATCATCAGGCCTTCCCGCTGCTTTTCGTTGTAGTCGCTGATGGTGTTGACGCCGCAAATGTAACCGGCATCGGTGATCAGGCTGCGCTTCGTGTCGTCCAGAGCGCCTTCAAACACAGACTTGAAGAAGGGCATGCATTCGTTCATGTAGGGACGGATGTCCACGAAGACGTCCTCCTCCACACCGTTGGCCAGGGTGCTGCTGTAAGCAGACCCGGCGTCCACCACGATGTCCTCCAGGGCGCCGCTGGCCACCTGCAGGGAGAACTGCTCCATGTTGACCTCGGAGTTTACCACGACCCAGTCGATGTGGACGCCGGTCATCTCCTCGGCCTTCTGTACCGCGTGGTTGATCTCATAGCCCTTATCCCCAAACAGGGTCAGGTCGTTGGGCGGGAAGCCGATGCGGGCGGTAAAGGATACATCCTCGTCATAGAGCGGAAGCACATAGCCTTCGGCATTGTACTCCGCGCCGGAGGTGGTTTCCTTGATCGCGTTGGGGTCTTCTTCCGGCTCCTCAGCGGGTTCCTCAGCGGGTTCCTCAGCTGATTCCTCAGCGGGCTCCTCAGCGGGTTCCTCGGCCGGCTCCTCTGCGGTCTCAGGCTCTGCGGCCTCCTCTGCAGAAGCGGAGGCCTCCGCGGAGGCAGACTCCGCAGGAGCGCTGGATGCGGGTGTGGAGCCGCCGCAGGCCGCCAGGGACAAAAGCATGCCCAGTGCCAGCAGAAGCGCCAACAGTTTGGTTGTTCGTTTCATTTCCATTCGCCTTTCTTTCAGGTTATTTTTCTCGCCGGGCATAAAAACCGAATCTGTCCGGCGTGAAATACAGGTGGAATGTACATGGGGCTACAGCAGGATCGCCTTGCCATAGGCGCTGCGGTTGCCGCTCTGGAGGTCGCTGCAGTGATCCTCCACGTCGCCCGCCAGGAAGAACTCCCTGGCGCAGCCCGCGTACCTTAGGGCATTGGGGACCTCCTTGAACTGGCCGCCGTTGACCACGATGCTGTCGCATTCGATGGTGTATTCTTTGTTCTCCGTATAGGGGCTGGGGATCCGCTCCGGAGCAACGGGGCCCACCGGACGGGGTTTCCAGCCCTCGGGGAGATTTACTGTGAAGGTCACGGAATTCGGCGTGACCTTTGTGGTGGTGGCGTAGAGGGCATGGCGGAGATTGTCGTCCTTGTGCCAGTCCGGCGCCATGTAACCGGTGTTTTTGCCGTCATAGACCCGAATGTGGCTGGATGTGACATAGTGGATCGTGTGGCAGTCGTGCATCAGCCGCTCGTGGCGGGTCAGCACCGTCACATCGTGGCCGGTACGGCACAGATACATGGCGGTTTCCATATTGGACTCGCTGCCGCCTACGATGACCACACGCTTGCCCAGCTTTGCCTTCTGCTCGTAGACATCCTGAATGGTAAAGACGTTATCATTCTTTGTCCCATCCGCTTTCGTGACACCTGGAATATCGGGCAGCTTCGTATTGGATCCGGTGGCGGCGATGATGGAGTCGAAGCCAGCCGCCCGGATCTCCTCCGGCGTAGGCTCGTGGCCCAGATGGACCACAACACCCCGACGGTCCAGCTCCTCCACCAGCCAGTCCCGATAGTCCTTGACGGGCCATTTGAAGGGATAGATCTCCGCATGACTGAGCTTGCCGCCCAGGTATCCGGTCTTTTCAAACAGGGTGACCTTGTGGCCCCGTTCCGCGGCGAAGCAGGCCGCCCGCATACCGATGGGTCCTCCGCCAATGACAGCGACCTTTTTGCTGGTCCAGGTGGGCTTGACGATGGCAGGCAGCTTCTGCTGCATGCCGGACTTGGGATTCACGGAGCAGTAGTTCAGGAAAGGCGGATAGCCCATATCGTCGGATACGGAAGAACCGTGGCATTTGTCGCACTGGATGCAGGGCGTGGGCTTTTCCTTGGGATAGAAGAACAGCTTGCGCATATAGTCCGGCTCCGCGATCAGCGCCCGGCCTGCGGAGATTAGGTCGCAGGTGCCGTCCTCCAGCAGCCGTTCCATCTCCTCCGGGTCGCCATAGCCGCCGTTGGGCGCGATGGGTACCTCGACCCCCGCCTCCTTGAAGGCGCGGCAGTATTCCACGGTCTTGTGCTCGCCCCGGTTATG
Organism: Oscillospiraceae bacterium; assembly: GCA_017469795.1. GTDB lineage: Bacteria > Bacillota > Clostridia > Oscillospirales > Oscillospiraceae > HGM13006. The sequence goes on from JAFUFT010000022.1 coordinate 17,150, forward strand.
GTTGTAGCCGATGGGATGGGCTTCCGGCATGCCGGGATCCCGAAGCTGGAGAATGTCGATCCGGTCCTCAACGAGCTTGGCAAAGCGGATGGCCTCGTCCAGCGTGTAGCCCTGCTCCAGATTTCCGTTGTAGCCGTGGGGCACCTCGCCTTGGAGCACGATCTCCGTGATGAAGTCCTCGCCCAGCTCCCGCTTGATGGCGTCGAACATCTCGTAGAAGAACCGGCCCCGGTTCTCGATCTCTCCGCCGTATTCGTCGGTACGGTGGTTGTCGCTGGCGCAGAGCTGCTGGGTGGGACGGAGATTCACGCCGTCGTAGCCCCACATCTTATACAGCTTCAGCAAGTCGATATACTGCTGGATCAGCTCCGGGAACTTCTCCTTGGGATAGGGCTCCGTCTGCCGGCCGAAGGAAAAGCCGCCGCCATAGGAATAGCCTTTGGGGAATACAAACCACAGCCGGACCAGGGCCTTGGAGCCGAACATATGGGTCTGCTCCGCCAACTGGGCCAGAGAGTGCCATACGGCCTGATCTTCATAGTCGAAGCAGGCGATGGATCGCTTGGCGCCCGCATGGGGGTCCGACGCGCCGGTGGAGCCGCCCCCGAAGGGGAGCCCATGGTGCCGCCAGGAGTAGAGGGCCGCACCGGCGGAGCAGAACTCCGTAGCCTGATTGGTATAGCCGTCATTGGGGAAGGTCTCGCCGTTGCTCCAATAGCTGTGAAGCACGTTGGGGCTCAGAAGCCGATTTTTCAGAACTTGGCCGCCCGGTAACGTAAACGGACTTGTTAGCTTTTCAAAATACATCTGATTCCTCCATTGTTTCTCTCCGGCGGATCAGAAAAGGCACGATCCGCCATAGAACATGGGCCAAACCGTCGATGGGCTTATGATCATCCCTCCAGATACCTGGCATATGCCGCGGAATAGACATCCAGGCAGGCCTGCAGGCCCATGGAGTTGGCATTTTCGATGACTTCCCGGTACTGTTCCACTGTGATGTCGCCGGTTATCACCTTGGACATATTTTCAGCAAACAGCGTCGCAAGATCGGATTCGTGGGAAGTGAGCACATCCTTTTCAGCATCGGTATATTCCAGATTGGAAGGCAGGACCCAAGCGTTGTCACGATGGGATGCCCATTCCAGCGCTGCGTCCAGTTCCTCCTGGGAATTGTACTTCAACTCAGCGTTGCGTTCCATGGTATAAGAGGGCATAAACACCTTGGCATAATAGGACTTGGCAAAATTCAGGGACAGGCCATCGGGGTTGTTTGTAAGCAATTCGGTGTAGTTGATAACGCCGTTCTCGTCATACTCGTAGCTCAGCCCCTCGATGCCGTAGTTGACGAGATAGGCACCGGTCTCCGTGAAACCGTAGTTCAGGAACTCCAGCGCCACCTCGGGGATCTCACAGGAGACGCTGATGGCGTATCCCTCCGTCTCTCTGGCTTCGCTGATGCCGCCCACATGGCTTTCATTATTGCCGTCCAAAGAAATGTCAGGAATGGCAATAATCTCATAATCCGGATCGGGAGAGCCTACCCAGTTGAGCTTATCCAGCGGATCCGTGCCGCACTGGAACACGCCCGCTTTCCCCTCCAGGTATGTGGTGTCATAGTTGCCCAGGTCACGGCTGATGCTCATAAAATCATCGTTGATGATCCCCTCGGAAAAGTATCCGCGAAGAAGCGTCAGGTATTCGATAAACTGGGGAGAACTCTCCAGATTGATCACCTGACCATCTGCGTCGAGCTGGAAGTTCAGGTTGCCCTGGGGATTGTCAATGAAGCCATAGGTGGTGTACAGGCCGGTCTCCAGTTCCCGGTTCAGCAGAAGCGTGGAGCCGGTGTTGTACTCGCTGTGGATGACCCGGAGCGCCTCCGTGAGGTCGTCCACCGTGGAGGGGATCTCCAGCCCGAGCTTGTCAAACCAGTCCTTTCGGATACACATACCCATCTTTGCATTGGGGATATCCTTGCCGAAAATCTCCACCACACGGCCGCCGTGGGTGCTGGCCTCTGCGAAAAACTCAGGGTCGGAATCCAGGAACCGCAGATAATCCGGAGCGTGCTCCGGGAGCATATCGGTCAAATCGACCACAATATCGTCCTCCACCAGATCCCAGGAATTATGGGAATAGCCGCCGCCAAAGCCCGCGCCAAGGATATCCGGATAATCTCCAGAGGCGATCATCAGACTGGACTTGTCCTCAAAGTTAAAGCGCTCGAGCATGGTGTATTCCACGTTGATACCCGTTTCCTCCAGGAACTGCGCCGTGGTGGGCAAGCTGGTGTATGGATCACCGTTCAGAAGACTGTCCATAAATGGAGGCGGGGAATAGGTCATCGTCAGGGTATATCCGCCTTTAATGGGATATGTGACCTCGGCATACTCGGGCTCCTGTACTGCATCGGGTTCCGTTTCCGCGGGAGCCTCATCCGCTGGTGCCTGTTCCGGCTCTGCCTCCGGAACGGATGCTTCCGACTGTGCCTGGGGTTCCTCTGCCGACACCGGAGAAGCCTGTGCATTCTCATCGGCAGACGAAGCAGGGACTGACTCTGCAGTCGATCCACCGGATGAGCCGCAGGCTGTCAGGCAAAACACCATGGCACACGCCAGCAGAATCGCAAATAGCTGTCTCTGTTTTCGCATGTTTTTAACACCCTTTCATTGCGAAAAGCATTGCTTTCACGGTTTTTGCATTTACCACGCCTTGCCGTCGCTGCCGTAGACGGGGATCATCTCCAGCAGCTTTTCCTTGAAGCCCTGGGAGGCCAGAGACCACACGTTGCCCTTTCCACCGGACTGGAGCACCTTCTCCATGGCAGCGATGGTCAGATCCGTGTTGATGTTGACCTTGTTGATGCCCATGGAGCAGGCCAACTTCAGCTGATCCTTGGGCGTGCCGGAGGAGCCATGGAGCACCAGCGGGTAGCTGTAGCCCATGGCTTCGTTCAGGGCGGCCTTGATGGTGGTCAAAATATCCAGATTCAGCTTGGGCACATAGCCCTCGGGGTACTTTCCGTGGGCGGTGCCGATGGAGATGGCCAGGCAGTCCACCCCGGTGCGCTTGACAAACTCCACCGCCTCGTCAGGATTGGTGTAGAAGGAATCGCCCTCCTCATAGGCCTGGCCGGGCTTGAAGGTGGCAGCCTGACCCACATGGCCCAGTTCTGCCTCTACGCTGACATCCACGGAATGAGCCAGCTCCACACACTTGGCGGTTTCCGCCACGTTCTCCTCAAAGGGCAGGCTGGAGCGGTCGGCCATAATGGATGTGCAGCCGCCCCAGACCAGGTTGCGGACAGCGGCCTTGTAGGAGGGACCGTGGTCCTCATTGATGGCGACAGGCACCTTGGCATGCTCCGCCCGATGCCGCAGCCACTCGCCAAACTGTCTGGGATCGGCCGTCCGCTTGTCTGCGGGGCCGAGATTCTCAAAGCGGACGTCCAGAATGATGGGGGCGTTTAGCTGCTCAGCTGCAGCAATGGCGGCGTCCACATCCAGAGAGTTGCCCACATTGGGGGCGGCGACAGCGTAGCCTTCAATGCTGGCGCGATCGAGCATTTCTTTCATGGTAACAAGCATAGTTAGTCCTCCTTTTATTGTTTCGGTGCATGCTCATGTACTTGACTATTTTGGTTTTGCAAATGCCCCCCAATGGGAAGCATCTGCAGTAGTTTATCGAATGATCTTCTCCAGAAGCGCATTGAGCTGCTCTTTTTCCGCAGGCGCCAGCGCGCTGACAAAGGTATCGCTGTAGATATGCATCCGCTCCGCGCTGCTTTTCAGGTCCTCCCGGCCAGCGTCAGTGATGCTCACCAGTGTGATCCGCCGGTCCTCAGTGCTGGGCTGCCGGACAATCAGCTCCTTGGCCTCCATTTTTTTCAGATGCTCTGAAATGGACTGTGGTTTCATGTGCAGGGCCTGAGCCAGATGCTGCTGGGATACCTGCTCCCGCTTTGCCACCTCACTTAGGATGTACATCCCCGAGAGGGGCGGAAGCTGCTTTGTAATGGAGAACAGCTGTCGGATTTGCTCTATGATCTGAAGGTCTATGGGGTTTATGCCGGCGTAATCTTCCATGGAGGCTTTGTCCGGCGCATCAGAAGCGCGCGCCGTCTCCAAGCCACGCGGCAGCGTAATCATAGGTGACCTTCAGCGTATCTCCGTATTTTTGATCCACAGCATTGAACATATGTCCGGCGCCTTCCACATAGGCCAGAGTCTTATCCTGGGAGGCGGCATTTTCATACACGGTCTCCGCGCAGGCAAATTCCCAGTTGCCGGTCATGCCCATGACCAGCAGCGGCGCGTGCACACCCCGGACATTGCCGGTGGTGTTACAGTAGCTGCTCTCCCAGTCCACGCCGCAGACGGTATCAGCGTCATAGCCATAGCCCTCCGTTGTGCGGACACAGTGGGAGCTCAGGAACGTGTTCACCGTCGTGACCAGCAGTCCCTCCCGATAGGAATCCGTGAGGCAGCGGCTGTTCTGCGGCGGACGCTTTGTCTCGATAATCTCTGTCGTGACGCTTCCGTCGCCATGGAGCAGAGACTGGGGGTTCCGGGTCCGGGACATCAGACTGATATCCTGGGCATAGAGCTTGTTGTTCATAAAGCCGGAGGCGCCGCCTGTGACGATGAAGGGTTCGTCGTCGCTGTAATTGCCCTTTCCCTGACGAATCAGGGCTTTCCGCTCCAACGCGGCGTCGATCAGACGGTTGTTGCGGGCGCTCTGGGCCGCGAAGAATTTCTTCTTGAATGCCTCGCTGTAATGGGATCCGGCGGGATCAAAGCCGTTGGCCGGGTTGAATACATCCAGCTCCGGGTCCCGAAGCATGCCGTTGCCTTCCTCTACTACAGCCGGGTCCAGACTGAAGAGCATCATGGCGCCGTTGCCCCAGTTGGCGTCCAGGAGCATCACACCGTCGGCAGGCTCCATGGCTCCGCCGCCGGGCCCTCCGGGACCGCCGGGGCCACCGGGACCGCCCGGTCCGCCGCCCGGTCCTCCGGGGCCTCCGGGACCGCCTGGGCCGCCGCTTTCCATCGGGCTGATCAGGTTCTCGCCCTGGAAAAACTCCCTGCCGTTTTCCGCCACTGCCTGATAGCAGGTCATCAGCGTGGCGCCGCCGCTGTGGCCGAACAGAACCACCTTCTGGACGCCTGTCATCTGCTTCAGCGTCCGGATGCAGTCTCCCACGCCGGAGAGCTTCTGGCCAAGATCGCCGTCGCCCTCCACGTTGGCCGCCAGCACAGGATATCCCCGGGTGGCAAACTCGATGTTGGAGGAGAAGTTCAAATAGTTGGAATCGGAGTGGATCACCACGACGCCAACGGGTTTCCGCTTGGACAGATCCCGGTTCTCAAAGACCAGGCAGTCCATGCGCCCGGCGCTTACAAACCGGGAGGAAACCTCCTTGTTTTCAAAGAAAGGATATCTCATACTCAGTCCTCACTGACCTTCTGCAGATCCACGGAGATCCGGTACATATCCGGGGTTGCCGCCCGGACATAGGCGTCCTGGATCTGATACAGGGGGAAGGTCTCGCCTTCCCAGGCAAAGCTGGGATCCACTACGCCGCTGTTGATGAGCTTGGCCGCCAAAGCGATGTCCTCCACCTCTCCGCCGTAAGTGCCGATGATCTCTGCCCGATTGTAGTGGATCTCGTTGGGATCCACATCCATGGTGGGCTCGGGATAGCCGGCGGGGAACAGCAGGATCTTGCCGTCATGCTTTTTGATCATCTGCTGGGCCTGGGCGTATACGGAGCTAAGGCCCACGCAGGGAACCACCGCGTCCGCGCCAATGCCGTCGGTCAGGTCCTTGACCGCCTGGACCGGGTCCACAGCCTTGGAGTCGATGACCTCCGCCCAGCCCATGGAGCGGGCCCGTGCCAGCTTCTTCTCGGTGAGCTCGGTGATGATGACCCGGTAACCCAGAGCGTGATAGACCAGTGCGTTGACAATGCCCATGGAGCCGGCGCCGATGATCACGACGGTGTCGCCCTTGGGGGCGTTGAGCTTCCGGGCGCCGGCCACCGCAGTGGAAACGGGCTCCAGGAAGGCCGTCAGCTGGGGCGGCATGTCCTTGTTCATCTTGATCAGCTGGTTCTGCCGGAATACCTTGTAGTCGCTGAAGCAGCGCAGACCGTAGAAGCCGTTGACCGGCGCCCAGCCGCCTTTGTTCTTGGGCATCATGCACTGCTCGGTGTGGCCCATGCGGCACATAATGCATTCGCCGCAGCCCGCGGAGCACTGGCCTACCCGGTCGCCGACCTGGAAGAGCTTTACATCCTCGCCCACGGCAACCACATCGCCTACCCACTCGTGGCCGGAGGCCATGGGGAACTTATTCTTGCTGGTGCGCTTGGCCTGCCAGGTCTGGTAGTCGTTGGTGCAGATATTGCAGATCAGCATCTTTACCAGCACTTCCCGGGGGCCCAGAGTCTCCTGCATGGGCTCGGAGTGCATCTCTGCCACTTCCGGGGCCATGATCGCGCCAAAATAGTGAACTTCAGGGATCTTCATGTTTTCCATCGCAATATATCCTCCATTCTGAATGATTACAGAGTATTATTCCATGCCCGCGGCGGCCTTGAGGATCGCCAGGATGTCGTCATAGTACAGGGGCTTGAAGGCGCCGATGGGTTTGCCGCCACGTTGATTTGCGGCCTTCTGGGCCAGCTCTTCGATCCGGTCCGTGGGGATGCCGGCATCCTGGAAATTGGTGGGCATGAGCATCTCCTCAAACCAAGCCTGGGTAGCGTCGATGCCCGCCAGGGCAATGTCCTCCGGGTTGTCGGAGAAGTGGGGAATATGGAACACCTCCTGGGCATAGCGCACGAAGCGGTCCACGTCCTCCCTGTACACATGGCGCATCCAGTGGGGCATGACCACGGAGATCGTAATGCCATGGATGGTGTCATACATACCGCTGATCTCATGGCCGATGTCATGGCTTCCCATGTCCTTCCGGCGGCCGGGACTCAGCGTGTCGTTGTGGGCTACGGAGCCGGCGTACATGATCTCGGAACGGGCCTCATAGTCGGTGGGATCGGCCTTGATGGCACGCCCATAGCGGATGATGGCCTTCATGGCGCCCTCGCACATATAGTCGATGAGACCATAGTTGGTCTTGCAGAAGTACCGCTCCACGATGTGGGAGTACATGTCCACCACGCCGCAGAGGCTCATCTTCAGGGGCAGGGTGGTGGACAGGGCGGGATTCATAAAGGCGTACTCCGGACGGAGCCAGTTTCCGCCGCCCCGCATGCCCTTCTTCTGCTTGGTCTCCGCGTTGTCAAGGATCACGCTGAACGCGGACTCGCTGCCCGTAGCGGGATAGGTCAGAATGACCGCCTCGGGTACCTTTCTGGCGGGGTCCGCTTTCTTCATGGTGGTGAACAGATCCCACACGTCGCCGTCATAAGCCAGCCCGGCGCTGATGGACTTGCCGGAGTCGATGACAGAGCCGCCGCCGATGGCCAGAATATAGTCAACACCCGTGTCCCGGCAAAGGGTAATGGCTTCACGGACTGCGGATACGTCGGGATTGGGCTTGACCTTGCCAAACTCCACCCAGCCAAGACCGTTGTCCGAGAGGTCCTGCTCCACCGCCGCCAGAAGGCCGCTGTCATAGAGGAACTGGCCGCTGTCGTGGAGCACCAGCACCTTGGTGGCGCCTGCCGCCGCCAGGGTGGCGCCTGCTTTTTTCTCCGCGTCCTTACCGAAGATAAACTGTGTGCTGAGGCAAAGCTCAAAATCATTCATTGGTTAAGACCCCTTTCTTTTTCAGGTAGCTTAGTTTCTGCCTCCAATATAGCGCAGAAACGCCATATTGTCAAGTACCTTATTAGTTTCCTGACAGGATTTTAGCAAGATACAGCGTACTGCTGGAGCAACTCCTCCAACGCCTCACCCGAAAGGGGAGTCGGAACCGTAAAAACCGTATTCTGGTCGATTGCCCGGGCAAGGCTCCGGTACTGTTCCGCCTGCTGCGCCGCGGGATCAAACTCGATCACGGTTTTACGCCGGAGCTCCGCGTGCTGAACCACGTTGTTCCGGGGGATAAAGTGGATCAGGCGGGTCCCCAGTTTCTCCGCAAAGGCCTCCACCAGTTCCTGCTCCCGATCCACCATCCGGGAATTGCAGATCAGGCCGCCCAGCTTGGTTTTTCCGGCATTGGCATACCGCTGAATACCCTTGCAGATGTTGTTGGCCGCGTACAGGCTCATCATCTCCCCGGAGCAGACAATATAGATCTCTTCCGCTTTGCCCTCTCGGATGGGCATGGCAAAGCCCCCGCAGACCACGTCGCCCAGCACGTCATAGAACACATAGTCCAGATCCGGCGTATAGGCCCCCAGCCGCTCCAAGGTGTTGATGGCGGTGACGATGCCCCGGCCTGCGCAGCCAACACCGGGTTCCGGGCCGCCGGACTCCACTGCCTTGATCCCAAGGAACCCGGTGTCCAGAATGTCGGAAAGCTCCACTTCGTCCTCGTCCTTGTCCCGCATGACGTCCAGCACTGTGGCCCGGGACATGCTCCCCAGAATCAGCCGGGTGGAATCCGCCTTGGGATCGCACCCCACGATCATGAGCTTCTTTCCCATCTCCGCCATGGCGGCCGCCATGTTCTGTGTGGTGGTGGACTTGCCGATGCCACCTTTTCCGTATATCGCAATCTGTCTAATGACAAACACTTCCTTTCCTAAGTCAGCGCCGGATACAGCGGTTCCTGGGCGTCGTAGATGCGCCGGTACAGCGCCATCCGGCCCGCGTAGAAGGCATGGCGCTCCGGGTCCGGAACGATCACTTCCTCCACGGTCAGGAATCGCTCCACCGCTGTCTCATTCTCAAACAAGCTCACTGCAATGCCGCCCAGCACCGCCGCACCGATGGCCGCTGATGAATCTCCATGGCTGAGCCGGTGAAGCTCCACGCCGAATATATCCGCGAAGATCTGTAAAAACACGCGGCTCTTTGCCATGCCGCCCACCACGTTGAGCTTTGTGATGTTGTTTCCCCGCTCTTTAAGATCGTTGAGAATCAGGCATAGGTTCATGCCGATGCCCTCTACCACGGCCCGCATCAGATCCTTCCGGTCCGCAGAGAGCGTCAGTCCGGTAAAGGAACCCTTGGCGCCGGAATTGTTCAGGGTGGATCGCGCGCCTGCCAGATAGGGGTGGAAGAATACCCCGTGACTGCCGGCCGGCGCCTGATCGATCAGCACACTGACCGCCTCGTAGACATTTCCCCCCTCGGCTTCCGCTTTTGCCAGCTCCGGCGCGGCAATGGTCTCGATCATCCATTTCAGGGAGGAGCCGGTGGAGGCGGTGGCCATGCCAAGCCTGCGTCCCTCCTGGCTGAGCACCGCCATGTTGGCGGAGGTGCCCAGATTCAGGTAGCCCTGGCCGGGCCGCACCATGCCCGCGCCGATGTCCGCGCAGAGATTGTCGCAGGTCCCGACCACAAGGTTGGTTCCCGCTGCCAATCCACAGGTGTTTTCCAGCCGCTGGGGCACCACACCGATGACTTCCTTGCTGTGGAGTAGTTCCGGCAGGATCTCTCTGGGGACATTTGCCAGCTCCAGAACTTCTCCGGCCCAGGTCTTACGCTTCTGGTCCATCATGGCAGTGCCCTTGCCCACGTCAAAGTCGCAGACCGCCCGGCCTGTCAGCCGCAGCAGGATAAAGCTCACCACACTGGGCAGCATCATGGCCGTCTGACGAAACACCTCGGGCTGATGCTTCTGCACCCAGCGGAGCTTGCAGAGGGAACGGTCTGCGGAAAGCCTGTGTCCCGGTACATGATGGAGCCGCTGCTTCGGGAACAGCTCCGTCAGCTCCGCCGCCTCCTGAACCGCCCGGCCATCCTGCCAGATCATTGCCCGGTGCAGCGGATTTCCACTTGCGTCCACACACAGACAGTTGGGATAGGTCCCGTCAAAGGACACGCAGGCCACGTTTTTCCTTGCTTCGTCGTCCAGCAGGGCGTGATTGGCATGGCAGAACGCGTTCCACCAGTCCTCCGGATCCTGCTCCGCCCGATTTCCCTCCCCACGATAGGTGGGATACTCCACTGTAACGGATCGTACCAGTGCGCCCTCCGCAGTAAACAGCACCGCTTTGAGCGCGGTGGTGCCAAAGTCATGCGCAACGATATATTTCATGGTATTCATTCCCGGTCCTCCGAAAGTTCTTTCAACGCCAGTTCCTGGCCCTGAACGATCCAGGGCCCCAGCCTGTCGCCGGTCAGATCCACCCTGGCCACCTGCGTTAGCGGGAACATGCTTCCGGGGTTGGGCAGATCGATCCAGGGGATATTGCGATCTGCAAGAGGCCTGTAATCCGGATCTCCGATGACCAGCCGGACCGACAGATCCTTGAGCTGGGCAGCCAGCTGATCTTCACTGTTGAGCTTTGCGTCCTCCGCTTCCATCTGGGAACGATCCATTTCGAGGAAGCTCAGAACACGGATACCGTGCCAGAAATGTGAGCGCATGGCAGAGCGAATGGCATTTGCAGTCAACTGCTCCCCGATAATGAGGACCTCCGGTTCCGTGTCTGAGCCAGAAGGCATCGCCGTTCCGGTCTCCGGAACCCGGAGGTCGGACAGGATTCGTTCCGTTTCCGCTGTGCCGAAGGGTGCGCCAACCACATAGGGAATGCCGTATTCCTGCTGCATGTATTTGGCCAGCCGCAGCCCGGCCACGTTTACCACCAGATTCACTGAGGCTGCCGCGCCGGTTCTGAGGCGCTCCGCAGTTTCGCGCATTCCCCAGACGGTATGAACTTTATAGCCCTCGTCGTGAAGCAGCGTTTTGACACTTTCCAGCGTCTCTGTGCTCCAGTCAATGGGATTGCATCCCAGAAGATTGACGGTATCCGGGATGGTCTTCGCCGGAGCCAGAAGGAGCTTCCCCATGGCCTCCAGCGTCATGCTGACGCCGTAGAGATAGTCCTTTTCTCCGTCGATGTCCACAGAGCCCACCGGGATCTTGTTCTCCAAATTCAGGTCATCCGCAATGGTCCCCAGATCCGAGCCGATCATGGAGGATGAGGGCGCTTTGCAAAGCAGCACGAAGGACGGATGGAAATAGGCCGTGTCCTCCGTAAAAGCCGTGCGGACCTTGCTTTCTGTTCCGCGGATGATGTCGCTGTCGCGGATGCCGGTGTGGGTTACCCGCATACCCTCCGGGGGATGCTGGCTGGGATCGCAGCTTCTGGGGGCCTCCTTCGCGGTGCCCGCCATTCCGGAGATCCGTTCGCTCCGGCCAAAGGACGCGGAACGATCATGGCCCCGTCCGCCTCTTCCCCCATGGCCGCCGCCGTGACCGCCTTTTCCGCCGTGTCCTTCCCGGCCGCCCTCTCCGCCTGCGGACACCTTGTTGTATCTGGAGGGATCGTCCACCAGGCCCATCCCGTCCGTTTCGTTGATCACCGCCATAAATCCGTGCACATCGGAATAGCAGGGCGGTATTACCTTCCAAAGCCGTTTCATATCTGTCCCTCCTCTATGCGTGGTTGCCCTTGAGCAGATGGCTGTCGTCCTTGATGACCAGCTCGATCCCGTGCTGTTCTTTCAGCTCCTGCTGCAGCAGGGAGCCGTCTGTGGACAGGATCGTCCACTGGCAGCCGTGGATCAGGGCAAAGTGTTTGGAATTCCGTTCCTGAGACAGCTCCACGATGGCGTCCACGATCTGATGGAGATACCGGCCCGAGGAAAAGTCCGTCATGGAGGGACACAGGATGGAAAACCGTCCGGACCGGAGCAGCTGGCCTGCGTTGCCGAAGGGCTGGTGCCGCAGGCAGCACAGAGAGCCCACAAAGATGACCTGTGTATCCGGCGTCAGATCCAGAAGCTCCTGGATCAGGGAATCTGTCCTGCCGCCTCTTCCGTGACCGCGCTCCCGGGAACGGCGATCCGCCCCATCGGGTGGGATGCTGCTTTTTCTGTCATGCCGCGTGTCGTATTGGCGCATTTGGGTATACCCCCTTGTATCTGTATAATCGTATTGCACCTGCAATGCGGATATATGACCAAATTATCATGTTTCAGCATCAATATCAGGTACCTTTTCATTATATGAACAGAGCCTCTATCTGTCAAGTACCTTATCAATATTTGTTAGGGACCTTGACACCTTCTTTGCACCATGTTATAATGCAGGTACCTTAATTTATGGGCGGGAGGTAATCACTTGAAGATACAACACAATTATCTATGTTCCCCGCAGACACACGGAGGGGCCTTCTGATGGCCAGGGCATACCACGGCGGTCACGGCCAGCCCAGAGGGTTCCTGACCGAGGAGGAAAAAAAGAATCGCCCCACGGCGACTCCACAGCTGATCAAACGCATATTCTCCTATTTGATTCCCTATTGGAAGCAGTTTCTCCTGGTCTTTCTTACGATACTGGCTTCGGCACTGCTGGGGCTGCTGCCCTCTATCATCACCGGACGCATCGTGGATGAAGCGCTGATCGGGCGGGATCTCCAGCTGCTCATCCGGCTGCTGCTGATGGCCTTTGCGGCCATGATCGCGTCTCAGCTGGTAAGCGTGCTGGAGAGCTATATCAATATCAGCATCTCCCAGCATGTGATCTTCGATATGAAAAACGAGATGTACGGCCATCTCCAACACATGCCCCAATCCTTCTTCACCACGGAGAAGCAGGGAGACATTGTCACCCGCATGAACACGGACATCAGCGGCGTCAACAGCGTCATCACAGGCACCCTGACCAATGTGCTGAGCAACGCCGCCATTCTGGCCACCTCTCTGGTGGCGCTGTTCACCATGAGCTGGCAGTTGGCCATTGTGGGTATGGTCATCATCCCCATGCTGATCCTTCCCACGAAGCAGGTGGGAAAATTCCGCTGGAAGCTCACCAGCGAGGCCCAGGCCAAGAACGACGAGCTGAATCAGCAGATCAATGAAACCCTGTCTGTCAGCGGCTCTCTGCTGGTGAAGCTGTTCACCCGGGAAAGGCGGGAATACAACCAATTTGTAAAAACCAACCGGGACGTGACCAATCTCAGCATTCGAGAGCAGCGGGGCGGACGCTGGTTCGGCGTCATCACGGGAATGTTCACCCAGTTGGGCCCGCTGCTGATGTATTTTGCCGGCGGCCTGCTGATTATCACTGGGGCTGACCCGACGCTGACCGTGGGTACCATCACCGCCACGGTGGCGCTGGTAAACCGACTGTATCAGCCGGTGCGGGAGCTGCTGAATCTGCAGGTGGATTTTACCCGTTCTCTGGCTCTGTTTTCCCGGATCTTCGACTATCTGGACCGCCCAGCGGAGGATGCGGGCAACGGGGAGACGCCGGCACTGCGGGACTGGTCCATCACCTACGACCATGTGGCCTTCTCCTATCAGGAAGATCAGCCTGTCTTGAAAGACATTTCCTTCACAGTTCCGGACGGGCACATGTACGCCATTGTAGGTCCCTCCGGCGCGGGCAAATCCACCATCTCCAATCTGCTGCCGCGGCTCTATGATGTGACTGCGGGAGGTGTCCGGGTGGGTGGTGTGGACGTAAGGAATTTCGACCTTGGCTATCTCCGGTCACAGATTGGGGTTGTGACCCAGGACACCTATCTGTTCAACGGAAGCATTCTGGAAAATCTGCGGTACGCCAATGAGGACGCCTCCATGGAGGACATCGAAGCGGCCTGCCGCACCGCCAACATCCACGATTTTATCACCGGACTCCCGGAGGGCTACGACACCATGGTGGGCAACCGGGGCCTGAAGCTCTCCGGCGGAGAGAAACAGCGGGTGTCCATCGCCCGGGTGATTCTGAAGAATCCGAAGGTCCTGATCCTGGACGAAGCCACGTCCTCTCTGGACTCCATTTCCGAGAGCGCCATTCAGGACGCGCTGGCGGCGGTCATGGCCGGCCGCACCTCCATCGTCATCGCCCACCGGCTCTCCACCATTCTACAGGCGGACAATATCCTGGTGCTCAGCGGCGGCGTGATCGCGGAATCCGGTAGCCATACAGATCTGATGGCGCGGAACGGCATCTATCGGGAACTCTACGAAACCCAGTTCCGAAAGGCCATCGACTATGAGCTGGGAGACAGGCAGACAGCCTTCGAAGCCCAAAGGGCAAAACCTGTATAAAAAACCCGGCCGGAAATCAGATTGCTCTCTGATTTCCGGCCGGGTTATACGGTTTTGCTTCAATCGTGCAGCCCGTCGAACCGTCCCTGCATTGCCAGTTTAAAGCACTCCGGGAACCATGACGTATCACCGGGCCTGGCGCCGTTTTCTTCATAGGCGCCCATGTGATTGCGGATGCAGTCGCAGCATCTTCCATGCAGCGGACATTTCTTTGGACATGGACAGGTATTTGCCCGAGGAGAGGTGCAGGCCCCCTTGTGCAGCCAAGCCAGCTTCTTCGGATCCTTCATATCATCCTTGGGAGGACCGGGCGGGAACCCCTTCGGCGGAAAGTCCGGAGGAGCGGAGGGCTGCTCCGAAACCGGAGCGTTGTACTTCCTATTGTCATTTTGAGTATCCATAGTTGTTCCTTTCTGGCTGCGGTGGCGGGATTGATACAGCTTTTCCCTTGTGTTGATTCCAATATACCAGGGTGCTTGATGTTTAGCCAGCACATTCTATTTGTAACACTACAAGGTTTCAGTTGTAGAAAAAAGCGCAAGCCCGATGCCTCGAGCCCGCGCGAAAGAAATACATATAAATCGTTCCGGCTTTACTGTCCCATGATCTCCTGTGCGCCTTCAAAGCCGGTCTTGCAGCCGTAGCCCCGGATTTCCCCATCGTCATCCCATGTTACGATGCACCGGCGGCCCTTGCAGGAGCAAATCATCTGCTGCTCACTCTCTGTGCGGCGCTGACCGGGCACCGGGCCGGGCTCGCCGCCGTTATAGCCGCGCTGCGCATGCCGGATCCGATTGGGCCGCTCCTCATTGGAGGAAATCATCTTTTCCAGAAGCCGCAGGAAAATCTCCTTCTCCGACTGGTCGAAGTCGCTGAGAAACGCGTCGCAGTAGACTTTGATCCGCGCCTCCCCGTTGGCAATCTCTTCGATTCCCTTTTCTGTGATGGTGACCACCAGCACCCGCTTGTCCGCCTCGCTGGCAGTCCGGGTGATGAATCCGTTTTTCTCCAGCTTTTTGATGTTTTCGGAGAGGGACTGGGGCTTCATGTTCAGAGAGTCTGCCAACGCCTGCTGGCTGACGCTGCCCATGGCCTGAAGCCTGTTCAGGACGTTGAAAGAGGCAATGGGCGGCAGCTGCTTGGTGATGGAGAACACCTTGCGGATATTCTCAATAATCTGTACGTCGATCTCGTCGTAGGTGCTCAAATGTTATCTCTCCCTTTCCATTTTTCCGTGCCGGAGGCAGAGCCGCACGAGCCACATCCGCACAGGAGAACAATCTGAAACTAACCGTTATTCTAAGGGCTTCCAGCAAAAAAGTCAAGGTGCCTGAAAATATTTTCTCGATTCCATGGATTGCGCGTTCGTCGAATCCAGCCGCTGAAAGCCGCCCTGCATAGGGCGGCTTTCAACAGGAAAGAGGAGTACAGGAAAGGCCAAGTGTTACCCGGCCGCGATCACAGAACCAGTTTTGCCCGGCGCATCACCAGATAAAGCACTGCGGAAAGCAATGCGATCACAGAACAGGTCCCGTAGATGGCCGCATACCCGAAGGCGGAGGCAATGGCGCCGAAGGCCACGCCGCTGACCGCGCCGCCCAGATCCATCATCAGGAACACAGTGCCGTTGGCCAGACCGCGCTTGTCCTTGTCAGCCAGCAGAACGCCCATGGCGTTGATTTCAGGCTGTACCAGCCCCTGGCCTAGACCGTAAAACAGAGCGCAGATCACAATGGCGGTGATGGTGATGTGCAGGCTGATGCCCAGCATGGAACCTACAATGCACAGGAACCCGGGAACGATCACAGCAGCAGACCCGAACTTTTGACTGACCTTTCCGCCGAACAGTCTGGCCAGCGCCACGGTGATGGCATTCACTGTGAAGAACAGCGCCGCCTGAGACCGGGTCAGACCCGCCCCGGTGCCGTATGTAATGATAAATGTGGTCACCGCGGAGCCGACGAACATCACCAGGAACGCGAAGATCGCAGGTTTCAGGGCGTGGACTTCCACCAGACTGGACAGGATCCCCTTGACGCCGCCCTTCGCTGCAGGCTGTTTCTCAGGCTGCGCAGGCGCCTCCGCCTTCTGTGCTTTCTGGGCAATATTATGGTTTCTGCAGTAACCCCGCAGGAAGAACACGGCTATGACCGTTATGACAGACAGTACAAAGATCACGGTGAAGGCGGTCTTGTAGCCGAAGGCGTCTGCCGCGGCGTTGGCGATCAGGGGTCCAAGGGCAGTGGCGACGGTCTGGCCCAGACCAAGGATGCCGATGCCCTCGGACATCCGGCTCTCCGGGATGATATCGGAGCCCAGCGCGTAGATGCCCACGCCTCCGCAGCCGTAGCCAATACCCTGGAATACCCGCATGACCAGCAGCAGCATCAGCATGGCAGCGGGCACCCACAACAGCATACTGGTGGCGGCGCAGTAAATGACGCAGCCGAAGATGATCATCACAAAGCGGCCCCGTCTGTCCGACAGATTGCCGGAGATGGGGCGGCAGATCACCGACACGATCATATATACCGTTGTCATCAGGCCCGCCAGGATCGTGGAGTCTGAGGTGTCCACCACATAGACCGCCAATAGAGAATTCTGCATGAAGGTGCAGAGCTTCAGACACAGCTCCGCCAGCATCAGCAGGAAGTAAGGCGCGGTGAACAATGCTTCCTGCTTTACGGTTTTCTCACTCATGTCATTCACATCCCCGATACAAGCAATTTATTCATGTACCTTAATTATATCACAGAACAAAAAATAGTCAAGCATATTTACAATGTACCTGACTATTTTTGGGCGCTATTGAGAATCGTTACAATTCCTGTATGCTGAGGGCGTCATGTGCTTATGTTTTAGGAAAATACCACTCATGGTTCGAACGGAGGAAAATCCGCATTGGGCAGCAATCTCCGAAAGCTTTTTATCCGTATGCAGCAGCTTTTCCGCCTGCTGGACCCTCAGAGTCTGGATATAGTTGCTCAGATTGCACTGGTATTTTTTTTTGAATGTTCTGGAAATATAGGCGGGCGATAGATGAAAATGTTCCGCAAGCAGCTCCAGAGTCAGATTGGAATTGGAGTAATGATCCTCAACAAACCGCTTAACAAGCTGTATCCATCCGGTTGCCGTTTGATGCGGGTTCCTCTCTGCCGGGTTCTCGGAGTATTCCTGAAGCACGGAGAGCAGCGCGTCCCGCAGATCCTCCGCATGATAGCCCGCTTCTCCCACGCAGTGGCGGATCAGGTCTCTCAACGCCAGCATCTGCTCCGTCTTAACCTCTGTTGCGTACCTGTAACATGTGACCAGCACGGTCCCAATGATCACACAGATCGTAGACTCCAACGTTTCAGGCGGCGGGTTTGCGCCGAACAGGCAAAGATCCAGCAGCTGCGTCATAGCGTCGATCGCCTCTTGATAATTATGGAGCGAAAATTGCCTGGAGAAGGCTTCCAGCAGAAAGGAGATGTCGCTTCTGGATGGGTATGTCCTGCCACGGCGCTCCCATTGCTGATAGTCCACGATCTGTTCCTGGTGATTCAAAAACCTGCAGCAGCGCATGAGCTGCTGCACCTCGCTGTATGATTCCGCGATACCTGCAAGTCCCGCTTTCGGCCGCCCCAGGAAGCACCGCATGACGGAATTCCCTGCCGCGTACGCTTCGTTCGTCAGTTCTTTCGCGAACCACAGTTGCCGTGTGAGGAAATCGAGCCGGTTGCCGATATAATGCTCTCCTTTTGACCGGTCCCGCTCAAAGTGCATCAGGCCGAATACGAAGGCAATTCCGTGTTCACAGGGGACCGCCTGGTACCGGAATTCCGGAGAGGCGTAATGGAGCATTGATGCGTAGACCTCATAATAGAGCTCTGTTGTGATCGGTGTTTTCGGCGTCAGCAGCCAAACCATGTAATCATCGGCAACCATCTTCGGTGCAATTCGGGCGATGGTTTTCTCGCCCTGTTTGGGAGATATGGTCCCGTTCAGCAGCTGATCAAACAGCCTCTGAGCATCGCTCAGCTCGATTTGAGCGATCCGTTCCACAGAATAGTCAGGTTTTTGTTGTTTCATGTTCTGATCCTCTTATCCCCGGGATGAGCGGTGCCGCAGATCCTCCCGGTGCGTATTTTTGTCCTGCCGCAAAATCATGTACCTTATTATATGAGCAGGACGCACATTTGTCAACTCTGCCGCAATTATTCGTTCTTTACAAGAAATTGAAATAATAGTATTCTGTTTTTGGTGATATAGTACAAAAACCAGAGGTGGTTCCAATGTGGTGAAATACAGTTACCTGACAAATAATTTGCCCCGCATCCCAGGGCAAATACATTATCAAGGAGGCATATTTATGAAACGAATCCTAGCGGTCATTCTTTCCGTCTGCATCCTATGCGCCATGCTGTCCGCATGCGGCGCTTCCGCCACGTCAGAGAACAGCGCGCCAGCGGAGGCTGCAGCCTCGGAACCGGCTGAAGCGTCTTCTGATGAGGAAGCCCCGGCCTTGGCTGCGGAAGCCCCTGAAGCCCCTGCGGAAGCCCCCGCGGAAGCCCAGGAAGAGCCGGCAGATGTCCCGGCGGAAGATGTGGAGGATCAGGAGGAAGCCGTTGCCTATACGCCGATTTCCTATCCCCTCGATACCGACGTGAGCTTCAGCTGGTTTATGTCCTATCCGGGCGTCATGGAGATTTTTGTCGAGAGTCCATTCCACGACTATGAAGCGTGGAATGAATGGATGCGCCGTACCGGCGTCACCATCGACTGGTATCTGGTCTCCGGCTTTGAAACCACCATTGAACAGTTCAATCTGATGCTGGCCAGCGGGGATTATACCGATGTGTTCATGTCGGCGATGGTCTCCTCCGCAACCGTGGATGAGCTGGTGGATCAGGGCATCATTTTTGATCTCAAGGAGCAGATCCCCGAAAACATGCCCGATTACATGGCCTATATCGACGCCAACGAGGATTTTGCCGCCAGCATTGGCTCGGAATCCGCGGAGGGATACTGGTGCGGCCTTCACGCATACACGGAGAACACGTATCCGAGTGCCGGCCTGGTGATCCGTAATGACTGGCTTGATGAGGTCAACATGGAGGTTCCGACAACCTTCGACGCGCTTCACGATGTGCTGACTGCGTTCAAGTCTGAAATTGGCGCAGATGACGCGCTGTGGATCAACTATAACGGTTATATCCCGGACAACGGGCTGATCTCCGGCTTTGACACCATGGGCGCGGCGGATACAAATTCCTATCCCTTCTATCAAATTGACGGCGAGGTGATGTACGGGGCAACCAATGATGGCTTCCGCGAGTACATCAAAACGCTCTCGCAGTGGTATTCCGAAGGGCTGGTCTTCCGTGATTTCATGTCCTACACGGATTCCAATACCCAGGCACCCAGCGACCTGATCACCAATAACCGCTGCGGCGTGTACGAGCAGACACTGGACAGCTTCCACCAGTATGACGACAGCTCCGACACCTTTGAAATCGTGGCCATGCCCAACACCCGTCAGACGGACTCCCAGGTTCTTCATTTCAACGGAGGCCGCGACGGCACCTCTACGGATGTCCTGTGCGTTTCCACTGCCTGTGAAAATGTTGAAACCGTATTGCAGGCCTTCAACTATGATTTCACCGAGGACGGTTACCTGCTGATGAATTACGGGATTGAAAACGACACCTTCGTGTTTGATGAGAACGGCGATCCCATGCTGACCGATGTGGTGCTCAAGAGTGAGCTTCCCGATGTCTCCCTGGCCCTTTCCGTCTTCACCGGCACAGATGCCAACGCGTATTCCGGCATTAAGGACGACGGCCGCGGCTGGGCGCTCTATGATGAAGCGCAGCAGGCCGCCTGTGAAGTCTGGTCCAACGAGGGCGACGATAAGGCCTATGTCTTCCCCTCCCTCTGCTCCATGAACCTGGAGGAGAGCGCGGCCTTCAACAGCAAGATCACCGACATCTCCACCTATGTGGCGGAGAAAACTCTGAGCTGGATCGTGGGCGCGGCGGACGTAGAGGCAGACTGGGACGATTATGTGGCGAATATCGGTGCCATGGGGATCCAGGATTGCATTGACGCCAAGCAGTCGTCGCTGGACCGTTATTACGAAAACCTGATTTCCTGATTTCAAATCCTGTATACTCAGGTGCGGAGGCGTTTATGCGCTTCAAATGATTGGAGATGATTTCATGATAAAACAGCAATACTCATCTGAACAGCTTCTGACCCGCTGGGAGGATCGAAGAGCCTGCCAGAACATTGCAGGCAAGTTCTCACACAGCTATGTGATCCATGAGGAGGAGCTGATCTATGATCGCTTCTGGAGCAAGCGCGACGATGTCTGTCTGGGCTTTAACGAAGGCTGGTACAACGGCGCGGAGGCTGTCAAGGGCTATTACGACGCGCTGGGGGAGAAAAAGAAGCTCGCCAGCAAGCTGATCCGGGACCGGTTCCCGGAGGAACTTGCGCAGTACAGCGAGGAGGAGTGCGCCGGCGTTGGGATCCTCGGGTACAAGCCCGTGGATACCTGCGTTCTGGAAGTGGCCGGAAACGGCGAGACTGCCAAAGGGCTCTGGATTTGCCGGGGCGCCTCGATGGAGCTGACCTCCTGCGGTTTCGTGCTCAACACGGAGTGGAGCTATCTGGCGATCGACTTTATCAAGGAGGAAGATGGGTGGAAGATCTGGCACATGAAGAATGTGTTTGATGTGCTGACACCCATGGGATATGGCTGGGCAGGCGAACCCACCGATTTTACTGAAGCGCCGGAATTCGCGCCCCTGAAGGACTTCAAAATGCCCGAGCCCAATGTCCCGATGAAGCTGCGGGAGTACTATCATCCTATGCGGGTGTTTTCCCCTTCTCCCATGCCCCCGGAGCCCTACTATGATTTTTCCGAAACCTTCACCTATGGAATTGAGGAGGTGTAACGATGAAAAGGATGAATCAGCAATTCACCAACGACGAGCTGGTCGTTCGCCTGTGGGACAAGGAGAAGATCCGGGATCTCATGGCAAGGCACTGCTATTACTACGCAAACGAGTGGCGCCGGAAAGAACTGAACGACCTCTGGGTCCAGCGGTATGACAACCGGAAGACCGCCTCTCTCGGCAACAATCTCGGATACTACGAGGGCTGGGAAAACATCTGCAGTTTTTATGTAGGTGAGCGGGAGTCGCAGCGATATGCCCGGCTGAAGGAATACAGCGACGCGCTGGAAGATGTGGAATACTCCAACCTCAACCTCGGGCTGGGGCAGATGTCCACCCACACGGCCAATACGCATCTGGTGGAGCTCAGCGACGACGGCCTGACTGCCCAGTATCTTGCCATGGACAGCGGCCAGGTCACCTATGGGCATCCGGACGGCACCGCGGACGAATATTTCATCAGCGGCACCATATTGGCGGACCTCATCAAGGAGGGCGATGACTGGAAGATCTGGCACCTCAAGATCCAGCACGACAGCACGTGCTCCGCCAAGCCATCCGGCCGCAAAGCCACGGTCCGTCCGCCGCGCCCCGACTCGGATGCCGCCAAGGGCGAATCTCCCCCGAATGCCGCGCCGCCCTCCAGACCAAAGCCGAAATATATCGGCCCGGACCCGGTCGTCGAGGAGTTCGGCACGCCCACCACGCCTATGGAGGCCTATCTCCCGAAATTCGGCTGGGCCTTTCTGCCCGACCAGATGCCGGTTCCCTACGAGTATTTTGACAGCCGGAAGGGGTTCGGTCCGGATGGTCAACAGGAATATGTGGTTTACTAAAGGAGGTGCACCTGTATGCTTACTTTTGAACAGCGTTTGCACAACGCGCTCGGCAGTCAGGAAATCGAAAACATCAAAGCACGGCACGCCCTTTGGCACGGCATGGGATATTCCAAAGAGGAATGGGATACCATCTGGTACAAAGGCGGTGATACCACCTGGGGACATTTTTTCGGCCGCATGGTCGGCTGGGAGGAGGTCTGGTCCGGGAGCGTCATCGATTCTGATGAGGACCAGTATAAGCGGTTTACCCCGAAATGCCGGGAGGATATGTCCTTCTCACACTTCAACCTTCGTTCCACCGGCAGCTGCGGTTGCCACAACCTCGCATCTCCTGTGATCGAGGTGGCCGAGGATGGGAAAAGCGCCAGGGCCTGCTATCTGACACCGGGTCAGCTCTGCCAGGGCGGCGAATTCACCCTGCACAGCGGCTGTACGTTCTTCTATGAGAGATACGGCTCCGATTTTGTCTACGATGAAAAAACGGATCGCTGGCTATATTTCCATGAGCAGGTCTGCCCCGACATGATGGGGTCCTGCAACGACGGCAACTACGGCCAGACCCTATGGGAGGCGGCACAGCAGGGAGTCTTCTTCCGCGGCGGCGGTATGGCTCCCAATAACATCACGGAGAAAGGTCCTCTGCACCATGACCTGTGCCCGGTTCAGCTGCCTCAGAACACCGCGAAATGGCCGGAGCCCTATCGGACCCTGGATAACGACAACACCTATTCCCCCAACCATAACGATCCGAGCAAGTAATGCATGCTACGAAAAAGTGCCGGCTTTCCACTGGAAAACCGGCACCTTTTCAATATCCTTAGGATCAACCCTCCTGTAGCGTCACCGAGACCCGGTACTTGTTACCGTCTGCAGCGGCAAAAGCCTCCTGGATGCGGCTCAGCGGATAGCGCACGGGATCGATCAACGCCTTCACATTAACCAAGCGGTTGTTGATGAGCTTTGCTGCAATCGCGTAGTCCGCCTGCGTGGCGTTCATGGAGCCCAGCAGTTGGAGCCGGCGGTAGTGGATGGAGTTGGGGCTGACATGTAGCTCCGGCTCCGGATGGCCGGAGGCGAAGAACATGATCTTTCCGTCCTTGTTCTTCACCATTTTGAGGGCCTGGTCATAGGCCACGGTCAGGCCGACAGCTACTATAATGGAGTCCGCGCCCTTACCGTCGGTCATCTCCAGGGTTTTCTCAACAGGATCGCTGTTCTTACTGTCAATGACCTCCAGACCCAGCTCCTTGGCTTTCTCCAGCTTGTGGGGCTGCAGCTCCGAGACGATGACCCGGGCGCCGTAGGCTCGCGCCACCTGGGCGTTGACCAATCCCATGGTGCCGCCGCCGATGACCACCACCGTCTCCCCGGGATGGACGGCCAGCGTCTCCACCGCATGGGTTGCCGTGGCCACGGGCTCCAGGAACCCCGCCTCCGCCGGATCCAGCGTCGGGTCCATTTTATAGCAGGCACGGGCATGGATCCTGGCGTAGTTGGCAAAGCCGAACTGTCCGCCCCGATAGCCGTCCTCTGTGGTGGCGGCAATGCCAAGGGTGTTCTCGCAGTTGTAATAATCGCCCACCGCGCAGGCCCGGCACTGGCCGCAGCCTGTGGTGCTGTGGGCCACGAAATCGCCAACATGGATGCTCTTGACCTCGGGACCCACCGCCACAACGACGCCGGAGCCCTCATGACCGCCCGCCATGGGATAGCCCTGGTGCTCCCGATGGCCTTGCCACTGGGTATAGTCCGTAGTGCAGATATTGCAGGCAAGCTGTTTAATGACCACATCACATTCGCCAATGGGCCCCAGGGGCCGCTCCCGGACCTCTGCCTTGCCCTTTTCCACCAGGCAGGCAAACTTCATCGTATCGTATTCCGCCATTGATATGCTCCTTTCACGCCTTGCCTTCGCTGCCGAAGACGCCCACATAGTGGATCAGCATTTCCTTGTACGCGGCCTTCATGGCCTTTTCCGCGCCGGGAATGTCCGAGCGCTTTTTGGAAAGTCCGGGCTTGTTGGCTTCCAGCCACGCCGTCATGCCGTCGGTACCGGCATAGTTCAGGTCTGTGGCGATGTTGACCTTCTGGATGCCGGCTTTGACGGCTTTGCTCAGGTTTTCGTCTCCGGTACCGGAGCCGCCGTGGAGTACAAGGGGAATGGTCAGCAGTTCTGAGAGTTCCCCGAGCAGCTGAAAATCAATGTAAGGATTGAAATTCTTATAGGCCCCGTGGGAGGTGCCCACGGCCACCGCCAGACAGTCTACCCCGGTGCGATCCACAAACTCCTGTGCCTGATCCTTGTTCGTCAGGTTGGCCATGCGCTCGTCATCCGTGTCCTCGTCAGCCTTGCCCACATGGCCCAGCTCCGCCTCCACGGTGATGCCCACGGCGTGGGCGATCTTCACGATCTCTGCGCTCTCCCGGATGTTAGTTTCGAAGTCCTCTGAGGAGCGGTCGATCATCACGGAGGAGAAGCCCGCATGGATGGCGGTAATGATCTGCTCAAAGGGGCCGCCGTGGTCCAGGTTGATAGCGATCTTCGCGTCGGGATAGCGCTTCTCATAGAACTTCCCCAGATAGCCCACGGCCTCCAGGTCCCGGCTCCCGGGCACGCCCATGATCAGGGGCGTTTTCAGTTCATGGGCCACCTCAAAGATGGTCTCCATATTGCACAGGGAGAAGATGTTTGGCGCGGGAACGGCGTAGCCGCCCTCCTTCGCCGCACGCAGCAGTTCGATCATTGGCGTAATCATATCTATCGCATCCTTTCATTGGTGTATGGATTGTATTTCCTGTTTCCGAACGGCTCCCAGCATGGCACAGGCGACCGCGATGCAGATCCCGCAGCCGATCGCGCCCAGCAGAAAAGCCGGTTTTCCCACGCCGTTGCCTCCGAAGATGCGCTTTGCAAGCGGCGGAATGATCGTACCCTGGAGCATGGCCCCCAGGTTCATGGCTGCCATCACCAGAGAGAAGCACAGGGTGGATGTGGTCTTGCTGGCCTTTCCCACCAGCATCAGCAGCGCCGGATTGGTCAGTCCCAGACCGAAGCCCAGCAGCAGTACGCAGATCACCACCATCCACAGCCCCCGGGCGGTGCCGCCCAGCAGCAGCCCGGCAGTGCTGCAGATGATCCCAATCAGGAAGGTGGCGCCGCCGCAGCGGGTAAGGATCCGGTCATAGGCCCATGCACCCACCGCCGCGCCCACGGTACACAGGGAAGTGACGATCCCGCTGGCCACTGAGGTGCCGAAGCTGTTGTCCTCGATCAGATAGGACAGATTGCTGTTGTTGACGGATATGCAGAAGGAGTAGAAAAAACCGATCAGAATCGCCGGGATCAGAATCGGCGGGAAACCGGTATCCCCCGTCTGGTCAGGTCCCTCCTGCACGGCAGCAGGCGCTGTTTCCGGGACCAGAGCGCAGAAGATCACCAGGACCACCCCGCCGCTGAGATACAGCAGGAAGGTATGGTGCCAGCTGACGGCGCACAGCATCCCGGCAAAAAGCGTATAGAAAATGCTTCCGATACTTTTCAGGGAATACTGCATCCCCACCACATGGTCGTAGTCCGCCGTGCCGAAGAACATGTCCGAGGCGATGCCCAGAGAGGCGGGCACCAGCAGGCCGTAGCCCACTCCGTAGACGCAGCGGGAGACCAGAAGGACCCAGAGATGCTCCGTGAAAAACCCTGTAACGCCGCCTGCGGAGAACAGGATCAGGCTCAGAATGATCAGTTTTTTCTTGGAAAACCGCTGGGCAATGGCTCCGCCGAAGATCACAAAGGGGACGCTCATAAGCTGGGGCAGCAGCAGGACCATCTGAACCGTCACAGCGGAGGCTTCCGGAAAGGCCGCCGAGATGGAGGCCATGGCCGGTGAGATGGCGTTGGTGGCCAGCAGAATAAAGCCCAGCAAATAGATCCCAAGCTTTGCACGATTCTGATTCAACGCAGCTCCCTCCGATTCACAGCAGATTCACCTTGCCAAAGGCGCTGACGTTGCCCCGCTGCAGGTCTCCGCCTGTGTTCTCTACGTCGCCCGCCAGATAGATCTCCGGCGCGCATCCGGCGTACCGGAACGCCGCCTCGGTACAGTGGCGGTATCCGCCGTTGACGATCACGGTGTCGCATTGAATCGTCTCCTCTGTGCCGTCCGACGAACAATAGGTCACGGAGTCCGGCGTCACCGCCAGAGTCTTTGCGTTCAGGATGGTCTTTACCCCGTAGTACTCCCAGAGAGATACCATGCCGCCATAGCCCTTTTCCGGATCGATCTTCATAAAGGTCTCGTTGAATCCGTCATGTGGGTTCCGGGAATCTTTGGCCACGCCGTCCTGCCGGGTAATCACTGTGACCTGATGCCCCTGCTGGGCCACATAGACCGCAGTTTCCATGGCCACGGAGGAACCGCCCACCATGACCACACGCTCGCCCAGTTCCTCCAGAAGTATGCGGCTTTCGTAGATGTCCTCGCTGGTGAGGACCTTTGGGTCATCCGCGCCGGGGATCGGCGGCTTTTTCTCCACCGAGCCGGTGCAGGCGATGATGGCGTCATACTTCTCCGCAAGGAGCGCCTCCCGGGTGGGTTCGCAGTTCATTTTCACAGTGATGCCCTTGGCCTTGAGTTCTTCAACCAGCCACAGGCGGTACCGGCGGATGGTCCATTTGAAGTCATACAGGTCGGCGTATTTGGCCTTTCCGCCCAGATAGCCGGTCTTTTCGTACAGGGTCACCTCATGGCCCTTCACGGCGGCCATGACCGCTGCCCGCATTCCGATGAGGCCGCCGCCGATGACCGCCACCTTTTTCTTCCGTTTCGGCGAGATCTGCGGGCCGAAGGCGTAGTCCAGCCGGTGGGTAATGCCGGAGGTGGGATTCACGGAGCAGTAGGGCAGGTCCAGGGAGAAGAACATCCCGTGGCACCGGTTGCACTGGATACAGGGTGTGGGCTTTTCGCCGGCGACGAGCTTCCGGACAAACTCCGGCTCTGCGATCAGCTCCCTGCCCACGGAGATCAGGTCGCAGTCTCCTGCCCGCAGGGCAGCCTCCATCTCCTCCGCTTCAATGAATCCGCCGTTGGCGGCCAGCGGGATCTTCACGCCCGCGGCCTTGGCGGCCCGGCAGAAGGTCAGGCTCTGGTGATCGTGCTCCACGGAATCATAGCTGGTGGGATGGTAGTGGGTCATATTCTCATTGCGGACCTGAATCACATCGGCAACATCCTCCATCAGCTTCGCAAAGGTGATGAATTCGTCCAAGGTGTAGCCGTGAGGCTGGGCTCCCAGCTCCCCGTAGGTCTGGCAGCCCGGCATGGCGATCTCCACAATAAAGTCCCTGCCCAGCTCTGTCTTGATGGCTGAGAGCAGCTCATGGGTGAACCGGGCCCGGTTTTCAATGGGTCCGCCGTACTCGTCCTCCCGGAGATTGACGGAGGCGTCAATGTAGCGGTCCCCCCGGATGCTCATGCCGTCAAACCCTGCGTACTGGTATTTCTTCAGCAGCGCGACGATCCCGCCGATTACCTCCGGAAACCGCTCCTTGGGACAGATCCGGGATTTCATTTCTTCCAGGGTGGGAACCGGACGGGGCGGCATCCCGGGCGGGCCGGGCTTTTTGAATTCCTCCAGTGTGGGGAACAGCGCCGAAGCATCTCCGCCGTGGAGGGACATGCCGTCCGGGAAGGCCTGTTCGATTTTCACCAGAATCTTGGAGCCGGTCATGTGGACCATTTCCGCCAGCTGTCCGATGTAGTTCCAGGTCTGGGGGTTGCTGTAGTCAAAGCCTGCGCGGCTGTCGCCGGGACCATGGTGCTTGGCGCCGCCGCCGTAGGTGTCGTAGTGCCGATAGCTGAACATGGCGGCACCGCTGGCGCACAGCTCCAGACAGTCGGAAAACTGCGGGTCTGCCGGCCATGTCTCCGGCCCCTGGCTGTGCCCGCGCACCACGTTGGGCGAGATGATTCGGTTTTTCAGCGATACGTTTTCTGTCAGCATAAAGGGAGAGAGCAGCGTTTCAAAGGGATAAGACATTCCCGCACATCCTTTCTCTGCTTATTGATTCCATTATAAGTGCCGCTTTGCTTGATTTCCAACAGGATGTATTTGCCCGTGCACAACCGTTTGCTTGTACTATCCAGGGCTTCTGAGGATTATTAATGTACCTTAATTTTATTCTTGACATCAGATTCAGAGTGTGGTAATGTGGATATGGAGTTCATATGTTACGGTATGGAATGCTTGGAACGGATGCGATTCGGGCCGTTTTTATTGCCTATATAATATGGTACCTGATAAGTATCTTGAAGTTCCAACCACAAAAGGAGGTCCTATTATGGCACAGTACGAAAAATTGCTCTCTCCCTATCGGCTCAACGACAAGATCGTTCTGAAAAACCACATCACCTTCCCCAGTTCTCTCCAGGGACTCAATCAGGGGCCGGAGACCTTCCCTGCGGATGCCCAGTTCGCGGCGGCCAACGATATCGCACTGGCCGGGGCGTCCCTGTTCAGCTACAGCCACTATGGCCCCATGGGCGGCGGCTCCGTGGGAAACCGGAAGGCGGGCTTTGGTGTGGATAAAGCCCGCATCCCGATCTTTGACTATGACGACCCCTCTGTCTGGAATTATATCTGTCAGCTGGCGGCCCAGGCCCACATGTACGGCTCCCGGATCGTGGTGAAGATTGCCGCGGCATGGCCCGCAGGGGCCAACTATTACGGCGGCAATTCCAGACAGCTGTTCCCGGTACCGAAGAAACCCGGTGCGGGCGGTCCCGGAGGTCCTGGTGGCCCCGGAGGTCCTGGTGGTCCCGGAGGCCCCGGAGGACATGGAGGCCCGGTTCAGCCCTGTACGAAGGAGCAGCTGGTCAAGGTGATAGACGATATGATCGCCATGCTGAAGAAGTACAAGGCCTGCGGCTTTGACGGTATGAGCTTCCGCATTGACCGGTATCTGGATTCCGCCACCAATGTGCGCAAGGACGAGTATGGCGGTCCGGTGGAGAATCGCGGCCGGTTTACCAAGGAGCTCTTTACTCGGGTCAAGCAGGAAATCGGGCCTGATTTCATCATTGAAGGCGTTCTGCCCTACACCCAGGACAAGGGCGCCGACGGCGAGCTGCCCTTCGGCTATTCTCTGGAGGAGGTCATCAAGCTGGGCAACATGCTCGAAGGCGTGGTGGACATTCTCCAGCTCCGGGAGCCCACTGCCACAGGATACCATCCCACGGGCTATTCCAGCACCCGCAACTACCACACCACCATTGAGGCCTGCCGGAAGATGAAGGAGGGCGGCGTCAAGTGCGCGCTGGCAGCCAATGCCGGCTTTGTGGAGCCGGAGGACATGGAGGCAGCGCTCCAGACCGGCTATGTAGACCTGATCTCCGCAGGCCGGGCCATGATCGCGGAGCCGGAGTTCACCCGGAAGCTGTTCGCGGGCATTGCCCCAACGCCCTGCGTCCAGTGCAACAAATGCCACGGCACCATGGATGGAAAGCCCTCCTATTCCTTCTGCACCGTGAATCCGCGGGCAGGAGACCAGCATCGCTTGCACTATCAGATCAAGCCGGTTCTGGCAAAGAAGAAGGTCGCGGTCATTGGCGGTGGCCCCATCGGTCTGCGGGCGGCCTGCTTCGCCAAGGAGCGGGGTCACGATGTGGTGGTCTTTGAAAAGACGGATTATCTGGGCGGCAAGCTGAAATACGGCGAGGTGTTCAGCTTCAAGTGGCCCTTCCAGCGCTATCGTGACTGGCTGGTCCAGGAGGTGGACCGCCTCGGCATCGAGGTCCGACTGAACACAGAGCCCAAACCTGAGGATATTACCGCAGAGGGCTTCACTTCCGTGATTGCCTGTACCGGATCGGCGGCCAAGCGGCCCCCTGTGGCCGGCGCGGAGGATCCCAAGGTCTACACCTCTGAGGATGTCTATGAGCGCCGGATCGAAGCCGGAGACCATGTTGTGGTGATCGGCGGCTCCTCCGTCCCTGTGGAGGCGGCCATTCACCTGGCCCAACAGGGAAAAAAGGTCACGCTCCTGTCCCGTCAGTTCATGCTGGCCAAAGACATGATGAATCCCCACGACGGCATGCATGCCAACTATGTATATATCTACCCGGAGCTTGGCTATGGCGAGATGCGCAGCATGTGGGAGAAGTACGACAATCTGGAGGTCATTCTGGGCGCCACCACGACAGCGGTCACGCCTTCCTCCGTCACCTATCTGAAGGACGGTCAGGAGACCACCATCGACTGCGACACCGTGATCATCAACGGCGGGTACCAGCCCTGCCAGGAGGATGCTCTCCGCTACAGTCTCTGCACGCCGGAGTTCTACATGGCCGGCGACTGCGAGGATTTGTGCACAAATCTTCAGCAGGGCAACGTCAGTGCGTTTGGAAAGGCAAATCTGCTCTGATCCGCCTGCTCATGCGCTGGCGCTGCATGACCTGATATACTGCAGTGCCGGGAGTGTGTCCCTGCTTGATTTTCTCCGGCAATATGCCGGAAAAGTATATCGTCGTTCAAAAGAATACAATAATATCCGGGAGGATCAATCCTATGAGTACAGTAAAGAAGCTTCAGGTAGTCACTGGCGGAACCTCTGGTATGGGCCTGGGAACCGCCAAAGCACTGGGCACATACGGTCCAGTTCTAATCGGTGGAAGAAATTTGGGACGGCTGGAGAGCGCCATGGAGGAACTCAACGCGGCTGGTATCGAGGCATACGGAAAGAACTGCGATGTGTCTGACAGAGATTCCCTTGCAGCGTTTGCGGAGTATGCTGCCAGCATCGCCCCCATAGGCTCTGTGGTGAATGCGGCGGGTGTTGACTATGGCGCAGTACCTCGGGATATGTTGCTGAAGATCAATATGCAGGGGACCCATTATGTGTTGGAGACGTTTCTCCCATATCTGGACAACTCCAATGTGGTAAACTACTCTTCTGTCACCGGCTACTTCTACCAACCGAAGAAAGAGGAACTGGAGCTGTGGATGAACCCCGATGCGGAGGGTTTCCTCGAAAAGGTATCCGCCATGATCCCCGATCCGCAGGATCCTCGGATGACCGCCCTCGGGCCGGATTATATGGCCTATGCTGCATCCAAGCGCTTTGTCATGTTCTATACCATGGCCAATACCCGGCGCGTTGGTCTGAAAAACAACAGTCGGATCATCTCTGTTGCACCGGGATCCTTCATGACGCCCATGCTGGTGAGCCAAGGTGTGGAAAACGAGGCCGTCGCCGAGGGCATGAAGCGGGGCACTGCGTTCCACCGCTTGGGTGAGCCGGACGAAATTGCCGACCTGATCCAGCACTTGCTGGCACCTGGCCATGAGTATCTTACGGGCTGCGACATCATTATGGATGGAGGCAGGACTGCCCTTGGAATGTACCCGCAGTTTGAATGATATACGGAAGCAAAACAAGTGATTATACCAAGGGCGTATTACTGGGGGTATCCTCTGTTTTCCACCATATTTCTGTTCAAAACAGGCAGTGCCGTGCGTACTGCCTGTTTTTCATGTGACCACAAGCATTTTGTTGTAGATACCTCTGCTTTTCCTGTTTGCATTTCATGCGGTGCTTTGTATACTGATAATCAGGGAATCTTTGTGTAAAATTGCCTAATTTTATCGTGAAGAAACTAGAAACTATCAACAAAATCACGAAGACCGGATTGACTTTTTCGTATAGTCTGCTATTCTGAACGTGTATAATAAGGTACTTGATTAGGTACCTATTATAAATTTGAGGTATAAAGCCTGACAGGAGGAAGAACCATGAAAATGAAGTCCATCGCGTTGATCCTGTGCCTGTGCATGATCCTGACGGCGCTGGCCGGATGTGGGTCCGCATCGAGCGCAAACGACACCGGACCTGCCGTCTCTGTATCATCCGCCCAGGAGCCCGCTTCCGCTCAGGAATCCGCCTCGGCTGCAGAGTCTGCTTCCACCCAGGAGTCTGCCTCCGTGGATGCGCCTGCCTCCGCCCAGGAGCCTGCCTCCGCTGAAGAGCCGGCCGGGGAAGTGGAAGAGGAGCCTGAGCCGGAACCGGTCAGCTATTCTTATCCGCTGTTTGACGACACCTATGGTTTTGAGATGTTCTGGAGAATGCGCCGCAACGTCCTGTCGGACCTGGCCTGGTGGCAGAGCTTCGAGAGCAATCTGGGCGTTAAGGTGGATTGGATCAGCCCCGCCGATACTGCTGCGGCAGAGCAGTACAATCTGCTGATCGCCTCCGGGGACTACCCGGACCTGATCTTTGAGAATTCCTGCTCCACCACCCAGGGCATGTGCCCCTACAACGGCGGCTACGACAAGGCGATCGCCGACGAGGTCTATGTGGATCTGACGGATTATCTGGAGGAATACTGCCCCAATTATTCCCAGCTTTTGGCGTCTGACGAATCCCTGCATCGGGATCTGAGCACAGATGACGGAAAGTACTACTGCTTCTCTATGATCTATGAGAAGCCCTACGGCGTGGGCTTCGGCGTTGTGGTCCGGGATGACTATTTCGCGGACACCGGTCTTAAGGAGATCCCCACCACCACCGACGACTGGATGGAATGCCTGAAAATCATGAAGGACAACGGCGTCCAGTACCCCATGGGCGTATTTAACACCGGCGATCTGCAGGGCGCTCCGTTTGCCTATGCCTTTGGCTCCACCATCAGCTCCGCCTACAAGGTGGATCGGGCCACCAACGAACTGATCTACGACGGCACCTCCGATGAAACCAGAGCTTATCTGGAATTCTTCTCCGAAGCGTGGGATGCCGGCCTGATCTCCCCGGACTTCTTCAGCCTGGTGGGCTTCGATGATCCCAACAACTTCAATGGCGTCAATGCAATCTTCGGTGCCCGGGACGAGAAGCTGGAGCAGGTCCCCGTACAGTACGGCTTTGATATCACCGCCTGCCCGGTGGTTACGCTGCCCGGCGAGTCTGCCCCCTACCTCTGCGACTATTCCGCCATGAACGGCAGAGTCGTGGTCGGCAGCGACATCGTGGTCACAACAGGCTGCGAGGATCTGGAGCGCGTCCTGAAGGTCATGGACTGGTTCTACAGCCCGGAGGGCTACCTGGCCTGCAACTACGGCTGGAATCAGGGCGAGAGCTGGGATTACAACGCCGCTGGCGAACCGGAGCTCTTTGACTGGATCAATGACACCGATCCGAATACCGGAAACCGCTATAAGGACAGTTATATCCTGGACGACGGTCCCTTCCTTTGCAACGCAAGCCGGGAGAATCCCTGCTATCCCGATACGGTGACCAAGGCCAAGGAGACCTGGGACAACTGGGATTTCGACGCCACAAAATACATCACGCTGCCCTCTGTCAATCTGACTGCGGAGGAATCCGAGCGGGTCACCAGCACCAAAACTGATATTGACACCTATGTGACCAGCAGCATCGCAAACTTCATGACCGGCCAGACGCCGCTGAACGACGAAACCTGGAACAACTATGTGGATACCGTCAACTCCATGGGCATTGATGACGTGACCGCTGCCTATGCAGATGCGTACGAGCGGTATCTGGCGCGCTGAGAGCCTGGAGGCCAAACAACAAAACAGGAGGGATCCTTTCATGAAACGTAGACTGATCGTGTATCTGCTATGCCTGTGCATGCTTCTGTCCCTGATGGCAGGCTGCGGCGCCTCTGGAGACACTGCCTCAAGTGTGACGGCAGAACCATCCAGTACGGAGGCCAATGAAGCATCTGCCGAGCCCGCTGCGGAAGTCGAAGCGGCGCCTGCCGAGGCTTCAACCGCGGATCCTGAAGAGGCCGTCGAGGCTTCTGCGGCGGAACCCGAAGAAGCGTCTGCCCCGGAGGAAGCACGTCCGACAATCTCCTACCCCATCGACGGCAATCCCACGCTGACCATCACCTTCGCCCCGCCTCCGTACATCGCAGACCTGCTTCAGGGCGAGCCCTTCAATACCATGCCCTGTTTGGCGGCGCTGCAGGAGAATACCGGCGTAACGTTGGATTACACCATCTATGAACGCCTGAACTACGAGGACAAATCCAGCCTGATGATCGCCACCGGTGATTACCCGGACATTTTTGGCGCGGGCTTCGGCTCCGGATACAGCCATGGTTCCTGGAAGCTGGTGGAGGATGACATCGTCATCGAGCTGACCGATCTGATTCCGGAATACGCGCCGGACTATCAGGCGCTACTGGATTCTGATCCCGAATTCTATTCTCTGGCCACCACGGAGGACCGGGTGGTGGAGATCTTCGGCAAGCAGATCCCCAACGCCAGAAGCGGCCTGTGCATCCGGCAGGACTGGTTCGACGCACTGGGCCTTTCGGTCCCCACAACACTGGACGAACTCACCGATGTGCTCCGGGCGATCCACAGTGAATACAATCCGAAGATGACCCTGCTGGTCAACAGCGGGCTGGAATCCGGCCTGGAGTATACCTTTGGCTTTGTAAACGCCCTGAATTATCTGAGCTTCCAGCATGATGCGGACGGCAATCTGATCTGCGTGGAGGCGGGCGACGCCTTTGTGGACTACCTGTCCCAGCTCCATGACTATTATGAGGAAGGGTTTTTCAGCGACGACTTCCTGAGCATCAGCCGTGACAACAACAACTATGACTCCACGTTCCTGGAGGGGAACTGCGGCGTGTTCAGCTGTGGAACTGACTTCCTCAATCCCACCAACTGGCATCAGTCCGGCGACGACACTTTCGCCATCACCGCCATCAGCGATATTACCATGGACGGCACCGTGGGCAGCCATGTGGGCGGCGGAGGAGATATGCGGGAATCCGAGGGGTACTGCATCAGCACCTCCTGCTCCAACCCTGAGGCTGCGCTGGAGTTCTTTAACTACTGCTTCACCGAGGAGGGCCAGTATCTCATTAACTACGGCATCGAAGGCCAGGCCCATGAGGTGGACGAAAACGGCGTCATCCACTGGACCGAGCTGATTACGAACAACCCTGACGGTCTGGATCAGAACAAGGCCAACACCCTGTATGTCAAGACCTTCCTGCCCACCATTCAGTCTCAGCGGAGCATGGAGCTGAAGTACAGCTCCGAAACTGAGATGAACGCGGCGCTGGACTGGGCTTCCCACCGGGATACCGCGTGGACCATGCCCACCAACCTGGAGTTCACATCCGAGGAACAGGATACCATCAACCGCTATGCCTCTGATCTGTCCACCATGTTCCTGGAGAACATGCCCAAGGTGGTCCTGGGTGACATCACCGTGGACGGATACCGGGATGTGATTCAGGCGGCCTACGACGAGATGCATCTGCAGGATTTGATCGACGTGTACACCGCCGCCTATGCCCGGTACGCGGGAGAATAAAGAAAGCAACGCGACGGGCGGAGCCGGGGTTTTCCGGCTCCGCCTGCTTTACGAAACACGCTTCACCAAGTACAATGTTTTGCTTGTGAAGCCTTCAGGTTTTCGTGTTTGCCTTTCGTTCATCGGGCCTCGTATAATGAATACAACCGCTTAATAAGGAGGGACGAATATGCCCAATCCGTATCCCCATTTGCTCACGCCCTATCAGCTTACTGACAATATTGCGCTGAAGAACAAGATCATTTCTCCCAACGTGATTCGGGGCCACAGCCAGGGCCCCGAGACCTGGCCGGCAGACCCGCAGTTTGCAGACTGTACCAAGATCTGCACCTCCGGTGCGGCCATGTTCAGCTACCGCCATTATGCCAAATTCGGCGGCGGCGCTGCCCATCGCGGCATCAAGGACAACCGTGCGGGCTTCGACTATGACAACGCGCAGCTGGGCAACTACATGGAACAGCTGGCGGCGCATATCCACATGGTGGGCTCCAAGGTTCTGGTAAAGCTGGAGCAGGTGTTTCCCGACGGCATGACCCTGCACGGCGGCAACCAGATGGTACAGTTCCCACCTCCCAGCGGAATGCGCGGGTTTGGTCCGCCTCCAGGCATGAAGCTCCCCACTCTGGAGGAGCTGAAGGCGAAGGTATGTCCCAAGGAGCGGTTCCCGGAGGTCATCGACAACATGATCGCTCTGATGCGCCGGTATGTGGGCTGGGGCTTTGACGGTATGAGCCTGCGCTGCGACCGGTATATTGACGCCTCGCTGGATCTGCGGGAGGACGAATACGGCGGAAGCCTGGAAAACAGAGCCCGGTTCACCTATGAGCTCTTCTCCGCCATGAAGCAGGAATTCGGGCCGGATTTCATCATCGAGGGCGCCATGCCCGGTTCCCAGGTCCATGGCGACATGGGAGGTCTGCCTCTGGGCTATACCCTGGAGGACACCATTAAATTCGCAAAAATGATGGAGGGCGTCATCGATGTGCTCCAGATCCGCAACGAGAACGCCACCCACTATCATGCCACCGGTTACGACTCCGTCCGTCACGATCACCAGAGTCTGGAGTTCTGCCGAGCCATCAAGGCCGCGGGCGTGAAGATGACGCTGGCCGCCAATTCCGGCTTTGTGGAGCCGGAGGATCTGGAAGCGGCGCTGGCCTCCGGGGCCTGCGACCTGATCTCCGCCGGCCGGGCGCTGATCGCGGAGCCGGAGTACACGAAAAAACTGGCCGAGGGCAGGAAGATCGTCCCCTGTATCCAGTGCAACAAGTGCCATGGAGAGTTTACCGACAAAAACATCAATCTGCCGTTCTGCTCCGTCAACCCGGAGTCCGGAATCTATCATCGGGAGCACTATACCTTCAAGCCTGCCAACTTTAAGAAAAAGGTGGCCGTCATTGGCGGCGGCCTGATTGGCATGCGGGCGGCGATCCTGGCCGCGGAGAACGGACATAGCGTCACCCTCTATGAGAAGTCGGACCGGCTGGGCGGAAAGGCCCGGTATGCCGCGCTCTATTCCTTCAAATGGCCCATTCAGCGGTATCTGGAATGGCTGACGGAAGAGCTTAAGACCCTGCAAGTGGATGTGCGGCTGAACTGCGAGCCCGCGCCCTCGGAAATGGATGCGGAAAGCTATGACGCGATCATCGCCTGTACCGGCTCCGTAGCGAAACGGCCTCCGGTGAAGGGTGTGGACGGCGATGGCATCTATACCAGCGAGGATATCTACATGGAGCGGGTACCCTTAGAGCGGTTGGGCAATCATGTGGCTGTCGTAGGCGGCTCCACGGCGGCGGTGGAAACCGCCATGTATCTGGCGGCCAAAGGCAAGAAGATCACCCTGGTCACCCGGGGCCGGATGCTGGCTGCCGATTCCCGAAATCCTCACGACGGCATCCACGCCACCTTTATGAAAATCGACCCGGAAAAGGGCTACGGCGGCATGGTCAGCGCATGGGAAATCTACGATGATTTCAACGTGATATACAAGGCCCGGACCACCGAGGTGGGCGCAGATCATCTGACCTATGAGACAAGCGGCGGCGAAACCCGCACGGTCGCCTGTGACAGCGTGATCGTCAACGGCGGCTATGCCCACTGCCAGAAGGAAGCGTTTCAATATGCGGCCTGCGCCCCCATGTTCTTCATGGCCGGAGACGTGGAGGACTGCGGCGGTGACATCCAAAAGGGCAACGTCAGCGCCTATGGGAAGGTCAACCTGCTCTGACACGGGGTGCCCCAAAAATGCCACATGCAAGCTCCGCTGGAATGTGCTCCAGCGGAGCGTTTCACCTCCGATATCAAGGACCCTTGACTTTTTGAAAACCTCCTTTTATAATAAAGGTACCTGATAATGTATCGGAGGATTTTGGAAATGCATACAAACAACATATACTCAGAGCCAGCACCTTCCACGAACCAACCTGACGAGGAGATCAGAGAGCCTGTCCGTGACAACCCGGAGAAAGCGCACCGGCACGGACCTCCTCCGGGCAAGCGTCCGTCCAGACATCACAGGGATTCCCAGGTCCGTCGCCGCGACTACAGCACGCTGGATCTGGACAGTAAGCTGATCTGGAACTTCCGGGATATCGGCCATACCCTGCTCCATTCCTACGAGGGAAAAGGAAGCCAGCAGCGGATCCTGATCGTACTGGACCAGACCGGTCCCATTACCCAGAGCCTGCTCACCACCCGGCTGGGCATCCAGCCCGGCTCCGCCAGTGAGGTCCTGAGCAAAATGGAGCACGCCGGGTATATCACCCGTACGCCGAGCAAATCCGATCAGCGGACCTCCGATGTAATACTGACCGAAGCGGGCAAAACAGCAGCTGCGGAGGCAAAAGCCAAACGGAAACAGCGCCACGATCAGATGTTTGAGAGCCTGTCCGATATGGAAAAGGTGATGCTGCTGTCCATGCTGGAGCAGCTGAACCGGGAGTGGCAAAACGGGGATGCGTCGAAGGGGGAAGGTTAGCATGTGGAAGTACATTAAGCCCTATATCCCCTTTGCGCTGCTGGCTGCGCTGGGCATCATTGGTGAGGTGACCATG
Organism: Oscillospiraceae bacterium; assembly: GCA_017469795.1. Taxonomy (GTDB): domain Bacteria; phylum Bacillota; class Clostridia; order Oscillospirales; family Oscillospiraceae; genus HGM13006. The sequence goes on from JAFUFT010000022.1 coordinate 55,469, forward strand.
GATCTGATCCAACCCACGATCATGAGCCGCATTGTGGACGATGGGGTGCTGGGTGTACACAGCGGCGGTACGGGCAACCTTCACACCGTCTGGACTATGGGACTGCTGATGATCCTTCTGGTGGCCCTGGGCGGGCTCAGCGGTACGCTGAACAATGCGTCGGTCCACTACTTCGGCCAGAACCTGGGCAACGATATGCGCAAGGACTGCTTCCGAAGGATCATGTCCTTTTCCTTCCCCCAGATGGACCGCTTCGGAACTGGCTCCCTGGTGACTCGTGTCACCAATGACATCACCCAGGTCCAGAATTTTGTTGCAAATTTCGTCCGGGGACTGCTGCGGACCACCTGTCTGACCTTTGGAAGCATCTTTTTCCTGTTCCGGCTGAACCACACCTTTGGCCTGATCATTCTGGGGGCGTTTCCCTTTGTGGTGGGCGTTATGGCTCTGTGTATCTGGAAGGCAGGCCCGCTGTTTCCGAAGCTCCAGGCACAGCTGGACGAGATCAATGCGATTTTACAGGAGGACATATCCGGCCTCCGCATCATCAAAGCCTGTGTTCAGGAGATTGGGGAAAAGATTCGGTTCGGAAAGGCCAACGACGCGCAGATCAAAACGCAGCTCCGCACGCTGGTGATCTTCGCTTTTATGAACCCCGCCGCAAATATCCTGATGTATCTAGCGATTTTGACGATCTTATGGACCGGCTCTCGTCAGGTGTTTGCCGGTTCGGCAACGCCCGGCGTCGTCATGGCTGCCATCACCTACGCCACCCAGGTGCTCGACGGCGTGCTTCGGCTGCTGATGGTATTCCAGACCATCACCCGCGGCCTTGCCTCCTGGCACCGCGTCAAGGAGATTCTGGACAGCGAGCCCGAACTGAAGGACGGCGCAGGTACAGAAGAACCGTTGGCACGCGGACTGGTGGAATTCCGGGATGTTTCCTTTTCATTCCCGGGTACCGATCAACCGGTGCTGGAGCATATTGATCTGACCATACATGCCGGGGAGACGGTAGCCATCATGGGCGCCACGGGAAGCGGAAAAACCGCTTTGGTCAGCCTGATCCCACGGTTCTATGATGTGACGGAGGGCGCGGTACTGGTGGACGGCGTGGACGTGCGGCAGTATCGCCAGAAGGACCTCCGGGACCGGATATCCATCGTACTGCAGAAGGCGGAGCTGTTCAGTGTCTCCATACGGGAAAACATCGCCTGGGGCAAGCCCGGCGCGAGGCCGGAGGAGATTTCCATCGCGGCCCGAATTGCCCAGGCAGAGGACTTCATTCTGTCCACGGAGCAGGGGTACGATACCATGGTGGCCCAGCGGGGCATGAGCCTCTCCGGCGGGCAGAAGCAGCGTCTCAGCGTGGCCAGAGCTGTGGTCAGGGATGCGGAGATCCTGATTTTCGACGATTCTACCAGCGCCCTGGACCTGCGCACCGAGGCGGCGCTGAACGCGGCACTCAAGCAGGCTCGCCCGGGTTGCACCAAGGTGATCGTTGCCCAGCGCATCGCCTCTGTGCGGCAGGCTGACAGGATCGTGGTACTGGAGCACGGACGGATCGCCGCAGCCGGTTCCCATGAAGCCCTGCTGGATACCTGCCCGATCTACCGGGATATCTACGACTCCCAGATGGGAAAGGAGGCGCAGAAGGTTGGCTGAGAAAAACATATCGCAAAGCATTCCCGGTCAGGCGGGGCGCGGACTGCGTTTCGCGGAGGTACAGCATGCAGAGAACGCTGGCAAGACCCTGCGCCGGATCGCCACCTACTTTGCGAAGGAAAAGGCCATGGTTCTTGGGATGCTGACAGTGGTGATTCTGGGAACCCTGTGCGGGATCTGTGCGCCGGCCCTACAGAGCCGCGCCATTGATATTATCGCCGGTCAGCGGCAGGGGCGGCTGCTTACGGCGCTGGGCGCCATGCTGCTGGTCTATCTGTGCTACACTGTTGCTCAGCTGCTTCAGGGGCTGCTGAGCTCCCACCTGAGCCAGCGAATCGTCAAAAAATTCCGGGAGGAGTTGTTCGGCAAGATCATGGATCTGCCGGTTCGCTACCTGGATACCCATTCTCACGGCGATGTGATGAGCCGTATGACCAATGACGTGGAGAATATCTCCACCACGGTCTCCCAGTCCCTTCCGTCGCTGTTTTCCGGTGTTCTGACTGTGACCGGAACGGTGGTAATCATGGTCTGGTACTGCTGGCAGCTGGCGTTGCTGAGCTGCGTCACGGTGATCCTGACCGTGGCCGCCACAAAGATCCTCTCCGCACGGGTCCGCCGTTTCTCCCGCAAGCGGCAGGCCCTGCTGGGGCAGCTCAACGGGGCAGTGGAGGAGATGATCTCCGGATACCGTACCGTTGTGGCCTACAATTACCAGCAGACCACCACCGAGGGCTTCTGCGATACCTCCGATGAACTCACCAGGGCAGGTATCCGGACGGATGTCTCCAGCGGTATCATGGGCCCCATCATGAACTGCATCAGCAATATCAGCTTCGTGATCATTGCGGCTTTCGGCGGGTTCTTCGCACTGAGGGGCATGATCTCCGTGGGCGTGATCTCCGCCTTTATCGTCTACGCCAAGCAGTTTTCCCGGCCGATCAACGAGATCGCCCAGGTCTACGGCCAGCTCCAGACCGCTGTAGCAGGCGCGGAACGGGTATTCATCGTTCTGGATGAAGAGAGTGAGGATTCCTCCGGCATGGCGCTGGAGGATGGGCAGGCCGCCACCGTGATCTTCGACCATGTGAATTTCTCTTATAATCAGGACCAGCAGGTCCTGCGAGACTTCACCCTGACGGTGCCCTGTGGAAAAAAAGTGGCCCTTGTGGGGGCCACGGGAAGCGGAAAGACCACGGTGGTCAATCTTCTGATGCGGTTTTATGACGTGGACAGCGGAAACATTTCCATCGGCGGGCAGGACATCTCCACAGTGGGACGGGCTAGCCTGCGGAAGAATGTGGCTATCGTGCTGCAGGATACGGTGCTGTTTTCAGACACGATTCGCAACAATATCAAGTATGGCAACGTGGACGCATCTGACGCGCAGCTCCAGGCCGCGGCGGATATGAGCCGGTGCAGTGAGATGATTCGGATCCTGCCGGGGGGATGGGACACGAAACTATCCGCCTCCGGAGAAAACATCTCTCAGGGGCAGCGCCAGCTTCTGGCCATTGCCCGGGCGTTCGTTATGGATCCTCGGATCCTGATTCTGGACGAGGCCACCTCCAACGTGGATACCCGCACGGAGAAGGCCATTCAAGATGCCATGCACGATATCATGAAGGACCGGACTTCCATTGTCATCGCCCACCGGCTCTCCACGATCGAGGACGCGGATCTGATCGTGGTTATGGATCATGGAACCATTGTGGAACAGGGCAACCATACGGAACTTCTGAAAAAGCAGGGGAAGTACTATGATCTGTACATGACGCAGTTTGCCGGGATCGCCACATAGTGATACCGGATAATAACACGGCAAAGCAAAGGAGGTGGTTAAAGGTCACTTTTTACAGCAACACCCGGCACATATTCCCAAAATATGAATGACAGGAGGACTATGCATGAAAATCAAATTGCCGGCATGGCTGCTGCTCTTTGCCATGCTATTGATCTGCTTCGCAGGGTGCGGCGGCACAGCTGTTTCGGAGCCGTCTGCATCTACAGAGGCATCCGCTGTGGATTCCGGCCAGGCATCCGCTGCAGAGGAAGAAGCGGTATCTGTGGAAGAACCCGCACAGGTGGAGGGACCTATCTCCGCAGAAGAAGCTCCGGAAACATCTACAGAAGAGGAAGCTGAAGCCGCTGAGCCTGAAGTGGAAGAACCGACCGGAACAGATGCGCTGTTCGACTATGAACTGCCGATCACCACTGATTCCCCCGAATACACGTTCCTACTGGGCTTCAACCCGGGCGTATCCTCTTTCATCGAGGGCTTTGAGGAGAATCAGGTCATGCAGGAGTGGATGGCGCGTACCGGGATCAACATGACCTTCAACAGTGTGCATCCCTCTACCGCTGCCGAGCAGTTCAATCTGTTCCTGGCGGCAGGGGACTTGCCGGACGTCACCGATAACGGCCTGAACTACTACAACGGCTCCACCACAAATGCCATCGAGGACGGATATTTCGCAGACCTGAACAAGTATGCCGACGCCTGCCCCAATTATATGACCACCATCGGCGCCAGTCCCATGATCAAAAAGGCGCTTACCACAGACGAGGGCTATATCGCCGCGTTCTATCAGCTGCAGGTGGATACTGTATCCGGTGAGGGCATGATGATCCGGAAGGACTGGCTGGATGAGGCCGGCCTGGGTATTCCGGAGACCTATGACGAAGTCTATGAGGTATTGAAGGCGTTCCAGTCCCGCGGCGCGATCTCTCCCATGCTGCTGAACAACTCCGGCACATGGTCCAACGGCGCATTTGGCTATGGCTATGATATGAACGGTTATATGACCACAGATCCCATGTTGAGCCTGCCGCTCTATGTAGTAGACGGCGAAGTCCGGTTTGCTATGATGGAACAGGAATACGTGGATTATCTGACAATGATCTCCGGTTGGTACGCCGAGGGGCTGATCGCACAGGATATTGAGAATATCTCCATGTTCCAAATGTGCACGGACAGGGTCATCAACGGCGAAACGGGTTATTTCTACAGCGCGTCCAATATGCTGTCCAACTATCAGGATCAGGCGGCCGAGGACGGATTTGAACTGGTCGCCGCGCCCCAGCCTGTACGCAACCAAGGAGATGAGATCCATTTCGGCGGTACAAGCTTTGAGTTTGAGGGCCGCCCGGCCGGCGCCGCAGTCAACAGCTGGGCCGTTAATGCCGCTGCGGAGGAAATCGAAACACTGATTACATGTCTGGACTATCTCTACAGCCCGGAGGGAACCCTTCTGGCAAACTACGGTGTGGAGGGCATCTCCTTTGAATATGTAGATGGGAAGCCGATGTATACCAGCCTGATTACCAACAATGATCAAGGCATGACCATGGATAATGCGGTCTATATATACTCCCTGCAATACGGCGCGTTCCGCGAGGACTACAACCGCCATCTGGATGTCGCTTCCGACGAGGTCCGAGCCTGTGCGGATGTCTGGACCGTGTCACCTGCCGACAACTACTCATATCCCATCGATTTCGTATTTCTCACTACCGAAGAGAGCGATGTCTACGCGGCGCTGTTCAGCGATATCAGTACCGTCATCGAAGAAAATATCTTGAAATTTATCACTGGGACCAACAGCATGGATGACTACCCTGCGTTCCAGCAGCAGCTTGCCGATATGGGCATTGATCAGATCGTCGATATTTATCAGGCCGCCTATGACCGCTTCATGGCAAGATAATACAAGGACCCGTAATAGGCTCTAGAAAAAACACGGAGGCTGTATTCCCTAGGGGTTGCAGTCTCCGTGTTTTGTGTTTTGTATTGCCTTGCCGATACAAAAAATTATATTGGCCCGATTTTATAGCGTTTCGGTTCTGTTTGTTCAAAATTCACTCTATTTCACAGGGAGTTTACAACATTTTAAATCAAAACTCTGCTATGATACATAGCCATTCTCCTGACAAAACGAAAAAAGGCTCCGGCAGCGGCTTTCGTGCCACTGACAGAGCCCAAAGCTTGTTCCGTCATCACCCCAAACTGTGGGGGAAAAGTCGGATTCATATTCTATATTCGCCAGGATGCCGCTGACATCGGCGGGGTTCAGCTTCATCTCTCTGGAGAGATAGGTTGTAACTGCCGTTTCCACATCCATCTGGTTGTAGTCCGGGACGACCTCATAATCCTCTTCGCGGACGATATTTGCTGCCAACACATGGGACATACAAAGGATCACGGCTATCAGCAGGGCCAGCAGACGGGTGCTTTTGTGTCTCGTCAAGGCAAGACCTCCTTCCTATTCTTATATTGTGCAACACCAATGAAATAAGCCCGGAAAGGGAAGCAAAACCACCAAACTTTCAGGAAAACGCCTGATAAACGCAAAAAAGGGCGCCGGTCTCTACGATTTCTCGCAGAAGCCGACGCTCATTTGCGTTCATTATGGATTTCTATGGAAGATCCGGTGTTCAGGTCACACCAAAACGGGGTGACATCTTTTTTATCGTGAAAAAATTTTAACAAAGTTAGATTTCTGAATATCGAACTTTTTGCATCAAAAACAGGCTGATTTTTGAGAAAAATACGATTTTAGCCCCGAAAATCGGGGCTAAAAGTTGGCGACATCTTTTTTGTCGCATAAACATGCCTTTCTGATACAAAAAAGATATTTTGGCCCGATTTTATGGCATTTCGGCTCTGAATATTCGAGATTTGTTCCGTTTCATAGGAAACAACCAACTATTTCAAGTAAAAACCCTGCAATGATACAAAAAAGATATTTTTCCATATACCTTGATTTGTACATCTTATCAAGAATAATACTGTTTACAGTGCAGCAAGGGTGGCAACCTTCACGGGCATATACCGAGGGTCTCGACTGCTTTCAACCCAAGGGCAGCTCCGCCTGTCTGATGTGCAGGCCAACTGGTGTCTCATTATGATCCCGGGTATTATCATCGCCGGCAACGGCCAAGCTGCCTTTCGGACAGTCAAATCGACTGCACATGTATGCTCCGATATCCAGGGGTTTCTGCACTGCTTGTATTCAGTTTTCAATAAACACACAGGAGTATGAAATGCATATCCAGACTCCTGCGCGTATATTGTACCCCAGCGACTTGTTCTTGTCTATAATCTTATAGGAACGATTATGTTCCCAATTGACACGGTTGCATCGTCTGCCTAAATTTGTTTTCCCGCAACAATGTTATTCCACTCTATGTGTGATAGATTTTTCTATGGTAATGTCATGAATGTGCCATTATTCGAATATCGCTATTGGTGTCGGGTGATTTCAGCCACTTATGCTTAAATAATCAAATGCATTACTAGGAGATACTGCTAATACCCCACCGACTATCATTTGGTTTTCGGTCAAATGGGATTCCTGGCAGGTCCACCAGCGCCTTCCACGCCCGCTAATAGCACTCCTCCGTACTGCACAACACCTGGTCCAGATCGAGGATAACCGCTTTCATTCCAAATCCTTCCGACCGCAAAAGGAGTCCACCGGGCTGATACCGTAAAACGCCGACCACCCCAGGAGCTTTTTCGTCACGGTCTTCACAGCCGCCGGATTGGAGGAGTAGGCATTGATAAAGCAGTCCATGAACGGCACGTCAAAAAGATGATAAGGGTTGCAGAAGCTGACAAAAACCGTAGGAATGTCCTTTGTGTACCAAGGCTCGTCCGCCGCCATGAGGGGGATCCAGTCCAGCCGCCGTGTGGTGTGATTTGAACTGGTGGACACGTTTGCCGCCACAATGGAGAGGTCGAATTTTGCCTGCATATCCGCCACACCGGAGGTAAATATCTCCCCGTGCTCCATAGTCCCACGGTCATACATCGACACCCGGAACCCCTCCTGCTCCAATGCTTCCCGGAACAGCGCCCCGACGGAAGAGCCGTCGCCGAAGCCACCGTCCTCTCCTTCTCCCAGCACCGTCAGCCGGATGTGGGGCGTTTTTTGGGGAGAGATTGGCAGGATCTGTAACCGATCCCGCACCAGTGTGACAGAGCGGTCCGCACATTCCGATGACCACAGCTTGTGCTCCTCGCAACCCACGGCAGAAATATCCATGCGGCTGTCCCGGGCCTTATGCAGGCTAAGGCTCGCCTTCAGCGCCAGCTGACGCATGACTGCGTTGTCCACCCGTTCCCGGGAGATCGCGCCGCTTTCCAGTCCCTGCCGAATGGCGGCAAAATCCTCTTCGATATTTTTACAGAACATCAGCATGTCCGCTCCCGCCGCGATGGAAGTGCGCAGGGCGTCAGCCCGGCGCTGGGCCACATTGTAGCCCACCATGGGGGTGGCATCCGTGACGATGAGACCATTGAAACCGAATCGCTCCCGTAATATCCCGGTGAGAAGCGCGCGGCTCTGGGAGGCAGGCAGCATATCCGCCCGACGGATGTCCGGATCGGAGCTCTGTTCCAGTGCCGGCTGATAGATGTGCCCGGCCATGACGGTCTGGGCTCCCTTCTCGATCAGTTTCCGGTAGATCCACCCATAGGTTTCCATCCATACGTCAAACGGCAAATCGTTCACTGTAGGCAGAAGATGCTGGTCCCGCTCGTCTACTCCGTCACCGGGGAAATGCTTGAGACACACCGCCATGGGTATGCCTGATGTTCTCACACCTTCCATATAGGCCTCCGCCATGCTCAGTACCGTGTCCGGGTCGGCGCCGAAGGTGCGGACGTTGGTGATGGGATTGCGCCAGTTATAGTCGATATCCACGATGGGCGCCAGCGCCCAGTTGCAGCCCAGTGCCCCCGCCTCCCGGGCGCACACAAGACCCAGCCGCCGGGCGTTTTCGTCGTCTCCCGTCGCTGCGACAGCCATGGGCCGGGCAAAGAACGTGCCCTGGGATGCGATGCCGTTTCCCCCGCTTTCCAAATTACAGGGAAACAGCATGGGAATGGGACTTGTCTCCTGCATGGCGGCCAGCGCCGCTTTGACCTCCTCCGCGTCGCCCGCCCGGGTGAGATAAGCGCCAGGACGGTATTTCCGCACCATTTCCGTCAGGACCGCTGGGTCCATTGTGATATCGGTCAGGCAGAAAAGCTGGCCGATCTTTTCCTCGACACGCATGCCCGCAAGGGTCTTCTTCACCCATTCAATACCCTCTTCATCCAGATAAAAGGGCTTTCCCTTTATGTCGATCATAGGATTACCTCCGTTATAAGCCGGTGCCGTACAGCTTCATAAGCTCCTCCTTCACGACGAAGAAGGACGCTCTCATCCAGCGCACCCGGCAGAGCCTGTGCTCCGGGTCGCCCATTTCAGCGTAAAAATGGTTCAGCTTGTCCTCTATGACTGCATCCCCGGCGTAGATATGCTCCGTCAAGGCGATATAGTCGTCCAGATACTCCTGGGAGATGGGTGCGCCGTTGTGTGCTGGAAAGATCCGTGTATCTTCTGTCAGCAAGCCCCGCAGGCGCAGCATATTGACCCGGTGCCGCCGCAGCCGCTCATCCAGGACAAACTCCACCCCGGGCACAGGCGTCGAAGGATTCATAATGACCTGGGCGCTTTCCAGCTCATCCCCCACGAACAGCATCTCGTTCTTCCGGTCCAGCAGGGCCATGGAGCCGTTGGAGTGGGCAGAGATCTCAATGACCTCCAGCGTCCTGTTTCCCAGGTCGATCCTGTCGCCGTCCTGCACCAGAGAGTGCTTGTAATCCGGGTGCGGCAGCTCTGTGAGATCAAACGGACACTCCACACAGGTTATAAGGTCCAGTTCCCCGCCGGGCAGCATGAGCACCTCCTCCCACTCCCCGTTGCCTCCTGCATGGTCCGGGTGGCAATGGGTGTTCGCCACAAGAAGCGGCTTCTCCGTCAGATGCTCCACGAAGGGGCGGAGATTCCCGGCGCCCCAGCCGGTGTCCAACAGCAGCGCCCGATCCGTTCCCTCAATGAGATACATATACTGGCTGCCGTTCATAAAGCTGATTACATGCGTTTGCCGGTCCAGCTTCCAGCTCGTATATCGGCCGAAAACAGCCACGGAATCCATGTCCATGTGTCGATCCTCCTTTTGTGAAAGCTCCCCGCGAGAACGCGGGGAGCTTTCATGTTTTTTACAGTCCGACAGCTCGGAGCATCTCTGCCACATCGATCCTTTCGGCGGCAGCCGCACCTCCAACGGGATTGGGATGCAGGCCGTCCCCCAGGCCGAAGCCAGGCGCCAGCCTCTCGCTGTCTGCCGGATCGCACAGGAGCGCGGCGAAGTCCAGTACATAGTCGAATGCGCCGGCCTCCCGGATCCAGGCATTGATCTCGTTTCGCACACGCGCACTCGCCTCGTTATAGGATGGGTATTCCTGAAACGGCGTAATGGTTGCGCCGATGACTCCGAGTCCTTTGGCCCGGCACCTTCCGGCGATCTCCTGCAGGCCGTCCCGCAGCTCCGCAAAGGTACACAGCTCTGACGCAGGCGGCGAGAATCCCGGAGGGCCGCCGGGCTGGGCAATGTCATTGGCACCAAGGGCCACGATCACCGCTTTGACGCCCTGTAATGCGAAAATATCGCTGTCCAGCCGCCGCAGACCCGACCGTCCAAAGGCGTTCAGGCCAGCCATGGCGGGAACGTTCGTATCCCGCAGCAGTCGGTTTCCACCGATGCCGAGGTTGAGAAGGGTCATATTCGGGCGCAACGCCGCAATCTTTTGCCCCAAAGGGATCGTCCACACGGCGCTCTCCGTGACGGAGTCGCCAAACGCCGCGATGGAGACGCCCTCCCCCTCCACCCGGATCTCCTTCAGTCCGCACAGGCGCTCATTGAAGGGCACACCTTGCAGGGGGGGTTGATAGGGCACCGGCTCAAATCCGCCGTGAGTATAGTCTCCCGGAGCGGAATGACGCTGCTCCAGCGTCGTCTCACTCATGGATGGGGATCCGCCCATGGCAATATAGAGCGTCAGTTCCTCCCCTTCATGCACCGGAACCGAAAGCCCATCGCTGACGGCCTGCTGTCCCGGCGCAACAGAGAAGGATGGCATGCCATGAAAGAGAACGTTATAGGCCGTTCCGTCGAGCTCCAGCACCACGGATCGGTAGTCGGCAGCCGTTTGGCCATAGCCCTCCTCAAAGACAAGCTGAATGCCGGTCCCGGAAAGCCCTGCCCTGACGCTGGTCCGTATCGTGCAATTCCGCACGTCCGGGCTGATGGCGGGGGCCAGCTCCCGCTGGGCAAAGGCGTTGGCCGTGATCCACTTGTTCATATCGTCCTCCTCATTCCAGCACAGAGGCGTATTCCCGCGCCATATCGTAGGCCTGGGCCATGCTCCCCAGGTTCGTGATCGTGGCGTGCGCGCAGCCCTTGTAAAGGATATAGCGCACATCCACACCGGAGCGCATCAGCTTGCGTACATAGGCCTCCGCCTGGGGGCGCAGGTAGTCGTATTCGCTGGTCATGATGACCGCCTTCGGCAGGCCGTCTGTATCCCCGAACAGCGGGGAAATATACGGTTCCGTAATGGGCGCGGGACGGTTCGCGTACACAAACGGCATAAACTGATCGGAAAACTCCAGCGCCCGGGCCAGTGGCTCCGCCTCCGCCCGATCTTCTTCAAAGTCGTACAGGCTGATATCCCAGCGGTAGTCGTCCGTCTGTGCCGTTCCCACCAGCACGGCAGGATACAGCAGCACCTGGGCGTGGATATAGCCCGTGCCCTCATTTCTGTCCCGTTGGGTGCAGCCGCAGGACATATTGCCGCCGGCGCTGTCGCCGGAGATGATGATGCGTCCGGGATCGCCGCCCAGCTCCGCCGCATGGGCGTGGGTCCACGCCAGGGCTGTCCAGCAGTCATTGAAGCCCGCCGGGAAGGGGTCTTCCGGCGCCAGGCGGTATTCCGTGCTGACCACCACGACCCGGTGCATCTCTGCCAGCAGTTTGCAGAAATTATGCACCAGCTTCAGCGAGCCGCCAGTGAACGCGCCGCCGTGGATGTACAAAATGACAGGACGCCCCGGTTCCAGATCTGCGCGTTTGTATACCAGCAGCTTCACATCGTGATCGTCCGAGGGCGCGGTGCGTTCCTCCACGATGATCTCCGCCTGCGTCACATCGACGCTCACATCCACCTCGAGCTCCCGCATGACCTGGGGTGGGGGCATGCCGCCGTATTTGGCCTCCGCCTCCTTAAAAAACTCCAGTGCGCCGCCATCCCGGTTGATGGCCGACAGCACGGGGTCCACGCCGTGTCCGGGTTTTTTGTTCGGGATCGGCTTCACGATGGTGTCGATCCCGTGGTACTGTATCCGCTCGGCGCCGTCTCGCAGATAGTCCAGCGCCCCGCGGTTTTCCTCAAAATATCCCATAATATCTCCTTTTGGGTTTATGATAGTCCCAGTGTTTTACGCTTCTCGGCGAACATCCGCCGCTCCTGCACCTTGAAGCCGTTGGTCTCCACGAACAGGAATCCCAGAACGATGACTGCGTTCAGAACACTCTGCAGCGTACTGGAAATGCCCAGCTTCGTAAAGCCGGAGGTGATGAGCGCCTGGGTGAGCGCGCCGATCATGATGCCGAAGCTCCGGTCGGTATAGCGGCTCAGCGCCATGCCGATGAACAGGGGCAGGAAGGCGTTCATCATATAGGACGCGCTGGAGAGCCCCGTCTTTGGCTGGCAGGTGCCCAGCACGGAGAAGTTCACGATCCCCGCGCAGGCCATGAGTCCGCCCGCAAGGATATAGCAGAACAGCGCGTTTCGCCGCTCGTTGATGCCCACCGATACGCTCACCGCCTGCCCGCCGCTCAGGGCGTTGAAGTGATACCCAAAGGCCGTGAACCGGGTGATGTAGATAACAATGACCAGCACCGAAAGGCAAAGCAGCAGGATCGCCGGAAAGGACGCGAATATGAGAAGATCGTTCCGCCCGATCATGATGACGCCGTTGCCGCCAGTCAGGATGGAGGTCAGCGCCTCAAAGATCATGGTCACACCGATCGAGCTGACCATGGGCGACACCTGCAGTACGATGTACAACACGCCGGAAGCAGCGCCCAGCACAAGCCCCGCAAGAATGAACATCGCCAGCATCCCCAGGGCGTTCAGATTCCAAAGCTGTGTCAGCTGTACTGCGATGATGTTCGACAGCACCATCACGGATCCGATGCTGAAATCGAATCGGCCGTTTCCCAGGTTGAAGGCAAAGGCCCAGGTGATGAAGCTGTTATAAATCGTGGTGCGCAGCACTACCTGCAGATTCGCCGCAGAGCTGAAGCCGGGAATACCCAGTACCGCACAGATCGCGGCAAACAGCGCATACGCGGCCAGCGGCAGCGCCGAGACGGCCAGGATCCGGGTACCGATATCCTTCCATTTGTTTCTGTCCATAGTGATTACCTCCTGTCCCCGGTCAATACTCCGGCGCAAAGGAAGCGGCGGAGCGGGCAGGGGAAACCCATCGGCCGCAACGCGGGATGGGACAAAACAATCTTTTACCCCCGGTTCGCCTCGTGGCGGGCCAGAATGGCATCAAGATCGGTCTCGCCGAAGACGCTGTAGATATCGTCAAAGGTCGCATCCGGGTTCAGCGCCTTGATGACGGAGCAGACGTCGTTGATGTCAATGATGTGCTCGTCGCTGTGGGACATGTTATACACCTGCATGAAATAGTCGATGTCCGACGCCTGCCAGCAGTTGGCGTCCACCAGCATCGTGGCACCGTCGGGCTTCACCATATCCATATCACCCTCCAGAGCGTTCAGGAGCATGATGATATTCAGGGCGTGCTCCTCCACGTTGTTGAAGCAGATGAAGTCCAGGGTGCCATCCTTGAGGGCGTTCATGTTGGTCTCATCCAGAGCGCCGGAGGCACTGACGAGCAGGATATCGTCCCGGCCTGCCGCCATCATGGGCTGAGCCCAGAAGTTCGGGGTTGCAAGACCGGTCACGGCCTCCAGGTCGGGATCGGCCAGGATGGACGCCTGGGTGGCAAACCACTCGTCGCTGGGGAAGCCGGGCAGGTCGATGATCTCAATGTCTGCGCCGGATGCGTTCAGGGCGTCATTGAATCCGTTCTGCCCCGCCACGAACATCTCCACACCGAAAATCGCGCCGCCGCTGGCGTAGCAGGCCTTCTTGACGCCATGCTCCACCAGAAAGTCCGCCACGGCGCCGCCGGAGATATAGTTCACGTTGCCCAGGGTAATGCCGCCGATCCAGGCGTCATTGCCCTTGTATTGCTCGTACAGGTCTCCCTCCATCTTTGAAAGGTCGCTGGGGCCCAGCAGGTAATACATTCCGTACTCGGCACAGGTGTCGATGATGGTGTGGCCAATGACGTCGTAGGAGCCCAAAATGGCCTTACAGCCGGATACATAGCAGTTCTCCACGAACGCCAGCTCGTCCTCCGCAGAGCCCAGGGCCTCGGAGTATACGAACTCGATGTTCAGATACTGGGACAGATAGTCGAAATACGCTTTCATGGCAATGGCGCTGGAGTCCGTCTCGTCGTACTGGGGTACGCCGATCTTGACGGTCTCCGCCGGGAACACCTGGCCTTCCGCCAGGTACTTGAGGCCGGGAGCGTGCTCCGCTTCCGCAGCTCCCTCCGCCGCCGGTTCTGCCGCTTCTGCAGCAGCCGGTTCCGCGGCTTCTACCGCTTCCGCTTCCGAAGCCGCTGCGGGTTCCTCCGCGTTTGATTCCTGCGCCGTGCCAGCGCTGTCTCCGCAGGCGCACAGGGCCAGGACCATGGCCAGCGCCAGCAGCATAGAGATGAGTTTTTTCATGGTGTCCTCCTTATCATTTCTATAAATTTCCCGTGGCCTTCACGCCGCCGGGACATGCTTACGATTTCATCGCGGCAGCAGATTCGTCCGATAGCTGAAGCCGGTGATATACACTACCACCAAAAACAGAACGCCCCGCACCAGCTGGATGGCGCCGCTGTCCACGCCGATGACCACAAGGCCGTTATTGAGTACTGTGATGATGGCCGCGCCGATCAGCGCCGCGCTGATCTTTGACTTGGCTCCGCCGGCCAGAGGCATACCGCCCAGAACGATAGCTACCATCATATCCATGCCCAGAGACCCCGCTGTACTGGCATTCACGGATTTCGACCGCAGCAGCACCACGATGGAGGTGAGCGCGATACCCGCGCCGCCCAGCAGGAAAGCGTACAGCTTTACTTTTACGGAGCTGATGCCCGTCTGATCCGCCGCCCGGGGGTTGCCGCCCACGATCTTCGCTCCCTTGCCAAAGGTGGTGAAGTTGAAGATCACGGCCGCTATGAGATAAAACACGAACAGCAGGATGATGTACAGCGCCGTGTTCTGCCCGGTGCCCACGAGCTCTGACACGGAGAGATTTGACTGGGTGCCAAGGAGCACATTTCCCAGAGAGGTGAGCGCCATACCCAGCACAATGGTCACCATAAAGGACGGGACATTCATGGTGATGGCAAAGCCTGCCTTTAGAAGGCCCAGCAAAAGCCCCATGACGATGCACACGATGATCATAACAACCGGCGAGCCGGTGGCGTTCCCCACCAGGGCAGCGATGATCGCCGTACAGCATACGCAACCGCTCATGGACATATCCAACGCTCCTGCGGTGAAGGCAAATATACCGCCGATGGAGATGAGTGCCGTCAGCACCACCTGATTGAACAGGATGTTCAGATTTGCCGGACTCACGGAGCGGCCCTTCGATACCACAGCGAAGAATACCACGATCAGCACGAGGCCGATCGCCGGCGCAAAGCGAAATACAGCCTGGGCGTTGAAGCGTCCATTCTTTTTCTCATCCATCTTCTCACCTCATATCATCGCGTGGATGATCTCGCCCTCGGTCAGATCCGGCGAGCGGTCAAAGGAACCGGAAACCTCGCCGTCCTTCAGGATAATGATCCGATCGCTCATGCCGATGAGTTCCGTCAGCTCTTCGGAAATGAGAAGGATCGAGCACCCAGATGCCAGCATATCCTCCATAAGCTGATACATGGCCGCCTTGACGCCGATATCAACACCCCGGGTCGGACAGTCCAGAATCAGGATGTCAGACTTCCGTCCCACCCACTTGCCAAAAACCACCTTCTGCTTGTTGCCGCCGGAGAGGTACTGCACGGCCTTGCTCATGTTCTCGCATTTGATGCTTAGAGCGTCGATCTGATCCTGGACATAAGCCTTTTCTTTTCCGGGATGGATGAGCCCCAGCCGGTTCGAGAGCTTGTCAAGCCCGGCAGAAACAATGTTATCCCGGATGCTGGCACTGAGCACCAGCGCTTCCTTATCCCGGTCCTTGGACACATATCCCATCCCGTGCTTCATGGCAACGATGGGCGACGTGATCCGGTCGCCGCTGGGTACATGCACCACCTCGCCGGACAGCACCTGCGTATCTCCGAAGACGGCCTTTGACAGCTCATGCATCCCACAGTGGGACAAGCCGCCGATGCCCACCAGCTCGCCCTTATGCAACTCCAGGTCAAATTGCTTCAGCAGGCCGTAGCCGGTGGTGAGATCCCGCACGGAAAGCACCACCTCATCGCTGATCGCTTTCCCGTAGTCCTCCCGGTAATAGTGCCTGCTGACCTCCCGGCCCACCATATAGCGCTTGATCTCGTCCTCGTCGAAATCACTCTGCGCCACCGTGGCAATGAGCTTGCCGTCTCGCAGGACTGTCAGCCGGTCGCAGATGTCCATCAACTCCTGCAGGTCGTGGGAAATAAACAGAACGGACTTGTTTTCCGCCCGGAGCTTCCGCATGCAGTCATACAGGATATCCCGTCCCTGCTGCGAAAGCGCCGTCGTCGTCTCGTCCACGATGAGAAGCTGCGGATGGGCGTGCATGACCTTCGCCACCTCCACCAGCTTCCGCTGCTGCAGATCCAGGTTCGAAATGGGCGCAGCGGGGGATACGTCCGTAAAGCCGATGGTCGCCAGCGCCTCGGACGCCTCCCGGTTCATGGCCCGGCGGTCGATAAAGGGTCCCTTGCGAAAGCGCTTTTCCTCTCCCAGGAAGATGTTCTCCGCCACGGTGATTTCCGTGACCACCCCGCTCTCCTGGACGATCATACCAACGCCGGAGGCCAGACCTTCAATCATCGTAGCGGGTGCGTAAGGCTGCCCCAGAAACTCCATGGTCCCTTTGTCTGGCCGCTGGATGCCTGCCGCAATGGAGGACATGGTGGACTTGCCGGAGCCGTTCTCGCCGATAAAGCCCATGATCTCTCCGCGCCGCACTTCAATGTCCACCTGATCCAGCGCCACCGTCGGGCCGAAAAACTTGCTGATCCCTGTTCCGCGAAACAGGATCTCACCGCCGTGGGCCTCCATGTCATCACCTCGTTCTAGACGTACAAATGTTTTCCGATAATACAATTTTAATTGGCAACTCCAATCTTTAACAGGCGGTTTCATAACGAAAACAAGAAATAAAATTAAGCTATTTCGCTTCTCGTACACATTAATACAGATGAATAGATTAAATATGAGCTATAACTATTGCTGTCTTGATTAAATACTTGTATAATAGGATCATAATATCCATTATTTGCGAGGTGTTTGTTGTGCATCCATCTGTTCTTTGGAAATTTGCGGATGAGGGCTATATCCGCTGCTCCGTGGAGCGTGTCGGGAGACAGGACCAACAGCGGCTGGCCGCCGTGCGTGTGTATTTTATCCTTTCGGGACAGGTCACCCTGCGCACGATCTCCCGCATCGATACGCTTGCCCCGGACAGCCTCGCAATCGTCAACAAAGGGGAATTCTTCTCTGTCCCGGAGGGTGACGCCCTTTCCGCCGTATTCGACCTGGACATTACACCCATGGAGCGGAAGCACCCGGATCTGTGGTTCGACTTCAACCCATCCTCCGCAGAGGATGCCAGCGCCGTAGTGGTTCTGAAGGAGTTCCTGGCCCGTTTCATTAAGTTCAACCTCGACCTTGACCAGGACAACACCTACCTGAACCGGTCGCTGTACTATGCGATCATGCACCATCTCATCACCTTCTTTCTCATATCGAAGCCCGCCCAGGATGCCCGGGAACCAGAGCTTCTTACCCGCATAGAGCAGATCGCCGAATATATTGACAAGCATTACCACGAACCGCTACACCTGACAGAGCTTGCCGAGCGGTTCTATCTCTCCGTTCCGTATATGTCGAAAATGTTCAAGCGATACTTCGGCATGAATTTCACCGAGTACCTGCAAAGCATCCGGTTGCAGAGCAGCCTTTTTGAGCTGCAGCGGGATGAGCATACCATTGAGGAGATCGCCGGTCTGTTCGGCTTTCCCAACAGCCGCAGCTATATCGCCGGATTTCGGAAGCGCTACGGCGTCACCCCGGGGGAGTACCGCCGACGGCGCACCGCGGAGCGGGCCAATCCCGCCCCCGCCGTGGACCTGGCCGGACTGCCCCGCAGTCACCAGCTGGAGATCCTGGCCCGGTATCTGCAAAACGATGAGATCACCGTCACCTCCGGCGCCGCCCTGCCATCCACTCTGACGGAATTGCCGCCCTGTGATGTTCGCACAGAAGCGGCCCCCTTCCCTCACACTTGGCAAAAGATTGCCTCCATAGGCTCCGCAGCCGAGTTGCTCTCTGCGGAAAACCAAACCATGCTTCGGGAGCTGCAGCGGGAGATCGGGTTTCGTTACATCCTCTTCCATGGTCTACTGGACGACGATATGATGGTCTATGGAGAAACTGCCGCCGGTGAGCCGGAGCTCAACTTCGGATACATCGACATGGCCTTCGACTTCCTGCTGTCCATCGGACTGACCCCCTTTGTGGAGCTGTCCTACATGCCAAGGCTTCTGGCGCGGCCGGACGCCCGCTATGCGAACGCCGGCCGGGGCTGCATCAGCCTGCCGAAGGATATGGGAAAGTGGGAGCTTCTCATGGAGCGTCTTGTGAAGCACCTGGATCTGTGCTACGGGCCCCAAACCGTGGCTTCCTGGCCCTTTACGCTGTGGAATCTGCCGGACAGCGGGAGCACAATTTTCGGCCTGGGTTCTCCGAAAGAATACTTCGATTTCTACCTGCACACCTACAGAGCCATCAGAAGGTGTAATTCCGGAATCCGCTTCTGTGGACCTTCCTGCCTGACAGAAACGGCGGAGCGCGGCGATTATCTTATGGAATTCCTTAAGCTATGCCGGGAGCACAATTGCGTACCCGAGCTTTTGCGGTATCATTTTTACCCCATGCGCTTCCGGCAGCCGGAATCGGCCAATGTCCGCACAGAACCTCATCTTGCTTATCGTGCCTCACCCAACGCCCTGCGAGAGAGCATCGAGCTTGTGAAAACGCATATACAAGGCTGTTTTGACAGGATGCCGCCCATGATCGTCAGTGAGTGGAACGCCTCCATCAGTCACCGGGAACTTTTAAGCGACACGGCATTCCAGGCCGCCTACATCGCCAAAAATACGCTGGAAAACGCAGAAGGGGCAGAGGCGCTTTGCTACTGGACGCTGTCCGACTCCATTAGAGAGGTTAACATTACCGACAGCCTCTACCACGGCGGGCTGGGACTTTTCACCTTCAATGGGATTAAGAAGGCGTCCTATCAAGCCTTCCGCATTCTCGCCAGACTGGGTGATAGGAAGATCGCCTCCGGCGACGGCTGGTGCGTCACCGAAAGCGAAAAGGGGATTCAGATCCTGCTATATAATTATCAGCATTACTCTCAACTCTATGCAGATGGGGAGCTGTTCGATATGACCTTTCTCAACCGCTATACTCCCTTTGTCAATCCCACGCGGCGGAAGTTCTCCCTGCCGCTCACAGGTCTCACATCCGGGCGATATATCCTCACAGAGACCGTCATCAACACTGTCAGCGGCTCCAGCTTCGACAAGTGGGTGGAACTTGGCGCACTGCCGCTCACCGGAAACGACGACCGCATCTATTTGCAGGCCATGTCCCTTCCCCAGGTGCGGAAGCGCATCATTCGACCGGATAACGACAGCCTTGAATTGGCTCCGACTCTGGAACCCCACGAGGTGCGGCTCATCGAACTGCAGCATCTGGACGATTGAAGCAGTGCAGCAATTCATATAACGAAACAGGAAGCGTACCGGGGAGTCTCCGCTGCCCTCATCGCCGGGATCCTGTCACATCCCTATGAAAAACGAATTACAACCAAACGCCTGTGATTCCCTCCCTATTGTCTGTTGGACATTGGTCGCCCCCGAGGTATAATAGAGAAAAGACGATAAAATGGGGGAGTTGTCATGAATGAGATGCTTGCAGGGGCGGCGAAGGTCGCCATTCCATTTATTCATTTCGTTTTGTCTGTTTTTATTAGTTGATATTAGTCCTCCTCCAGCTCATGCTGGAGATACTTCATCTGACCGTAGACGGAGTCCACGTCATTGCCATTCTCCCAGCAAAACGAAAAAAGGCTCCGGCAGCGGCTTTCGTGCCACTGACAGAGCCCATAGCTGGTACCGCCGTCGCCCCACGCTGTGGGGGAGAAGTCGGATTCATGTTCGATATTTGCCAGGATGCCGCAGACAACGGCGGGGCTCAGCTTCATCTCTCTGGAGAGATAGGTGAAGATGGCCATCTCTGCATCCATCTGACTGTAGTCCGGGATGACCTCATAATCTTTCTCGTGGACGATGTTTATTGCCGACGCCTGGGACATACAAAGGATCAGGGCTATCAGCAGGGCCAGCAGCCGAGTGCTTTTGTGTCTTGTCAAGGCAAGACCTCCTTCCTGTTTTTATATTGTGTAACACCAATGAAATAAGCCCGGAAAGGGAAGCAAAACCACCAAACTTTCAGGAAAACGCCTGATAAACGCGAAAAGGGCGCCGGTCTCTGCGATTTCTCGCAGAAGCCGACGCCCATTTGCGTTCATTATGGATCTCTATGGAAGATCCGGTGTTCAGGTCACACCAAAACGGGGTGACATCTTTTTTGTCGTGGAAAAATTTTAACAAAGTTCGATTTCTGAATATCTAACTTTTTGCATCAAAAATATGCTGTTTTTCTGGGAAAATACGATTTTAGCCCCGAAAATCGGGGCTAAAAGTTGGCGACATCTTTTTTGTCGCATAAACATGGAGCTGGTAATGTGACTCGAACACACGACCTGCTGATTACGAATCCTGACATTCTCGTTTTCTTGGTTTTCGTTGATTGCCGAAAACCCTTGTTTTTCAATGGTTTTCTGCGCTTCCTTTTTTGTCTGTTTCAGTCTGTTGATGTCTGTTTTGCTCCAAATAAGGAGCAAATAAGGAGCAAATAAGGAGCAAATAAGGAGCAAATAAGGAGCAAAATAGGAGCAAATAAGGAGCAACAATTCGAAACTATTGAGGTCGAATGAATCCTTTATCACCATCATCAGAACGGCTGCCCCCGTTTTCGAGGAAACATTTAAACGTGTCATAATTAACGAGTCTGCGCGGACCAACATTACACACGGGTAGCATCCCCTTTTTGATGATGCCGCGAATATAATGCAGCGTGATTTCAGTATCGGGATCTTCCCTTTGAAGCTCTTCGAGCAATCCCTTTGCGGTTCTCATTTTGGGTGCACTCATAGGTGTCACATCCTTTCATATTTCTTATTATTATGATTCCATTCTTGATGATGTGAAGGACAAGGTCTACACAAGAGACCTGTTCGGAAGGGATTAACCTGCTTGTAGTTTATTGACCTGACAGGTCAATGGCGGTATAATATCAGTGTCCTGAAAAACGGAGCCTAATGCTTCCTCGACAGGACGAAGTTCCTTGAAAACTGAGTAATATCGTGGACTTTTTTGTCTGCTCGCAGTGATATAGTCATACCATCCTCCCATTGAACATGCTCGTCTCGTTAGAGGGACATGTCTCCAGCCACAAGGTTGTGAGATTTTATGAAAGGATGGTGTATGATATGCCATTGAAGAATTGGGAGGAGACTATTGAGGCAGGCAGAAAGATCTGTAAGCTGACCGTAATCGAAAGGGCTGGCGAAGGGCGCTTTGGTGCTCCGAAATGGCTCTGCCGTTGTGAATGCGGCAATGTACTGATTGCTGATGAAACCTCGCTAAGGAATCACAACATCCGCTCATGTGGATGCTGTGATGCAAAGGAAGATCTGACCGGGCAAAAGTTCGGGATGATGACTGTCCTTGGCAGGGCTGTCAATGATCCTGCAGGAAAGGCGAGATGCCTTTGCCGTTGTGACTGTGGCAAAGAGAAGGTCATGCGGATCGAGCACTTACGGAATAACCCAATGCCGAACTGTGGGTGTTATTCCCATGAACAGTGGGTGAAGAAAAGCACCAAGCACGGTACCGAGGGTACTCCACTGTACACGATCTGGAATGGGATGAAAAACAGATGTTACAATCCCAAACAGGAAGCCTACGAGAGGTATGGCGCAAAGGGTATCATGGTATGTGACCGTTGGCGGGACGACCCCCGTAAATTCATCGAAGATATGGGTCCGACATACCAGCCGGGGTTGCAGATTGATCGCATCGACTATAATGGGCCTTACAGCCCGGAGAACTGTCGGTGGGTTACTCAGAAGGAAAATGCACGAAACAAAAGTAATAACCACATCGTCGATACGATCTATGGGAAGGTGACTCTGGCAGAGGCGGCTGAAAGGTCTGGGCTGCTGGAATCAACAATTTGTGACCGAGAGCGTAAGGATGTCCCAGCTGAGTTTCTCACGCTGAAAACCAAGTTCCATGTCTTCCCTCAGATGGCTGTGCTCAATGAGGAACCGGCATGGCTTGATGAAAAAAGCGAGAAAAAGCTGCTGAGACTGATCGGCGAAGCCGAAGATCAAATCAAGGAACTGAAGGAGACGGCGGCATAACAACCGCCTCTCTTCATAATACACTCGCGAAAAGAGGTAAAGTACAGAGGGAGATGAGAAAGCCGGATGGAAGGGAATAGAAAAAAGCGCCTTGGTCTGGCGGTCTGCCTTCTGTTCATCCTTTACATCACGGTTCTCTCCCGCGTCCCGACATTAAGCCGAGTAACGCACCTGGTGCCGTTGTGGAGCTATACTTCTCACGGCCACGGAAAGCAGATACTGCTGAATATCTGTCTCTTCGTTCCGCTCGGGTACTTCCTGGCGTCTATTTTCCGCCCACGATTCACCCTGCTCATCGCCCTTGCCACGTCGTTATGTGTTGAACTGGCGCAGTTCTTCACCTATCGCGGGATGCTGGACGTGGATGATCTGATCAGTAATGTGCTCGGCGCAGCCATTGGACTGCTGATCTTCAGCTTGCTCAGCAAGGTTGATAAGCGAAGATGGGCGGCGTGGGCAATGCTTACCGCTGGCTTGATCGGCTGCATTATGGTCGCTGTGCCTGCCGCTAAGAGCAATATATACACTCGGATTACGGAGCAGTTCTGGTTTTCTGTTTCATCCCTGACTGTGGATGATAAGGTGAACATAGAGGGTGAGTGCTTCCTATACGACCGAACAACTCCGGACTATAGTATCTATGTGGGTGGGGAGCCTGTTGATACGGTTGTGGATGGGAAGCAGTTCAAAGCTGAATTACTGGGCCTGGAGGAAAAAGCAGAAGTCCAGATTAAGTTCAAGGGGCGGCCATTGATGCCCACAGGCACATGGATCAACCCCACAGCTCGTGGTGCAGAAGTTGAATACGTCTCCGGAGACGTACCGGTGATTCCAGGTTTGCCGGGAACGGCGGTGCTAAAATCATGGAATGAGGAATACGATACGCTTATCTATCAGGACGGTAACCGACTTCTTTGGCTGATCGGTACTGAGATAGATAAGAACACAGAAGTCATCTATCACATCCACACGAATGAGCCGGAGAAGCTGCCGGAGAATCGCGTACAATACGGATTCGATAATCGCGGGTTCAGGCCACCCGCTGATGAACGGGCGAGCAATGAACTGGAACCGATTGACCATTACCGCGTCTTCGAGCGGGAGATACCAGATGAGTATAACGTGACGGCAATTGTTGTTGGTTTCAACACAGATGGCATTATCACATGGAATGACAGTTTTAGAAGCGAATAGTCGGAGGGCAACCGACGCAAAAGCGCCTGCTTCCGGCTTTCTTTTCGAGGCACATGATTAGAACGGCCTGCTTATTTTGAGGGGATGAATGACATATGGCAAGACCAAAAAAGAAAAATCCAGATCCCAAGCTGTCAATGGAGCAGCTACTTCATAAGGCTGTAGAGGCTTATGTTGAACCATACGATGACCGAGATGAGAGGGATGCAGATCTCCCATCCCTTCGATCTGTAGCGGATGAGCTAAACACCACGATCCTCCGTACCCGTAAACTTCTGATTACAGCCAACTTCTTCTCGACCACACTCTCTCGTACAGTGCAAGAGATGAGAGGTACGGGAGCGAGTGTGGAAGCTATAATGGAGAAGACGAGGTTAAGCCGCGCCTCCATCAATTCCTACCTTCCGTATAAGAATCTGGCTTTTAACCTTGACCAGACAACAGTCAACGCCGACCGGCACCGTGTATTCCGGCGCCGAGTTAAAGCTGTGGACGAGCTGAGGCTTCATACCGATCTCCCAGACGAAACGGAGTACCTTTGGAAAGCCATCATTGCCTTTGAAGACTACCCGTTCAAAACCTTTGGCCGCGGCAGCCGGGAGGGCGTGCGGTTCAAGTATACCGTCAGCAGAGCCGGTGGCAGCGGCGGCCACCATTACAATGGTGCCTCTATTGACGGATATGGCAACGAGATCTGGATCGAAGGGAAGGAGAAGAGCATAAGCCGGAGTACAGTGGAACTTGGTTACAAGAGGGCACGGGAGCTGGAGATCGTGAAAGGGCCGAAAGCTCTGGGCCTCCCCGGCAGCGGGAGCTATCTATATCCGATCTTCCTGCGGCTGGGTGTTTGCAAGAATGAGGAGTGAGCAGGTTTTTTTTTGTATTATATGATTAGAACGGCACGAATATGCGCATGTATAGCCGAAATTTATTTGCACCCGAAATGGCAGTTTTCTCGCAAATTAAATGATTCTGGGCAGTCATAAAGAACGTTGTTACTATTTGAACGTTTATCGCCGTAAATCATGGGTTTTCGAAAGGATTAGCCAACAAAAAAGTTATAAAAACCGAATATTTGAGTTTTTATTCCCATTTCCGTTAACTTTTCAGTTAAATTGTAGATTCAAATAATCTGCGCAAAACGGTTCAAAAAATTAGCAGTTCTTCA